>CAYGWP010000291.1:0-4450 GCA_964353455.1 uncultured Anaerolineales bacterium
TTGTCAATCAGCGCCGCAATCCGCCTGGGCGTAAGTTCCTTGAGCGACTCGACCACCAGCGCGGCCTTCTCGGAGAGCGGCCCGCGCGCGAACGTCCCCGTGAGGCCCACCGGCGCCATGCCGGCCCGCGCCGCCGCCTCCAGGCCCGCGAGCGAATCCTCAACCACCGCGCAGAACCGCGGCTCGATGCCGAGTTTCTCCGCCGCCTTCAGGAACACCTCCGGATGGGGTTTGCCGTGCGTCACATCCCGCCCCGTGACGATCGCGTCGAAGAGGTGCGTTTCCCCGAGGCACCGCATCCCCACCTCGACGTTCTCGGGCGGTCCGCTCGACCCGACGGCGATGAGGAAACCCGCCGCCTTCAGGGCGTCCAGGAGTTCCACGGCCCCGTCCATCGTGGGGCGGCACGCCATGACGATTTCGCGGTAGGTGGCCTCTTTCGTCTCGCCCAGTCGCTCGATGTCGGCGTCGGGCACATCCGGCCAGAGGGCGCCGAAGATTTCCTTGTTGCGGCGGCCGAAGGTCGGGATGAACTCGCGCTCGGTGATCGGGCGGCCGAGTTGCCCGCCCAGCCGCATCCACGCCTCCATGTGGGCCTGGTAACTGTCGATGAGAACGCCGTCCATGTCGAAGATGACGGCCCGCCGAATGCGTCTGGGGTCCGACTGCTTCATTGTTCCTCCTTGCATCGGTCTTTAGAGGGCGGAAGCATAGCAGTTCCGGCAGCGCCCGGCAAGGTCGGGTTGCATCGCCGTAGTTGTTGACTATTCCCGGCCGGCGATTATGCTGAGATGCACACTGGGCGGCCGCGCGGGACGCATCATGGCACGCGAACGGTGGGGCAGCAAACTCGGCGTCATCATGGCGGTGGCCGGCAGCGCCATCGGCCTCGGGAACTTTCTGCGGTTTCCCGTCCAGGCCGCGCAGAACGGCGGCGGGGCGTTCCTCATCCCGTACTTCGTGGCCCTGTTCCTGCTGGGGCTGCCGCTGATGTGGATCGAGTGGACGATCGGCCGTTTCGGCGGCGGGTTCGGGCATTCGACCGCCCCCGGCATGTTCCACACCCTCTGGAACAAGAACCGGTTCATCAAGTACTTCGGCGTCATCGGCGTCTTCGGCCCGCTGGTTATCTACATCTATTATGTCTATGTGGAATCGTGGCTGCTGGGCTACGCCTGGTTCTCCGTTACGGGTCAGTACAATGCCTGCACAACTCAGGAAAGCATGAAGGTGTTCCTTTCGGGCTACCAAGGCGCGGCCGACAACCCATATTTTTCGGGCCTGGGCACGGCGTACCTGTTCTTCCTGGTCACGTTCGCCGCCAACATCGTGGTGCTATACCTGGGCGTGCAGCGCGGCATTGAGGCCGTATGCAAGTACGGCCTGCCTGTCTTGCTGGTCCTGGGCGTGGTCCTCATGGTCCGCGTGTTTACGCTTGGCGCGCCCGACCCCGCTGTGCCCGAGAACAACGTCGTTAACGGCCTGGGGTTCCTCTGGAATCCCAACTGGGGGATGCTCGGCCACCTGGGGCACTGGGACGTCGGCGGCGCGTCGATCCCGTACTGGCTGCCCAACGCCAAGGTCTGGCTTGCGGCGGCAGGCCAGATTTTCTTTACGCTCAGCGTCGGCTTCGGCGTCATCCTGACGTACGCCAGTTACCTTACGCCGAAGGACGATGTGGCCTTGTCTGGTCTGACCGCCGTCGCCGCCAACGAGTTGGCCGAGGTCGTCATCGGCGGGAGCATCGTGATACCGGCGGCGTTCGCCTTTTTCGGGGCCGTCGCCACCGCCGAGATCGCCTCAAGCGGCACGTTCAACCTGGGGTTCGTGACGATGCCGCTCGTATTTCAGAAGATGGCGGCCGGCGGCCTCTTCGGCCTGGCCTGGTTCGTCCTGCTCTTCATCGCGGGCATTACATCGTCTATCTCGCTGGCGCAGCCGGCCATCGCCTTCCTGGAGGACGAGTTCGACCTCTCGCGGCGCGAGGCCGTCCTGGTATTCGGCCTCAACACGTTCATCCTCTGCCACGCGGTCATTTTCTTCTTCGACAAGGGCGTTCTCGACGAACTCGACTTCTGGGGCGTCAACGTCTGCCTGGCGGTCTTTGGCCTGCTTGAGACCATTCTCTTCGCCTGGGTCTTCGGGATGGAGCGGGCGTGGACGGAACTGCATATCGGGTCCGACATCACCATTCCCCGGTCCTACCGCTTTGTCATCAAGTACGTGACGCCGCTTTTCCTGGCCACCATGCTCGTTTTCTGGATGGTCCAGCAGGGCCCGGCCGTCATAATGATGAAGGATGTGCCGCCCGAGAACCGAGGATACCTCCTGGGCACGCGGCTCCTCCTGGCGGCGCTGCTGGTGAACCTGGTGGTGCTCGTCTGGATGGCGTGGCGCCGACGCGCGCGACACGCTCAGGAGGTCCGGCCATGACCACCGGCGGATGGATATTCCTTGCGGCCAGTTGGGGTCTCATCCTCGGCCTTTTCATATTCTCGCTGGTCCGGACGCTCCGGGCCAAGGATGACAAGCAGGGTTGATGTCCACGGCGTATTCACCGTGGGCTATTTGTGCGGCGATTCAAAACGCCATCCGGCGCCAGCCTTTCAGGCCGGGCCGGCGCGGCGGCAGGCCGAGGATCTCGCGGCCGGTGTCAACGTAATAGCGGTAGTTATCGAGCGGCGTCCCGTTCGGTATCCGGTGGTCCAGGCCGAAGACCATCCCTCCCTCCCTCATCAGCGGCTGCATTTTGTATTCTAGTTCCCGCCGGATCGCCGCCCTGTCCTGCCGGAGGACGTGCTTGTCGATGCCGCCGAGCATCGCCAGCCGCCGGCCGTGGCGATTGCGGACCTCGACCACGTCCATCCCTGCGGCGGGTTCCATCGGATAGATGCAAGTCAGGCCGCACTCGATGAGCGCATCCAGGACCGGCCCGACGTTCCCATCACTATCCATCTGAAAGATGCGGGCGCCCCGGCTGCGGACCATGTCCCAGACGCGCCTGAAGTACGGCTGGAAGTATTCCCGGATCTGCTTGGGGCCGGCGAGCGGCCCGGACTTGCCGGCGAAATCCTCGTGCACCGACAGTTGGTCGATGGCGAGGCGGTCGGTCACCCGCTCAAGCACCCGCGCGGACGTGTCGCAGACCGTGCTTATGATGTCGTGCATCAGTTCCGGCTGCGTGTAGTACGCCAGGCAGGCCGCCTCTTCGCCCATGAGTTGGCGGGGCGTATCGAACGCCCCGGGGATGCCGCCCACGACCAGGACGCCCTGCCCTTGCGCCTTGCGGGCGGCCTCGACGGCGTCCGGGTCCACGCGGTCCGCGCTGAACGCATACAGCGGCTTTAGTTTCAGCCATGTATCCATGTCATGCACCGGGAAGTCCAGCGGATGGGCGATGGTCGAGGCGCGCTTGAACATCTTGACGGTGCGGCCCAGGTGGTCGCGCTCGATGCGGTACTCGTCGGTCTCTTCGAGGGTTCGGCGCTCCGCGCCTCCGCGGAGGCCGGTCGCCCCGCCGCACCCGACCGTCTCGACGAAGTCCCAGTCGAAGGCCGTCAAGTCCAGTTCGTCCGTCTCGGCCCCCTGCCGCCGCCACTCCTCCTCAAGGCCCACGAGCGGCCCGAAAAGTTCCACAAACATCGGCCGTTCCACGCGCCCGAAGGTCATGAGATCAAGGTACTGCTCGCGTCGCCATTTCATCGGTTGCCTTACCTTCGCCCTGCCCTGAGCGTTTGAAGGAGCCTCGCCGATTCGCCCGGGTCGCGCTCGTAGAGGAATATGGCCAGGTACACATCCGCCTCGAGCGCCTCGGCCGACCTGCCTTCGCGGCGGAGGCGGTCGCCGGCGGCGCGTATCTCCGATTCACGGTGCGCCATCGCTGCATCGAGGATCCTGGCGGCGGCATCCGGCGCGGCGGCAGCCAGCGCCGCGAGGACCTCCGAGTCGGCCTTCCGGACGGCCGCATCTTCGAGCCGGACGTTGGCGCGGCTCGTGTCGCTGCGGACGACCTCGCCGCCGGCGCTCCGCGACACGTCTATCCGAACCGCCAACGACGCCGCTGCCCGGCGGGAATCGGCCGTGTACGGCTGCGCGCGAATGTTGAGTTGCACGAGGCGAAGAGTCGCCGTGTAAGTCGGACGCCGCCCGGTTTGCGATCCGTCGATAACCTCCACCAACTCGCCGCTGCGCTCAGCCAGTTCCTTGAGTATGCGGCCTCTGAGGTCGGCCATCAGCCCCGGCGGCGGCGCAACGTCGGCCTCGCCTACCTCGACACCAAGGCTGAACTCGAGCCCGGTCCAAATCCGCGCCAAAGCCCAAGAGACGGCAGACTTGTATTGCGTTTTGGGCGACCTCTCGGCCGCGATCACATACCAAAGCCACGCGCTCCCGATGAGGCCCTTGCGCTCGTCATTGCGGCCGCGGGCAAAGTCGGCCCGCGCGAGGCCGT
>CAYGWP010000292.1:0-7603 GCA_964353455.1 uncultured Anaerolineales bacterium
ATTCCATACCGCATATGGTCATCGGACGGGCTTTGACCCACCACTAATGGTATGCCCTGATGCCTGGCACCTGATTATTTTTCGCGCTTGCGGAGGGCAAAACGCACGTAAGTGTTTCTGCAAAAATGGCACTTACATCAATTTGGGCCTGTCAAAGAAAGTGAAAAAACCGTTCAAAACCGTCAAAAAACTGTAAGAACCGTGTCAAAACCGTTCAAACCCGATCGAAAAACGTCTTGCCCATCTTAACATTTGAGTGGTCGAACCCCTCTGGCGCTAGCGCCAGGGCCGTTTTGGGGTCCAAAAACGCGTTTTTTTGCCGTTTCGGAGGTCGAAATTGACGTAAGTGTTTTTGCAAAAAGGGCACTTACGTCAAGTGCGGAATGCGGAGTTCGGAGTGCGGAGTGAACGGCAAAAACAACGGCAACGGCAGTTCAAAGTTCAAGGTTCAAAGTTCAAAGTCACGGCAAAACGGCAAACGGCAAAGGCGGTGCAAAGTGCGAAGTGAAAAGTGCAAGGTCACGGCGAAACGGCAACGGCAAAGGCGGTGAAAAGTGCAAAGTGCAAAGGTTCATGCCCGCAATTCGGCGCCGGCGGCGGACTTCAGGGCCGCAAGGACCTGGGCCTGCATCTGGTCGGCCTGCTCGCCCTTGAGGGTGCCATCTTTCGAGCGGAGGACCATGCGGAGTGCGACGCTCTTCTTGCCGGGCGGGATCTGCTTGCCGCGATAGACGCTCAGCGGTTCGAGCGATTCGATCTCCGGCACCCGCGCCGCGACGATGGCCTGCTGAATGAGGGCCCACGTCACCGCCTCATCCACCACCAGGGCGAGGTCCCGCGTGATGGCCGGGAACTGCGGCAGCGGCCGGAAAGCGGGCTGGAGGTTCGCGGCCTCGACGAGGCGGGCGTACATGAGTTCCGCGACGATGGGCGGGGCGTCGAGGTCGAATGCGGCGGCGGTCGCACGGGTGAGGCGCCCGATCATGCCGACCGGGTCTTCATCGAGGAGGATTTCGGCGGAGGCGTCGGCGTCGAGGTCTCCGTAGCGGTCTGTGGCGACGAACTGAATGCGGGCGCCGATGTGAAGGGCCGCGAACACCGCTTCCAGCGTGCCGCGCACTGCCTCGAAGTCGCCGCCGCCTGCCAGGGCGAGCATGGCGTCTTCCTGGGGCAACTCTTTGCCCTCGATGGGGATGAAGCGTTTGGCGATCTCGAAGAGTCTGGCGTCCGTCTCGCCCGCCCGCTGGTTGATGCGGAGCGATTCCAGGACGCCTGCGGTGACCGATTCGCGCAGGTGCAGGGGCGTGCCGCGGCAGGCGAGCGGCTCGGCAGTCACGTCGGCGCGGCGGAGTCGGACGGCGTGGTCGCGGCCGGTGAAGGTGAACGTGACGGCCTCGAAGTAGCCTGCGGCGGTGAGGATGCGGCTGACGGCATCGCGGACGCGCTCGGTCTTGGTGGGCACCGAGAGGGATGAGAGGCGGATGGTGGTGGTCTCGGGGATCTTCTCGTAGCCGTGATGGCGAGCGACCTCCTCGATGAGGTCGGCCTCGCGCGCCAGGTCCGGCCGCCATGACGGGATGCGTACGCGGATGCGGTCGGTGGTGACTTCGAGGACCTCGATTTCGAGGCGGCGGAAGATGTCGGCGGCAACGGAGGTCGGGATGGCGAGGCCGAGAAGTGCCTTGACGCGAGCGGCCCGCAAGGCGAGTTCCCACGGTTTGGGGAGCGGTTTTCCGGCCGCCGCCGCGCCGCGTGCCACGCGGCCGCCGGCTATCTGCGTGATGAGTTGGCACGCCCTGCGGCTGGCCCAGTCTGTGGTGCAGGGGTCAACGCGGCGTTCGAAGCGGAAACTGGACTCGCTCATGAGGGCGAGGGCGCGGGCGGTGGTGCGGATGCTGAGGGGGTCGAAGACGGCGGCCTCCATGAGGACATCGGTGGTGGAGTTGGCGATTTCGGTATCTGCGCCGCCCATGACGCCGGCCAGGGCGACGGCGCGGCGTGCATCGGCGATCACCAGGCGGTCGGGCGTCAGCGTGTGCTCGGTGTGGTCAATGGCGGTGAAATGCTCGCCCGGGCGCGCGGGGCGGACGACGATGCGGTGCTCGGCCAGGCGTGCGAAGTCGAAGGCGTGCAGGGGCTGGCCGCACTCCATCATCACGTAGTTGGTCACGTCCACGATGTTGTTGACGGGTCGGATGCCGACTGACTCCAGGCGGCCGGCCAGCCACGCGGGGCTCGGCCCGACCTTTATGCCCTTGATGACGCGGGCGGTGTAGAGCGGGCAGAGGTCGAGTTCCTCGACCTCGACGCGGGTGAGTTTCTCGACGGGGTCGGGCGATTCCTCGCAGGCCACGTCGGGAAGTGTGACCTTTGAGCCGATGGCGGCGGCGAGGTCCCTCGCCACGCCGATGTGGCCGAGGCAGTCGGGCCGATTGCTTGTGACCTCAACCAGCAGGCAGGCATCGCCGCCCGGAAGGTCGGTGATGTTATCGACGTTCAGGCCCACGCGCGTCAGGGCCTGGGCCATCTCGGGCACCGAGAGGTCGGTCCGCACGTATTCCTTGAGCCACAGGTAACTGACGTTCATGCCGTATTCCTTGCCGCCGAAGGGCAGAATTATAAATGGCTCCGCGGGGGCGTTCAAGGATTAACGCCGCTGCCGGGTACTGCGTCAGTCATGGGGGGTGGCATGGTCACGCGTTTTTGCGTGACCATGTTTGTCGCCGGAAGCATGGTCACCCAACAGCGGGTGACCATGCCACCCCCGAAAGTGGCGCACTACGTTGCGGGGCGGCGGTCGGCGCGGTAGGCTGGCACATGAGCCACCTTCACGGAGGAACGAACATGGCACGGAGACTGTGGGTTCTGGGGGTGATCCTCGTTGCGGCATCCACCGGGGCAGTCCTTGCCGCGGAGACTTCGAAGGCGACCGTCTGGAATTTCGACTCCGACAAGCCGGGCGAGGCGGCCAAGGGATGGACGTCCGCCGCAGGCACATGGCGGGTTGCGGCCGACGAGTCGGCGCCGTCGAAGGCCAACGTTCTCGCCATGACCGCCGGCGATCCGAAGGAGCCGTACAACATCGTCCTGGCGGATGAGGTGAACCTCAAGGACGTTGACGTTGCGGCAAAGATGAGGGCAGTGTCGGGAAAGAAGGACCAGGGCGGCGGCGTTGCCTGGCGGGCCAGGGACGCACGCAACTACTACACAGTCCGGTGGAACCCGCTGGAGGACAACTTCCGGCTCTACAAGGTCGTCGATGGAAAGCGGACGCAACTGGCGACGGTTGACCTCAAGGCCGACGCGGGCTGGCACACCATCCGCGCCGTGATGCAGGGCGACCGGATTGAATGCTACTTCGACGGGAAGAAGCAGATCGAGGCGACCGACGGCGCCTTGAAGGATGCCGGCAAGGTGGGCCTCTGGACGAAGGCCGATGCGGTGACCCGCTTCGATTGCGTCTCGGCGAGCGAGAAGTAGAGCGTTTCACGATTGCCTGTATCGCCGTGTGCCACGGCCGGTTTTGCCCGGCCGTGCGAAGACGCCATGTGGCTCGTCCCACGGCAGGACAAGGCCCGCTGTGGCACACATGTTCTGCTACGCGCAAGCGTGAACTGCTATAGCCTGTCAGGCGCCGCAGGCCGCGCGGCGGGTCGGGAGACCCGCCGCGCAAACACGTAGGCTCAAACTGTTCTACCCTGTCAGGTCCCAGATGATCGGCGGCATGAGCATCTGGCGGGCGAGGCGCTCGGGCTCCGCCAAGTCCATCGCGCAGCCGGGCCAAAGCAGCAGGTCGAACTCGTGGCGGCCCTGGTCGGTCACGGGATGGTCGGGTCGCTCTGCGGCCGGGAACGGGTCGTGGTGGGCCACGTACGGGCTGCGGAGGAGCGTGAGGCCGAGACCCTGCGGGTCGGCGTTCACGGAGAAGACCTCCGGGGCGATGACGGCCAGCGTACCTCTGCCGGTTTCCACGACCAGGCCGCCATTTAGCGGATACTCCAGCCCGTCGAGCGGGCGCTGGAGCGGCCCGCCGCTGACGAGGTCAAGCCGCTTCGTGATTTCCCCCGGTGGGGCGATGCGAAGGCTGAGGCGCTTGAGCGTTTCGGCCCAGACGACGGCGAGGCGGAGGTAAAGCATCGGTTCGCCGCGGACCGTCATCGCGCGGAGATGAGCGCTGGAGTTGCCGAACGTGCCCCTGCCGCGCTCGGCCCAGCGTATGGGGCCGGACTCCACCGTCTGCCAGCCGCCGGCAAACTCAAACCGTCCGACCAGCACATCCTCGAAGCGGTTGATGCACGAGTGCGACCACGTGTCGGACGGGTCGTCGTGGACATCCAGCGAGAGCGTCCAGCCGGCGAAGGCGATGCAGTCGCGGCCCAAGACCGGCATCCGCGGCGCGGCGCCCTTTTTGGCCCGGCGCTTGCCCTTCGCAACCCGCAGGATCCGCCGTCCGCCTGCTGGAATGCTGATGTGGAAGAGAAGCCGCTGCGCCCACACCTTGGCGCGGGGCTCGATCGTCTGGAACGGAACGGCGCGGCCTTGCTCATCAATGAGCGTGCAGGGTTTCGGCGCGCCGTACGGCTCGTGCGAGACGAGTCCGTCGAAGGGCTCCGTGGCGGGGTTAAAGAGGACGACCTTGTGTTCGCCGGGCACGGCCTCCGGGCGGAACGTGCGGCGCGTCAGGCGGGCCATGCAATCCTCGGCGGCGGTCTCGGCGGCGATGAGTTCCCCCGCGACGGCGGCGTTGGATTCCTCCAGGCACGTGCCGCCGAGCATGTCGTGGAACTGGTTGAAGAGGATGGCGGCGGCGGCGCGGTCCATATCTCGGCGGTCCTGCGGGCGGGCGGCGTCGGCGAGAATTTCGGCGGCGCGCTCGGCCTGCGCCAGCCGCGCCTCGGCCCGGCGCATGGCGACCTTGATGCGTCGCTCAACCGCGTAGCAGCCGATGGCGTGGTGCTGGAGTTCGCCCTCCACGACGGGCAGGTCCTGGATGCGTCCGGCGACGGCGTCGAAGAATGCACGCGGGTGCGAGAAGATCAGGCGCGCGCCCGGAATGGCGCCAGGGTTTGCACTGATCCACTCAATCTGCGCCCGCGTCGGCCCGCCGCCGTGGTCGCCGACGCCGTAGAAGCACATGGTGTGGTCGATGCCGGCGGGCATGTCCGCAAGGGTCTTCTCGATGTGCGCGCGGAGATCGGGCACGCTTGCGTTATACGGGCCGGTGAGGCGAAAGGTCGTGACCTCGTAGCCGTCGGGGCTGCGCCAGCGGAAGAGGTTGGCCGGGAGTGTCTTCTCATGGGCGGCCGGGCGCATGAAGACGTAGGAATCGATGCCTGCCTGCCGAAAAAACCGCGGCAGGTAGGCGGTGTGGCCGAAGGAATCGACGTTGTATCCGACGGTGGTGGGCCGGCCGAATGCGCGGCGGTAGTACGCCTGTCCGACGGCCAGTTGCCGGGCGAATGATTCGGCAGATGGGAGGTTGCAGTCGGGCTGGATGACCATGCCGCCGACCGGTTGCCAGCGTCCGGCGCTGACGAACCCGCGGATCCGCTCGAAGAGTTGCGGGTCGGTTTCCTCGACGGTCTCGTAGAACCAACTGGCGCTCGACGTGAAGATGAAATCGGGATACTCGTCCAGTCGGTCGCAGGCGCTGCGTGCGGTGGCGAGGGCGGTATCGACCCCGTCGGCCCGCCGCCAGAGCCAGACCGGGTCGAGGTGCGCGTTGCCGATCATGTGGACGGTGATCATTCACACCTTTTCAAGTTGAGCCGCGGCATGGGCGGACCGTGAAAGGGGCCATTGCGCGAAGGCCTCGATGGCGTGGTACTCGGGCAGGCCGAGGGCGTCGTAGAGTGCGGCGGTGGCCATGTTGCGTTCCTCGGCCCGCTGCCAAAACTCGCGGCTGTCGTATGGTCCGGGGAACATCGCCCGGTCCTTCTGGCTCTGGTGGCGGAAGATGGCGAACCGCTTGTGCCTGAGTTCATCGGGCGACAGGGGCACGGCCATGTCGATCTCGTGGGCGGGCCACTCCTGCCATGCGCCGCGGTAGAGCCAGAGGGCGGGCGGCGGATGACCTGCGGCGGCGTACTCGTCGAGGGCCAGGCGTGCGGCCTCCAGGCACAGCCGGTGCGTGCCGTGCGGGTCCGAGAGGTCGCCGGCGGCGAAGACGATCTCGGGCCGGACCTCCTCGAGCAACTTCCGTACCGCGGCCACGTCCTCGGGCGAGATCAGCCGCTTCTGCACCGTGCCGGTGTCGTAGAACGGCATCTCGAGGAACCGGGTGTTTGCTTCGGGGACGCCGCAGAAGCGTGCGGCGTCAAGGGCCTCTGCCTTGCGGATGAGTGCCTTGACGGCTTGGACCTCGGGGGTGTCGATGTCGCCTGGGCGCTTCTGGCGGAGGAACTGGTCGATGTGCCGCTCGATGGCGGCCGACTGCTCCGGGTCCACGCCGAAGATGCGGCTGAAATCGCGCACGAAGTCGGCGTAGCGGGCCACGTCGTGGTCGAAGACGCTCAGGTATCCGCTGACCATGTATGCGGTGTGGACGTCATGGCCATGTTCAACGAGGCGCGTAAGAGTGCCGCCCATCGAGATGACATCGTCGTCGGGGTGCGGGCTGAGGACGAGTACCCGCCGCTTCTCTCCCTTGCCGCCGGGCCAGCCTGTGATGGTGCCCATCAGGTGCCGGAAGACGGCGAGGTTGGCGTGGTATGCCCCGCCGCGCCGGCGCGTGAGGTCCGCCAGGCCGTTCTCGCCGTAGTCCTCATCGGTGAGTTTGAGGATCGGCTTCTTGAGTTTGCGTGCGAGCCAGATGGCGGCCTGACGCTCGAGGATCTCGTCCCACTGGCACGGCCCGAGGAGCCAGGGCGCGGCCATGCGCGCGAGGTCGTCGGCGGCGGCCTCATCCAGGTAGAACGCCGCGCTCGGATGTTCCTGGAGGAATGATGCGGCGACGGTTGAGGAGATTTCACCTTCGACCGCGCGGCGGACGATGGGGGCCTTGTTCTCGCCGAACGCGAGGAGGCAGATTTCGCGGGCCTCCAGGATCGTCGCGACGCCCATCGTCAGGGCTTCCTGCGGCACGTTCTCCTCGCCGAAGAAATCGGCGGCGGCATCCATCCGGGTCACCTTGTCGAGACGGACGCGGCGTGTGCGGCTGGCGCGGTCGGAGCCCGGCTCGTTGAAGCCGATATGTCCGAGGCGACCGATGCCGAGGACCTGGATGTCGATGCCGCCGGCCGCGGCGATCGCCTCCTCGTACCGGCGCGACTCGGCCTCGATGTCGGCCTCCTTGACCGCCCCGGAGAGGATGTGGATGTTCTCCGGCGGGATGTTCACGCGCCGGAAGAGATTCTCATGCATCCATGCGTGATACGACTGGGCGGCCGCGGTGGCGATGGGCCAGTACTCATCCAGGTTGAACGTGATGACGCGCGAGAAGTCCAGGCCTTCTTCGCGGTGCACGCGGGCGAGTTCGCGGTACACGTTGATCGGAGTGTGCCCGGTGGCCAGCCCCAGGACGGCGGCGCGGCCGGCGGCGGTGCGGGCGCGGATGCAGTCGGCTATGCGCAGGGCGACCGCCCGCGACGCCCCCCGGTCATCG
>CAYGWP010000293.1:0-8425 GCA_964353455.1 uncultured Anaerolineales bacterium
AGCGACCTGCCCGATCCCGGCGGTTGCGGTCAGGTTCTTACGCTCTGCGATGACGGCAATGGTAACCCGGTGCCGTCCTGGTGCGATGCGCCCAGCGGCCTGCCCGATCCCGGCGGTTGCGGTCAAGTTCTTACGCTCTGCGATGATGGCAATGGTAACCCAGTGCCGTCTTGGTGCGATGCGCCGGCCGGCCTGCCGGACCCCGGCTGTTGCGGTCAGATTCTCACGCTCTGCGGCGATGGCAACGGGAACCCTGTACCGGCGTGGTGCGACATGCCGGAGGCCCTGCCGACGTATTGCGGGGACGACGACGGCAAGGTGTTAACGGTCTGGGAGAGTGGCGGCGTGTGCGGCTTGGAGTGGCGGGCGCCGCCCATCAACCTCGCAAACCTGCCGACGAGTGATCCGCAAGTGGAATTCGCGCCGTGGAATAACGATGGCGTGCTGTCCTTCTCGGCGGGGGTCCCATAATGGACCCATGTCCACAAATTGAGGCGCCCATGGCGTTAGACCGCGAGAAGGCTGCGGCCGTGGTCCTCACGTGGCCCGACGATGCTCTGACTACGCAGGCCGCGCGGTGGCTCTGGGCGCACCTGCGTCCCGACCGCATCTGGACAGTCCGCGCCAAAGGGAGTGTCGATGTGGTCCGCTGCCGCGTGGCGGCCGACCTGTGCCTGAAGGCGCCGTCCGAGGTCGAGGAGTTCGTCTTCATGGACCGCGACATGCGGCCCGACGGCGCCGCCGATCCGTTCCTCCAGGCCGCAGGCGACGTGGTGGCGTGTCAGTACCCGGTCCCAGATATGCGGACCTGGGGCCGGCCGCAGGCGATGCACATGGGCCTGGTGCGGGTGAAGCGCAAGGTCCTTGAGACGCTCGCAGCCGAGCGCGATGCGCAGGGCCGGCCGATGCCGCTCTTTTTCTTCCCGCGCACGCCCGACGGTAGCCAGGTCACCGCGTGCGAGTGCGCATGGTTTGCCGCGCGGGTCCGCAAGGCAGGTTTCAGCATCGTCCGCGCCGGTTGGTGCGGGCATGACACGGTTAAGGAGAAGTAACGATGGCGCTCATCGAGAAACCCCCGACGTTGACGGCGGAGCAGTTGGCTTCCGCCCGCATCCGGGCCGAGGCCGCGCGGCTCATTGTCCAGACCCGCCGGTCTTTGGCCGTTATCCGAGCCGAGATGGCCAGGATCGGCCAGAGCAAGGCCGCCACGGCCCTCGGCGAGGCCGACACGGCGGAACTGGCTGCCCTGTATGCCAAAGCGAAGGCCGTCGTCACGGCGGTCGGCGAGACGGTGGAAGACCTGCCCGTAACGGTCGAGGAAATCAAACCGGCGTAACTGCGCCGGCTGAAGGGAGACGATCATGGGCATCAAACTCGGCGACGAAATGAAGTTGTACTTCTGCGCGGCGGGCATCGGTGGCACGCCCACGTGGACGGAACTCCCCATCGTCAAGGACGTGAAGTTGAACACGTCCAAGGGCGAGGCCGACGTGACCACGCGCGCAAGCGGCGGCTGGAAGCAGATCGTCGGCACGCTGAAGGATGCGTCCATCGAGTTCGACATGGTCTGGGATACGGCAAGCGACGCCTTCCAGGCCGTCAAGGATGCCTACTTCGGCGACACCGTGATCGGTCTGTGCCTGGCCGACAATCCGCTCGGCGAGGGTGGGACGTTCCCGGCTGGCACGGAGGTCTTCAGGGCCGACTGCGCGATCCTGAAGTTCGAGCGCTCGGAGCCCCTGGAACAGGCGGTCAGCGTGAGCGTCTCGGCCAAACCCACATACTCGGCCAACCCGCCGGTCTGCGAGGTCATCGGCGGCGCCGGCACTGTCGATCTGACGTTTTCCCGTGCGCTCGTCGGTGGAGCCGGGGCGCTTGACCTGACAGCCATTCCGTCCGGGTCCGGCACCTATGACGGCACTGGCAAGACCGTGGTGAGGATTGCCGTAACGAACAACGGGGCGAATACGTTGACGATCTCGCCGGCCGAGTCCAACGGCTATGACCTCCTTGGCGATGACAGCGACCTGGTTGTTCCCGCTGGCGCCACTGCCCGCTTGACCCTCGACAATGCGCCGACAATCTCCGCCGGCGCCAAGGCCCTGACCCTGGCCAGCACGGGCGTCCAGGTAAGCACCTGGACGGTGACGCTTGCCGCGCCGCCCGCATAAGGAACGCGCATGAAAACCTTCACTGACAGTGCCGGTCGCGCGTGGACGCTCGTTGTCAACGTCAGCGCCATCAAGCGCGTCCGCGACGTTCTGGGCGTGGACCTGCTGGACGTGGCCAACGGCGAGTTGCTCTCGCGGCTGGCCGACGATCCGTGCGTGCTGGTGGACGTGCTCTTCGCCCTGTGCAAGCCGGAGGCCGACGCGAAGGGCGTAAGCGATGAGGACTTCGGCCGGGGCATGGTCGGCGCCGTGCTGGATGAAGCGTCGGCGGCACTGATGAGGGAACTCCTGGATTTTTTCCCGAGCGCCCAGCGGGCACGGGCGCTGGGCCGGATGGCCAGGAAGATCACCGAGCAGGAGGTGGCAGTGGCCGAGGCAGCCGCGGCGGTCCAGTCGATGCCTGGGGCCTCGTCTGGCAACTCGCCGGCGTCGTCGGCATCGACCCCGGCGGCCTGACGCTCCGGCAACTGGTGTTGATGGCCGAGGGGCGGGGGCGGGATGAATGGGGCCGGATGTCGTCGCTCCTGGCGCTCATTGCCAACGTGAACCGCGACCCGAAGCGGACGCGGGCCTTCAAGCCCGCCGACTTCAATCCATACGAGGCGCGGTCGCCTGCCGGCGTGCCGCTGACAAAAGAGAACTTCAGGCTTCTGAAACAAGTCTTCGTGGACAGAAAGGGAGAGTGAGCCGTGACGCACCGCACACTGATGGTCTCGCTGGTTGTTGCCCTGGCCGCTGCTATGGTTCTCGCCTCCGGTTACGTTGCCGGATGCCACAAGCCCGCGTTGCCGAAGGAGCCTCCACGGCTCGTGGAGACCGCCGCCAAGGCGAATGATGCCGGCGCGGCAATCTCGCGTGCCGCCGACACGGCGGCCACGAACATCGACGGCGCCGCCGTCAAGGTCAACGAAGTGGCCGGCGTGGTTGGCGCCCAGGCCCAGACCCTCCGCGAGGCGACGCCCATCGCCGAGCCTGTCGCCAAGGTCCTCGACGCCCAGGCCGACGCCCTGCAAAACGACGTGACCCCGAAACTGGTGGTCGCCCGCGAGGCCGTCGCCGAAATCTCCCGCGAGTCCAAGATCGTCGTGCAGGTGGTCGTGCCGGAACTTCGCCAAGCCGATGCCGCCGCACAGGCCCTCGCCAAAGACCGCGATGCCTGGCAGGCCAAGGCCGCCGCCGCCGAGAAACGAATCGCGGAAGAAAAGGCCAAGGCCGACAGCGCCGTGCGCGCGGTCCTCAAGTGGCTCATCGTCGCCGGCGTCGGCGTCCTGGCGGTCGGCGTGTTCCTCGCACTCAAGGTCGATATGAAGGCGGGCCTTGCCGTCTCGGCTGGGGCGCTGCTCCTCGTGGGCGCGGCCACGCTGGTGCATCAGTACCTTGAGTGGATCGCCATCGGCGCCGCCATCCTGATTGCTGCCGCCATCGGCGGGACCGCCTGGATGCTCTGGCGCTCGCGGCAGGCGTTCTTTCAGACCGGCAATTTGGTGGAGGCCCTCAAGCAGCAGATGGACCCGGAGACCGTCAAGGCCATCTTCGGCGACGGGGCTGTGCCGGGCCTCGTGCATCAGATCGTCGATGACGCGCAGTCGGCGCTCTACAAAGTCGGCGTGCAGACCGGCCTCATCAAGACCAAGAAGGCCGACGACACCGCTTCCCCGGTCGCCCCTGCGACCACGGCCGCCCCTGCCGCAGCGGGTGGATAACAGCATGGCCCAAATCCGGTTCAACCTGACCTTCGGCGTCAAGCGGTGGTTCTTCGACCGCGAGATAGTCAAGCGCATCACGGACAAGACCACGCGCGAGGCCCTCGCCAAGGCCGGCGCCACAGTCCGCATGATCGCCCGCCGGTCGATGCGGTACGTCACGAGCCTTGCCCTTCAGCAGAGGCAGGTCGTGGCGGGCAAGCGGAAGCGCCTCGCGGGCGAGCATCGCTCATCGCCGCCGGGCAGCCCGCCGAACGCCATCCGACCGCACCCGTACATCCGGGAGTTCCTCTACTACGCCCTGGACCCCGGCCGGTTGAGCGTGGTCATCGGGCCGGTGCGGATCAGCACCCGCGTCAACGTCCCCGCCCTGCACGAGTACGGCGGCACGCGGGTCCTGAAGGCCCCGCAGCGCCGCCTCCGCAAACTCGGCTCGTCCGGTGAAATCCGCATCGGCGGCCGGGTGGGCATGACGACGCGGGCGGTCCTCAATCGCCACGGCTGGGTCAACCACGTCACCTACGCGAAACTCCGCACGTCCCGGCAGGTTGCCCGCGCCAACCGGCTGAACGAGGAACTGTTCGGCCCTGCCGGCAGCGCGACCTACTACACGGCCTCATACCCGCCCCGGCCGTTCATGGGGCCGGCGCTGGCGGAGGTTGAGCCAGCGCTTCCGAAGTTCTGGGCCACGAGCATCCGCGCGGCATAGGAGGCCCGCCCAATGGTTGCCTCAAGCGGTGTCCGGGCCGGTGCGGCCTACGTCGAAATCTCCGCCGACGATGCCCCGATGATGCGCCGCCTCAAGGAGAGCCAGGCCCGCCTGCGCCAGTGGGTGGCCGATAACAGCGGCACAGCCCTCACGCGCGGCACAGAGGCGGCGGGCCTTGCGCAAGGCCGTGAAGGCAGTGGATTCCTGCGCGGCGGTTTCCGGGGGATGGAGTTCGCCGAGACGGGACTCAAGTTCGCCACGGCCATCGCCGCGGTCAAGGTGGGCATCAAGGACGTTCAGATGTTCTCGGCCCTGTTCCGGGGCGACATGGAGGGCGCCCGCAAGGCCGCCGAGGAACTGCCGTTCGGCCTGGGGCAGATCGTCAAGGAACTCTCCGGCCCGGTGGACTCGGCGGCCAAGTGGCTCGTCTTCCGCCTGCGCGGCATCGACACCGACGATTCGGCCGACCGCGCTGCCGCCGCCAGGGCCAAACGCGACCGGGATGAAGGCGTGGCGCAGTACAACCGTTACGTCGTGGCCGTCAATGCCGCCCAGCAGGCTGTTGACCGGGCAAGCATGTCGGCGCGGGAGTATGCGCGGGCTGAGGTCACGGGGATGAACCTCGCCGCCGACCAGGCCGAGAAACTGCTCGCCCTCAAGTTGCGGCTGATCGAGGTCAACGAGCAGCAACAGGCCGCCGCTAAGGCCAAGGCCAACCGCGAGCGCGGCGATGACCTTATCGGCCAGGCGATGGACCAGTACGCCCGGCTCACGATGTCCGAGCGGGATTTTCTGGCCTACGAGGTCCGGCATCTGGGTCTGGCCGCCAACCAGGCCGAGTCGCTCCTCGGTTGGCGGCAGGCCATCCTGGATGTGACCGAGAAACAGCGCCAGGCCGAGCAGCGCGGGCGGTTCGATGCAAGTTTCGCGGAGACGCTGCGGAACCTTCAGTTGGAGGCCGGGGCGCTGCGCGGCACGTTCGACGCCATTGCCGTCGAGGAGGCCAAGGCCGCCAAGCCGCTGGACGAAGCGATGGATGCGGGTCTCATCACCTTCGAGGAGTACACCACCCGGCTGGAACAACTGAAGGCCGCGATGGCTGAACTGCGCGCCGCGCGCGAGGCCGACGCCGCTAAGAAGGAAGGCCGGCAACTCACCGAGTCGATGCAGACCCCGGAGGAGAAGGCGCGGGCGCAGATCGGGCACTACAGGAAGTTGCTCGAAGGCGGCGACATCACCGGCGACACGTACAACCGCGCGGTCCGCAAGGCCCTGGAAGACGCAGCCGCCGCGATGCCCGAAACCGTCCAGAAGACCATCGGCGTGCGCGGCACGTTCAACGCGATGGAGGCGGCAGGCATGGCGGCCGGCGGCGTCACCGACCGGATCGCCAACGCCACGGAGAAGACCGCCAAGAACACCGAGAAGATCGCCCAGTTGGCGGCAGACCTGGGCGTCACGTACTCGTAGTGGAGTAGCGCCGTGCCTATCACCGTCACTGAAAAGTTTGACAGCCGCACGTCGGCCGCCGGCGAAAGTCCGTCGGTCGAACTCAAGTACCTCGTCGCGGGCACCAGCGATGACGTTGCCGCCAAGCAGGCCCTGGGCGAGACGGCGCCCGTCACCTACGACGGCCTCGTGCGGAAGACCTGGGACGTGGCGCCGGTCGGCGACGGGTCGGAGTTCTGGGAAGGTACGGTCCGATACGGCCGCTATGACAACTCGCCGCCGGAAGTGGGCGAATCGAGTTACAGTTTCGACACGGGCGGCGGCACGCAGCACATCACGCAGGGTCTCTCTCATGTCGCCAGTTATGCACCCGAAGGCGAGACAGCCCCGGACCATGATGGCGCCATCGGCGTCACGAGTGATTCGGTCGAGGGCGTGGACATCACCGTGCCGGTGTACCGCTTCTCCGAGACACACATCATCGCTGACGAGGACGTGACGCCCGAGTACAAGGCGAACCTCTTTATCCTGACCGGCCGCGTGAACCAAGCGGCCTTCAAGGGCTTTGCGGCAGGCGAAGTCTTGTTTCTGGGGGCGTCCGGCTCAAAGCGCGGCGACGGCGATTGGGAGATCACCTTCAACTACGCCGCCAGCCCGAACGTGACGAACCTGCCGGTCGGCAGCATCACCGTGGCGTCGAAGAAGGGTTGGGAGTACCTGTGGGTCGAGTACGAGGACGCGGCCGACGATGACGCCAAGTCCGTAGTCAAGCGCCCCAAGGCTGCCCACGTGGAGAAGGTGTACCGGGACGGGGACTTTTCATCCCTGCCGTGACGTATGAACCTCCTCGACCGAGTGCGCGAGGCGAACGAGTACGCCCGCCGCGCCGGTTGGGGCTATCAGGGCGACTGCGATGGGCGATCCGCTCAAGAAAGTGCATCCCGGCGACCGGCTGGCCATGCCGGCGGCGACGTTCAACACGTTCATCGACGCCGCGCGAGATTTCCTTGCCCGCCAGCAGGGCCAGGAGGCCGACCCGCTCCAGAACCGGCCCCGGCCGGGTGTGGTGCTGGTGCGGAATGAGAGCGGCGATGATGTGGACCGCTTTGCTGTCCTCGGCCTCGATGCCGTCCTCTACACACCCGAAGACAACGAGCAGTCGTTCATCAACCAGCCCGTCATGAAGGGCGTTGCACCCACCGCCGCCGACCATGCGGGCCGGTTCGTCATCCTGTTGGAACCCGCCAGGGACAGCGCGATCGTCCGTGGTCTTGTGCAGGGTGTCGCCCCCGTGAAACTGAACGTCCTGCGCGAAGACCACGGCTTCGCCGACGTGGTGGACGACGGCCGCCTGTCCACTGCGCCCGAGGGTGCCGCGCAGATCCTGTGGAAGGAGGACGGCACGGGCAAGGACAAGTGGGCGCTCGTCCGCGTGGCCGAGGCCCCGCCGCAGGCGCCGTTCTGGGCCGAGATCACCGCCGACGGCGGTGGGGCGTTCGAGTGGGTCGAGATCGAGTGGGCCGGCCCTGGGGCGTGGACGGAGAAGACCGGCGGCCGGTCCTCGGACGAGTATGGCCCCGCCTACGAGGTCAACGACTTCGACTTCGGCGCCAGCAACATTAACCCCGTGGGCCAAGCGATTCAACTCTTCGCCGTCCGCACAGGCGGGGCCGAGGAATACTGGTTCCACTACGGCCCCGTCGTAGGTGGCGGCGACCGCGGGTCCTTCTGGGCGACCGTCACCGACAATGCCAACGCCCCGCTGTACGACTTCAATGGCGAAACCGGCGAGAGCGGCATCGCCGAGGAAGTCAACGGCGTGGACGACATCGCCGTGGGCACGCGCGTGCGGGTCTTCATCGGCGACCCCGATGAGGAGGAATACAAGTTCGAGTACAGCGCCGCCGGCGGCCTGCCGCCGATGGAGAACTCGTTCGACTTCATCGAAATCTGGCCCGCCCTGGTGGTCACGGCTGGCGAGCCGATTTCGGGGCGGATTTGGATTCCTGGCAGCGGCTTCCCGCCCGCCACGGGCGACGGCTACGACCTGACGCCCGCCGGCGACACCGTGAACATCTCGTTCGATAAGGTCGGCGACGGCACGTTCGCTGACGGCACACTCGTGCCGTGCCTCAAGGACTACTCCGAGGGGGATGTCGAGGACTGGATTCACGTCCGCTGCCAGCCCGGGCCGTTCGTCGATGAAAACGCCGGCACGCCGATCCCGCCGGATGGCCACATCAACACCTTCTCCGGCACGCTGGCGGGCCAGCCCCTGCCATACACGTTCACCGTCGAATACGAGGTCCGGCCCGGCGAGTTCAAGCGGATGTACTGCGCCCGCTCGGTCAACGCCGGGAACGATTTCGAGGTGGATTTGGAGGGGGATGGTA
>CAYGWP010000294.1:0-7810 GCA_964353455.1 uncultured Anaerolineales bacterium
TCGGCAACCCGATGCGCCTTAGAAACTATCTCAGAACTGTGGCACGCCCGCCCTCGGGCGTGCAAATTGCCGAGAAGATACACAGCCGAGGGCGGCTGTGCCACATAACACCCGCACCGGGCGTCCCACATAATAAAGAAACCCCCTCTCAAGCGGAGGGGGCTTGGCAATCTCAGGTTGACCGCGGCGACGGCATTATCTGTTGTACCACTCAGACAAATGGCTCGGCCGGCCGGTCAGGAGGAGCGCCGCATCGGTGTCGTCCTGAACGCCGAGGATATCGCCATCGCACACGCGGCGATACGTCATCTGACGATACCGGTCATGCGATGCGGTCTCCGTGCACCCGGCCCCGACCAACGTCACTGCTGCAAGCCCCGCCGCAAGCATCCAGAAACGCTTCATGGATCATCTCTCCTTCCGACGGCGCACTTAGACATTCCTCCCCACTGTCGAGCATCCTAGGCGGCCCGGCCGGGGCTGTCAACAATAAAACGCCCTTCAATTTTACGTCACTTCAAGGCAGGTCCGGGCCGGGCCGTACCACCAGGCTTCCGGACCGGCGATGGCCTTGATTCTGGCGAGGGCCTCGGCGTGGATGCGCTCGCCGCGGGCGCGGGCGGCATCGTCGCAGAAATACGTCCGGCAGCCCAGCGTCCGCCCGCGGCGGGCCGTGCAGCGGTCGCCGTCCTGATACGGGCAGCGCCAGGATTCGGGCGCACTTGATTCGGAAGAGGACCGGGCCGACGGCCGACCTGATTCCGAGACGAGGTACGCAAGTTCCATGGCGCTGGCGAAGAGGACGATGCCGCCAGGCTCAAAGCGGCAGCACTTGCCGCAGGCGCGACAGGCGCGGGAGTCTGCGGCGAGCGCGGCATCGACATCATCGTAAACCCGCGCCAGGGCGGCACGCTCGGCGGCGGACGGCGGGCGGTATGGCGGAGGCGGACCCCAGGGAACAAGAGAACTATGGGACTCGGCATCAGGCACCCGGCATCCGGACGGCAACGCGAGCAAACCGTTTTCCTGATGCCGATTGTCGGTTGCCGGATGCCTGCCGTTCACTTGGCCATCTCCAGCCTTTGGGCCTCGATCTGCTCCAGGCGGATGACCGGCCCCTGGCCGATGCCCGGACAGCGGCGCGCGGCCTCCTGCCAGGCATCCGGGCTCCTCAGGTTCGACGGCCAGAACGGCCAGATGCGGCACTGAAGCGGCCGCACCCGGTACGCCATGCACCGGTGGTTCGCATCCAGCAGGACGCAGTCGTAGTTGTCCCGCTCCCGCAGGCTCATGCCGCGCCAGAGCCGCCGCACGTAGAGGCGACGAAACTCCAGGATCGGCAGGCCGAAGAACTCGGACATCTCGGTCAGGTCCTCCTCATCCATCCAGACGTAGCCCGGTCCGCCGCCGCAGCACTGGCCGCAGGCAATGCACGCGAAACGCAGGCCCTCGGCGTACCAGGGGTACGGCGAAGGTTGTCGTATCGGTTCCGGGGCCATTCTCGCGTGAGCATTGTACGCACCGACCCGCCGCGGGACAACAATCGTCCTTGCGGCCTGCCGCGCGCGGGGGCTATAATGCGGCCGAAACGCCGGCAAGGACCGCTTATCCGATGTCCCCTATCCGGATACTCCCCGAAAATCTCGTCAACCAGATCGCGGCGGGAGAGGTCATCGAGCGCCCGGCCAGCGTCGTCAAGGAACTCCTGGAGAACTCCATCGACGCCCAGGCCGGCCGGGTACTCCTGGAACTTGAGGAGGCCGGAAAGAAACTCATCCGCGTCTCCGATGATGGCACGGGCATCCCTCCTGCCGAGGCGCCGCTGGCCCTTGCGAGCCACGCCACAAGCAAGATTGCGGCGGCCGAGGACCTGGAGGGCATCACATCCCTCGGTTTCCGCGGCGAGGCCCTGGCATCCATCGCCTCCGTGGCCGACGTGCGCATCGTCAGCCGCACGGCCGAGGCAATCGAGGCCGTCGAGGTGACCGTCTCAGGCGGCAAGGCCGAGCCCCCGCGGCCAACGAGCGGCCCCGTCGGCACAACCGTCGAGGTCCGCAACCTCTTCCGCTACATCCCTGCCCGCCGCAAGTTCCTCAAGACCGATGCCACCGAGATGGGCCACATCACCGAGCAGGTGACGCGGATCGCCCTCGCTTACCCTGCGGTGCACCTGGCGGTGATGCACAACGGTCGTGCGGTGTATGAATTGCCGCCGGCGGATTCGCCGCGCGGCCGGATCGCCATCTTCTTCGGCGAAGAGGTGGCGCAGGGGCTTCTTGAGGCGGCCTCCGAGGAGCCGGCCGGGAAACTCTGGGGCCTCATCGGGCCGCCGCACATCGCCCGCGCGACCGCCGCCACGCAGTACCTCTTCATCAACGGCCGATACGTCCGAGACCGCGGGCTGCTGCACGCCCTGCGCGAGGCGTACCGCGGCCTCCTTGAGGGCAGCCGCCAGCCGATCGCATTCCTGTTTCTCACGGTGCCGCCCGCCCGCGTGGATGTGAACGTCCACCCCACGAAGATCGAGGTCCGCCTCCGCGACGGGCATCTCCTGTACGGCCAGGTGCTGGCCGCGGTGCGCGAGCGGCTCCTCGGGCCGGGCATCACGCCGCGACTTGTCACGGCGCCGCCGTCGCAGCCCGCGACAGAGCCGCCGGCCCCCTACCCTTCGCCCGTCGATGAAACACCACAGGCGAAGTCCGAGCGCGAGGCCCGCGTCCGGCAGGCGGTGGCCGACTTCCTGCGAAGCCCGGCGGCCACGAACCAGGGCCGGCTTGAGTTGGCGGGCCGTGCGCCCGGTGCGCCCCCGTCAGAGCGCGCCCGCCACGGCGGGCGGCCAAATCTGACTGCGGCGCCTGGCGGCGAAGCGGTCGCCGCGGTGCCCACGCGGGCGATACAACTCCACAACACGTACCTCGTGGCCGAGACGGCCGACGGAATACTGATTGTCGATCAGCACGCACTGCACGAGCGGATCCTCTTCGAGGAGATCATGTCACGGCTGGAGTCCGGCCCGCTCGAGGGCCAGCGGATGCTGCTCCCCGTGACTGTGAGTCTGACGGACCGCGAGATGGCTGCGGTTGAGTCGCATCGTGATGCGCTCGCGCACCTGGGGATCGAGGCCGAGCCGCTCGGCCCGCGCACGGTCGGAATCCAGGCCTTTCCGATGGTCCTGGAGCGGGCCGACCCTGCGGCCACGCTGCGCGACTTTCTGGCGTGGGTCCTTGCGCTCGACAAGCCGCCGATGGCACGGCAGGTCCTTGAGAACCTTGCCCACGTTGCCGCCTGCCGCGCGGCCGTCAAGGCGGGCGATGCGCTCAAGGCCGATGAGATCGAGGCGCTCCTTGCTCGGCGCGAAGCCGCCGACCTGGCGGCGACGTGCCCCCACGGCCGGCCGACGGCCCTGGTGCTCCAGAAGTCGGACCTCGAAAAACAGTTCGGCCGCGACTACGCCGCACCCGGTCCGCGGACCGACAGCGAACCGCTTCCTTATTAGGAGCACGCGCATGCAGGCAGAAACACTCGCCATTCTGCGCGGCGGGTCTCCCGACCCGCCGCGACGACGTTCCCCGCCGGGGCGCCCTCTGGCTGTGCCCTGCGCGGCAGGTCGGGAGACCCGCCGCGCCAAGGGTGCGATGCCAGTCGCGTGCCTGTTGGCGATGCTTCTTGCCCAGGTCGCGGCGGCCGAGGAGTGGAAGGCCGCGGACCAGGCGGGCCTCAAGGAGCGGCTCGACAGGGCGAAGGAACTCAAGGTCGAGGACGTGGCCACGCCCGTCGTTTCGATGCGGTTGGGCATGCTCCTCATGGCGCCCAATCCGGATGCGAAGTCCTACGACCTCCTGCAAATCTACTTTCCTCAATACGGCGGCCCGAACACCATCGTTATCGCCGACCTCGGCAGCGGCGAGGTGAAGCAGGTCTCGACCGAGCGCGGGCCCAACTTCCACCTGTGCCCATCGGTCGTCGCCCCGAACGGGAAACTCTACATCTCCATCCTCGGCCCGCGCCTCAGGCAGCAGGTCTGCACCTACGATCCGGCGAAGAACGAGTTCCTGCTCAACGCCCTGCCGCTGCCCGACGACCTACTGGGCGAGACCCATCCGATGGCCCTGGGGACTGACGGCAAGATTTACATGGCCGGCGGACATCCCAGCAAGTCGGCCACCGCCTGCCAGATCGATCCCGCGACGAACAAGGTCACGTCATACGGCCCCGTCGGGCCCAGCCACGCCCCTAACGACTGCTGGGCCTACTCCGCCGCCGCTGATGATCGTTATATCTATATCGCCAGCGGCAAGGTGCCGTGGTACCTGGTGGCGTACGACCGCCAGACCGGCAAGGCCGAGACGCTCATCACGACCGAGAAGGTGGGCGGATACCTCGGCGCGGGCCAGGGCCGAGGCGGGTGCACGGCGAACGCCAGCAAGGTCGTCGGGACGGATGGGAACCGCATCGACTACTGGCTTTACCAGGGCAAGGCCGTCCCGATGAAGGACCGAGGCGAGAAGCCCCCGTGGCCCGAAAGGCCCGCCCCGCGCCCGGCGCTGCCGCCGCAGCCCGAAGTGTCGCTGGCGCGGGCCGTGCCCGACGCCGAGGGCCGGGCCGAAATCTGGTGCCGGACGCCCGAGGCGAAGGCCGCAGCGCCCGCCAAACCCGCCGCCGATGCAACCCTCGAGAGCCGCGGCTGGCGGCCCATCCGGTTCAGGGTGCCCATCTATCCGCAGGCCATCAATCGCTTGGTGGAACTCCCGGACGGACGGCTCTTTGGCGCCGCCGGGTCGTACGAGGGCAACTTCATCTACGACCCCGCCACGGGTAAGAGCGCCCATCCCGGGAAGTCCCACCTCAGCCACTACGCCACCGCCATCTGCGGCGGAAAGATATACATGAGCGGATATCCGAACTCCCCGCTCTACGTCTATGACCCGGCGAAGCCCTGGACGGCCGGAACTGAGGTTAGCCCCGGCACGGTCCTGGACGACGGCGCCCCGAGTGCCAACCCGCGCCGCCTTCTCTACATGAGCGAATTCGCCGGCACCCACAAGATGTACGCGGCGGCGGTCGGGGCCGACGGACGCATCTACTTCGGCGGCCAGTGGATGAGAAGCGGCTCTGCGGGCGGACTCGCATGGTACGACCCCAAGACCGAAAAGGCCGGCGGGTTCTGGGAACCGTTCAGCACCTACCAGATCACGCACATGGCGGCCGCCTCGCAGGGGCGGCCCATCGTCATCTCAACCAAGCGGATCGAAGACACGCTCCTCGGGAAGCCCAAGCCCAAGCAGGGCCGGCTCTTCGTCTTCGACACGAAAGACGGTAAGATCGTCCGCGAAATTGACCCCGTAATGGACGCGAAGGGTTCGGGCATGATCGTCGCCGTCGGCGGCCCGCGGGTCCTCGGGTGGACCGTCAACGGCGAGGACACGCAGACGAGCGTCCTCTACGGCGTGGATGCCGAGGCCGGGACGGTCGGGTTCCGGACGGTGCTGCCCTACCCTCTGCCGGTGGGGATCGGGTCGAACCAGCAGGAGGCGTTCGACTTCCGTCTCGGCCCGGACGGGAAGGTATGGACGTTCATCGACAACCGCCTGGTGCGGATCGACCCGAAGGATGCGGGCATCCAGGTGGTCGGCCGCGTGGCGAAAGGCGGGCGGTTGGCATTCTCCGGCAAGGACGTTTACCTCGGCGCCGGGCCGACGCTGCGACGCATCACGGGACTCCTGAGTAGTCTGGCGCAATAACATGACGACCGCTGCACAGCATCGCGCGGCTGCCTTCCTGATCCTCGCACTCGCCGCCTGTGCGATGGGCGAAGAGTTTTCGTGGCAGCAGACCGGCTGGGGCGGCGGCGGGTACTACTGGGCATGCGCGTTTCATCCCACAAAGAGCGGCATCATATACATGGGCGGCGATGTCTGCGGCTTCTATAAGACCGAGGACGGCGGCAAGACGTGGCGAATCTCCAACACCGGCATCGCAGACTATGCCGTCTATTCGCTGGCCGTTGACCCGTCGAGCCCCGACACGGTCTATGCGGGGACGCCGTCGGGCCTCTCTCGGAGCACCGATGCGGGGGAGCACTGGGAGTTCCTCGCCGAGACCGCGAAGAAGGCCCTGGCCATCACGGCCGACCGCAACAAGAGCGTCCGCGCCGTTGCGGTCGATCCATCGTCGAGCAGCCGCGTGTTTGCCGCCACGCCGGCCGGAAAGATTTTCCGCAGCGATGACGGCGGCAAACAATGGAAAGTTGTCTATCAGTTGAAGGACGCCGGGAGTTTCTCATCCATCACGGTGGCCGCCGCCAACCCGCGAGTGGTGCTTGCCGCGGGGACGGCGGGCGTCCTCAAGAGCGAGGACGGCGGCGACACGTGGGCGGAACTCCCGGCCCCCAAGAACGCGAGCCACGCCATCGCGGCGCCGAGCGATGCCGGCATCATCTACGCGGCCTGCGGCAAGGAAGGCGTCCACAAGTCCGCCGACGGCGGCAAGACGTGGACGAAGGCCGGCGGCGGACTCAAGGAAAACTTCGCCGCGCGCGAAATCGCCGTCGATCCGAAGGACCCGAACACAGTCTATGTAATCGGCTCCGTCAACTGGGACGGGTACTTTTACCGCTCCGCGGACGGCGGGCAGACTTGGGAACTCTCGCGGACCGTGCGGCGCGACCTTGCCGCCGACCCGACCTTGCCCGACGAGGGCGGCACGCGGGCCGAGACGACGCCCCTCAGTAGCGCGCGGAACCTCGCCCTCAACCCCCAGCGGCCGCAGGAACTCTTCATCGCGGCCAACTGGCGCCCGTGCTTCAGCCCCGACGGCGGCAAGACGTGGGAGGAACGCGACCGCGGGGCCGACATCACATGCGTCTCCGATATCCGATTCTTTGGCAAAAAGACATACGTCACTTCGATGGATGAGGGCCTCATGCTCAGCGAGGACGACGGGGCCACGTGGCGGCAACTCTCGCCCATGAAGTACTCAACGGCCGTCAGCGGACACCAGTGGCGGGTCCTCGTGTGGCCCAAGGGCGACACCGAGAGAATCCTCACCGCCTGCTCGCCCTGGGCCGAGCCGCAGAACCGCGTCCTGGTGAGCGAAGACGGCGGGAAGTCGTTCCGGATGTCCCGAGACGGTCTGCCCGACTACCTGCCCACCGTCAACACAATGTGGGGACAGTCTTATGCCCGGGCGCTTGCGGCCGACCCGAAGGACCCGAACATCGTGTACCTGGGGATGGACGGCGATGCGGAGCCCGACAAGGGCCGGTGCGGCGGCGGCATCTTCAAATCTACCGACGGCGGATACACATGGAAGCAACTGCCGAACCAGCCCGCCAGTCGCAGGTCGTTCTTTGCCCTCGCGGTTGACCCGACCGACCCCAGCCGCATCTTCTGGGGCGCGTGCGCAAACGGCGGCGGCCTATACCGGAGCGAAGACGCCGGCGCCACGTGGAAGCACGTCTTCAAGAGCGAATCCTGGGTCTTCAACGTCCTTGTGACGCCGAGCGGCACCATCTACGTGCCCGCCTCGAACCTCTACCGCAGCACCGACCACGGCAACACCTGGAAGCAACTGACGAAATTCGACTACTCGGTGTCCATCGTTGGCCTTGAGGTCGATCCGCAAGACGAGAAGCGCATCTGGTTCTCGCGAGTCACCTGGGGAAGCGGCTCCGGCGGCGGCGTGTACAGGACCACGGACGGGGGCGGAACGTGGCAGGAGATCACGGGCGACATCCCCTACCGCAAGCCCCTCGTGCTGCGCTATAATCCCGCCACGCGAGAACTCTGGGCCGGCGGCGTGGGACTCTACA
>CAYGWP010000295.1:0-22690 GCA_964353455.1 uncultured Anaerolineales bacterium
ACTCCGCCAAGGCCGCGTCGGTCATCCAGCCCTGGCGACGGGCAACTTCGGCGTGCGTTTGAAGTTCAAAGAGACTGCCACGCGCAATTTCGACATACCGAATATACTCAGCACGCCTGCCACGACCATAGCCTTCCGCAATGTTGGCAGGGACGGAAACCGAGGCCCTGCGCATTTGAGAGACGAGCCCGAACCGCTCACCCGCCGGGAAAGCCGTGGTGACCCGGTAAACCACCTGCGTCAATTCCACGCCCTTCTGCCACGCTATCAGGTCCCGAAACGTACGAACGTTGGGTCGCGGCCTCTGGTCCATAACGCCTCCTCCATCCCTGCGCCCCTCCGTCCCTCTGTCACTTCGTCCCTTCGTCCCTTCGTCCCTTCGTCCCTTCCCGTTAGGGCACGATCTCGGTGCCCACGCCGCGGTCGGTGTAGATTTCAAGAAGCAGGCCGTGCGGCACGCGGCCGGAGACGATGTGGCACTTGCGGACGCCGCCCTTAAGGGCCTCAAGGAGCGTCTGGACCTTCGGTATCATGCCGCCGGAGATGACGCCGCTTGCCAGGAGGGCTGCGGCATCGGACTCGGTGATGTGCGAAAGGAGGCTGGCCTCATCATCGGGCCGCTGGCGTATGCCGTGGGTGTCGGAGACGTTGACTAATTTTTCCGCCTTAAGTTCCCGTGCGACGGCGGATGCGGCCTCGTCGGCGTTGCAGTTGTACTTCAGCGGCACGGCCGCCCCGGCTGTGCCGCCCCGCCCAGCCGAGGGCGGCTGGTCCACAGCGCAGGCGATCGGGGCGATCACGGGAATCGTGCCGAGGTCGCACAGGCCCCGCAGGAGCAGCCCATCGACCGAGACGACCTTGCCCACGAGGCCCAGGTCCGCGCCGCCGGCGCCGGCCATCCGCTCGGCCTTGAGGGGGCAGCGGGTCTTGGAGGTCATTCCCTCGGCCCGCGCGCCGGCCTTTTCCAGCAGGCCGACGATCTGCCGGTTCACGTCGGTCGCAAGGACGTCCTCGACGATCCGGAGTTCATCGGGGCCCGTGTAGCGGAGGCCGCTTACCCATTTGGGCTTGAGGCCCGCCTCTTCCATTGCCCGCGTGATTGCCTTGCCGCCGCCGTGGACGATCACGGGGTCGATATCGACGGCCCGCATGAAGGCGATGTCGGCGCAGACGGCCTCGAGGTCCTCGGGCACGTCCATGAACGAGCCGCCGAGTTTGACGACCACGGTCTTGCCGCGGAACCGGCGGATGTACGGCAGCGCCTCGATGAGGACCGCCGCCTTGGCGATGGCTTCTTCCATAAAGGCAGTTCCAGGTTCAAGGTGCAGGGTTCAAAGGCGCGCATGCGCCCCGCGGCACAACACCGAGAACCCTCTCCCTTCACGGGAGAGGGTGGCGCAGCCGGGTGAGGGTTGCCGTGGGCCGACCCCTCACCCCTGCCCCTCTCCCGCAAGGGGAGAGGGGTTGCGCGCCGCCGCTGAAGCGCTCATCGTATCGGGCGCGGGCGGCGCGTCAAGAAATTCGTGCCGCAGGGCGAGCGAAACGCCAACCTCTCCCCGCGTTTCGTGTTACCGGACCGCGGCGAATCGGCGCAGCCGTTATCGCTTGCGGATGATACTGACCTGGTTAGAATGTGCCGCGGCCCTCTCGCGAAGGAGCACTCGATGGCGAAGAAACGCTCTGCCACAGTCCTCGGTGCCGCATTGCCCGACATGCCCTGGGAAAGAAAGCCCGACGGCTATGCCGGCGCGGTCTGGCGCTACAGCCGCAACCCGATTATTCCGCGGAATCTCTTTCCGGCCGCCAACAGCATCTTCAATAGCGCCGTTGTCCCATTCAAGGGCGAGTACCGCGGCGTGTTCCGGTGCGACAGCACGGACCGGTTCTCTCAGTTGCACGTCGGCGAAAGCAAGGACGGTCTCCGCTGGACTATCAACCCCGAGCGCATCCGGTTCGTCAGCGATGATAAGGACCCCGAAGTCCTCCGGTGGGAATACGGCTATGACCCCCGCGTCTGCTGGATCGAGGACCGCTATTACGTAACGTGGTGCAATGGGTATCACGGTCCCACCATCGGCATCGCGTGGACGAAGGATTTCGTGACCTTCAACAAGATGGAGAACTCGCTCCTGCCCTTCAACCGCAACGGCGTGCTGTTCCCGCGCAGGATCAACGGCAAGTATGTGATGCTCAACCGGCCGAGCGATAACGGTCACACCCCCTTCGGCGACATCTTCCTCAGCCAGAGCCCCGACCTTGTCCACTGGGGCTGCCACCGCCACGTGATGCGCCCCTGCGGCGGATGGCAGAGCACCAAGATCGGCGCCGGGCCGATCCCTATCGAGACGCGCGAAGGGTGGCTGATGTTTTACCACGGCGTGCTTACCAGTTGCAACGGCTTCGTCTATAGTTTTGGCGCGGCCCTGCTGGACCTGGACGAACCCTGGAAGGTGCGCTATCGCACGTCACCGTACCTGATGTCGCCGCAGGAGTTGTACGAGTGCGTCGGAGACACGCCCAACGTGGTCTTTCCCTGTGCGGCCCTGGTCGATGCGCCAACCGGGCGGATCGCCATCTACTACGGCTGTGCCGACACCGTGACCGGCCTGTGCTTCTGCCAGGCTGACGAGGTGATCGAGTTCGCCAAGAAGCACTCCCGCCTGGCGTGAGCGCCGGCGCGTCGAACTGACGCCGGTACGCCCGCCGCGCACTCCTCCCCAGCCTCAACCCTCCTGCCCCAAGAGAAGAGGGGCCCGTTGCGATTCTACCGTCCAAAGTGGCGCAAAACGACACACCTCTCGACGGAATCCGGAAAATCCTGAAGTCTTAAACAGGGCCTGAAATCAGGCCTCCGGCGCCGGCCCCCGTCTCGAATTCGCCCGAATTGTGGCGCAAGACGCATCGCGCCGTCCTTTTGTGGAGGCGCCGCGTGAAACGATCAAGCGCGGCAGCGCCTATCGGAAGTTGACGGGCGAGCCAGCGGAAGCACGACCCACAGGGAGCCCAAACGTGAAACTCGACTTTACGAACTTCGCCGATGCCGGACTCTCCGAACCCTTCGTCGAATACCTCATCCGCGAGTCCTTGCCCGACCGGGCCCTGCACTTCCAGCGCCTCTGGTCCTACTACAAGAACGATGTGACGCCGCTCGGCGCCGGACTCGCCGACGCCGAGCGCAACCCGGACTGGGCGGCATCGGCGCGGCCTTATCACCAGGCGCAGGAGTTCGGCCTGCCAGCGCGGATCACCGCCAGGTCGCACCTGGGGTACGGCGGCACGGGCGCGCCCGAGCCGGCGTTCCAGCGCAAGGAAGTAGTCATCGAGAACGACATCGGCTGGCGGATCGACGCCGGCATCCACTTCCTGGTCGGCAGACCCGTCGGGATGGAAAGCCTTGCGCGGCGGCCCGAGGACGCCCGCCGCATCGAGTCGGCGCTGCGCGAAGTCTGGGAAGCAAGCGGCGGCCTGGCCCTCATCCAGGAGATGGCCCTACTGGGCGCAGTGTACGGTTTCGTGGACCTGGTCATACGCGTGCGCCCCGACAGCGGCGACGCGGCCATGGCCCGCGCCGGCGACGAGGGCGGAGGCGGCTCCGGCAACGGGGCTGCTTCCGCGCCTCAGGCCGGCCGGGTTATCTCGCTTGAGCCGATCGAGGCCCCGCGAATCCTTCCGATCCTCGATGAAGACGACTACCGCCGCATCCGCTGGTGGGTCCAGGTCTTCCGCAAGCAGGCGAACCGGCTGACCGGCGGCGGGGTGCTCGGCCGCATCCTGGGCCGCGGGCCGCGACGCATCGACGAAATCGAAACCGTCGAGGTCCTCGGTCCCACGTGGTGGCAGCGGTACGAAGACGGGTCGCTTGCCGCCGAGGGCGAGAACCCGCTCGGCCGCGTGCCCGTCGTTCACATCCAGAACCTGCCGCACCCGATGCACTACGAGGGCGCCGGCGAAGTCGAGCCGCTCATCCCGCTCCAGGATGAACTCAACACCCGCCTGTCGGACCGCGCAAACCGTGTCACATTCCAGAGTTTCAAGATGTACCTCGGCAAGGGCATCGACGGGTTCGAGGACAGGCGCATCGCCCCCGGCCGCATGTGGTCCACCGAGAACCCCGATGCCACGATCGATGAATTCGGCGGCGATGCCAATTGCCCCAGCGAGATCGCCCACATCGATGAACTGCGGGAGGCGATGGACAAGGTCTCCGGCGTCACGCCCCTGGCGGCGGGCCTGCTGCGCGACAGACTCGGGAACCTCACCAGCGCCACCGCCCTGAAGGTGGTCCTGATGGGGACGCTCGCGCGGCTGGACCGCAAACGCATCGCCTATGGCCAGGGAATCATCGAGGCCAACCGCCTCGTCCTGGAGGCGCTCGACCGCTTCAACGTCCTGAGGACTGATCCCGAGGACCGTGCGACTCGCCTGCACTGGCCGAGCCCCCTGCCCGAGAACCTCGCCGAGAAACTCGCCGAGGCCAAGGCCAAACGCGACCTCGGCGTGCCGGTCGAGACCGTTCTTCGCGAACTGGGCTACGAACCGAACGAGCGCAAGCAGTAACGTTCTTCGCGCCCGCTTTTGTGCCACGGGTTGCTTGCAACCCGTGGTCATCATCACGGCTTGCAAGCAAGCCGTGGCACATTAACGAATGCCAACGACGAAGGAGGACAAGATGTCAACGGACGTTCGATCCCCGACGAACCGGGACCAGGCCCAGGCGGCCGGGCGCGACGATGCCCCGGACGCCGCGGGCGCGCGGAGAGATCCGCAGATGCTTGTTCAGGAGAGCATCAAGTACCGCCGGCGGGCACAGGAGGCCGAACGCCGGGCCGAAACCCTCGAGGCCGAAATCCAGGGCCTCCGACAAGGACAGGACGACCGGGCCGCCGCACTCGAAGCGGACCTCGCACAGGCGCGGGCCGATGCTGATGCGCTGCGCGGCCGGCTGGAAGGAGTCGAGCGCGACCGGCAACTGGAACGCGAACTCACGCGGGCCGGCTGCACGGACGCCGAGACGGCCCTGGCCCTGGCGCAGCAGCGTCTGGCGGGCGGTCCGCCGCCGGAAGACCTTGCGGCCTTCGCGCGGGGCCTGCTGGAGGAGAAGCCGCACCTGCGCGGCGCCTCCGCGGCTGCGCCGGCCGCCAGGCCCGATGCGGCCCGGCCTCCGCGCGGACTTCCTCCGCGGACCGCCGCCGCAAGGGCCGACGGCGCAAGCGCCCCGCACCGGGCCGCCGAGCGCCTGGCCGAGCAGGCACGCCAGACCGGAAGCGCGGGCGACCTCATGGCCTACATGCGTGCCCGTCGCACCGCGTAGCAAGCCGTACGTGTCTCGGGCGTACGCCCGATGGCATGCTGTAACATCAACAACTCAACAATCGTCGAAAGGAGATTCACATGCCGTTTACCGGAAAAGCGACGTACTCGGCGGGCGCTGCCCTGCCCGAGATCGCGGAAGACGTGTCGGACCTGGTGGGCATCGTCAGCCCGTTCGAGACGCCCCTGCTGGACGCCCTGGGCGACGCCCAGACCGAGGCCCGCTCGACCCGTCACGAGTGGCTCGAAGACACGCTCCTTCCGAACTCCGACGTCCTTCAGGCCACCCCTGAGGACCCCGAGGAGGATGAGGAACTCACCGTGGCCAACCCCGGCCGGTTCCGCATCGGCGACCAGATCCGCTGCGAGGACTCCGAGGAACTCATGCTCGTCGGCGACGTCGGCGAGACCACCATCACCGTGACCCGTGGGTACGGCGGCACGACCGCCGAGGCCGTGGCGGCCGGCGATACCGTCTTCATCCTCGGCAACGCCGCCCTCGAAGGCCAGGACGCCGATGCCGCGCGGTTCACCATCCGCTCGCGGCGCGGCAACTGGACGCAGATCTTCACGAAGTCCATCGTCGTCTCGGGGAGCGAACTGGCCGTCCGCCACCTCAGCCTGGCCGACGAACTCGACTTCCAAAAGACCAAGGCCCTGCGCGAACTGCTGCGCGACATGGAGAACACGGTCCTCAACGGCATCGCGCCGGCCGCCGACCAGGTCGGCTCCGACACCGTCCGCCGCACCATGAACGGCATCGTTCCGCAACTGGCGACCAACCGCTTCATCCCCGGCTCCAACGGGTTCCCGAGCGGCACGGCGCTGGACGAGACGAAACTCAACACGGCCCTTCGCGGCATCTGGGAACGCTCGAGCGGCCAGGTGGACCTGATCGTGGTCAACGGGTACCAGAAGCGCGTCATCAGCCAGTTCGGCGCAGGGTCGCGGGCCTACTCGCCCGACGACCCGCGGTACACGAGCCAGGTGGCCGTGTACGAGAGCGACTTCGGCGTGCAGCGCGTCGTCCTCTCCCGCTGGGTCCCGAGGGACGCCGTGGTCCTCCTCGATTCGGGCCGCATCCAGGTCCCGCCTCTGGCCGGCCGCAGTTTCCAGTACCGGCCGCTGGCGGCCACCGGCGACTTCGAGAAAGGACAGGTCCTCGGTGAGTACACGCTGGAACTCAGGAACGAGGCGGCCCACGGCATCATCCGCGGGCTGGCGACGGCATAACCCCCTCCCCCGTCCCGGGGCCCGCCCTTAGTCTTGGCGGGCCCTCCCGCCTCTCCCCCGCCGCAGCGGGAGGCAGGCGGGAGGGTGAATACCCGCCCGTACGGGCGGCTCGAGCCGCGACCGTAAGGTCGCGGGTACTGCCGAAACATAAAAGGATCAACACATGGCAAACTTCTCAACCGATGCCGACCTCCTCAAGTGGGAACCCGCCCTGCTGCGGGAAATCGTCCTCGACCACCAGTGCCTGGCGCGCGGCAGCGGCGCGACGAGCCAGACCTTCTCGGTTGTGGCCGAAGACGCCCTGTTCGTGACGAGCATGGTCCGGCCCGGCCACGTCATTCACCTGAAGAACGATGAGCAGGGCGTGGACGGGTACTACGAGGTCCTGAGCGTCGAGGGCGAGACAGAACTGATGGCCGGCCTGGTGGGCGGACGCGGCGACGAGTGGGTCCCTGTGCCGGCTGCCACCGACCTGGAGTTCGACATCCACACGTTCGACCCGCAGCACGAGGAGGCGAGGTACGCGCTCCTCGCGCGGTTCGGACTGGAAACGGACGCCGAGAACCCCGCCGCAGACCTGGAGCGGTGGATCGCCCAGCGGCGGTGCCTGCGACGGGCGAGCGTCGCCCTCGTGTTGGCGACGCTCTACCGCGGCCAGGCGGCCGGCGGACCCGAGGCGGGCGGCCTCGCGCACAAGGCCGAGCACTACGCCCGGCTCTATGAGGACGAGGTGGCCAAGGCCCGCATCGCCCTCGACCGCGACGGCGACGGCCGCCCCGACGATGTCCGCAGCCTCTCAAGCCACCGCCTCCGCCGCGACTAGCGGCGCCGAGCCCGCCGCCCGAGCCCGCCGCGGTAGCGGCGGGGAATCCCGGCCCTGAAGCGAGATGTTCTCAAGCGAGGAGTTTTCGATGAACGTCGCCGACCTGGAAATCCTTGAAACCATCCGCAAGACGCTGGCGGCCGTGCCCGGCGTGCGGATGGCCCGCCTCGTGCGGACAGGCGAGCCTGTCGAGATTCCGTTGAGCCGTTTGCCGGCCGTGATCCTCGAACCGGCCGGCGCCGAGGACCTCGCGTGGCCCGATGTGCCCGTCGGCAGGTATCACCTCGTGCGGTGGCGGGTGAGCGTCGAGGACCGCGCGGTCCCCGGCACCCGGGCGTTCGAGGCGCTGGTCTCGCTGGCCGAGGCCTGCCGCCAGACGATCGCCGCGGCGCCGCTCCTCGGCGGCCTGGCCGAGGATGGTCCGCCCGCCGCGAAGGACGGCGACCTTGTGCCGCGCGTCGGCGCGACCCGCATGGGCCCGATCCTCCTGGGCGAGACGGCCACCGGACGCCCCACCGTTCTCGCCTTCCTCGGCGCATCGGGATACTGGGCCGAGGAGATGACCGGCGCCGTCACGCTGGATGATGAGTCGCTCTTCTCCTGCGGCCCGCACGTCCTGACGGTGGGCAGCCCGACGCGGCGCGTGAAGGATTTCGCCTTCAACGGCCTGGCGGGCGGCCTTGTGCTCGACCTGGGGGATGGACCGCGCGAGATCTCGCAGACGGGGGTCCTCTCGGCCGCATCCGCATCGGCCCTGGCGGTCATCGACGCCGCCATTGAGGCGTTCATAGACGGACGCCCGTACACCCTGACCACGCCGGACAGCGTGGACTACCCGAACTGCCTCCTCGAACGGTTCGAGCGGCTCGGCCCCCCGCAGGTGGGCACGCAGTGGCACCAGGCGTACCGGATCACGTACCGACAACTGGCGAGGTAACCGTGGCGTACTCGACCGAAGGAATCACCGGCGTCCGCATCCGCCCGCTCGCGCTGGACATGGCCCGCGGCCGGCCGGCCGTCGCCGCCGGAGCGGTCGAGGTCACATGGGCCTCGACGCAAGCGGACCGCTGGCACCAGGTCTATGTCAGCGGACGCCTGGCCGGTGTCACGGCCCGGTCCGAGGACCGGCGGCTCATCGTCTCCGGACCGGTGGGGCGAGGCGGGGCGCAGGGCACGGTGCTCGTCGAGGTTGTCGCCGTGGATGCCGCCGACCGCTGGACCGACTTCGGCGATGAACTCGGCGGCTTCGCGGGGGCCGGCGGCGGGCGGGCGCGGCTCTCGTGGCAGGCGGGCCTGTATCTTGACGCCGGCCTGGAATCGTTCGACGTCTTCGCCGACGGTCACACGGGGACGGTGGACTACGCGGCGCCGCTCAACGAAACGCCGATTCCCGCCGCGGCGGGCGGCGTGGCGCCGTGGGGATACGGCTGCGGCGGATACGGGGTCGGCGGCTACGGCATGTCAGCCGCGAGGTTCGAGTGGACGACGGACCTTCTTGAGCCGGGCGCGTGGAGGTTCGCCGTCGTGGCGACCGATGCCGCCGGCAACCGCCGGGCAACCGCCGCCGAAATCACGATTCAACTCGCGCCTGTCCCGCGGCCGCCGGAGGCGTTCCGGCTGGCATCGTATGACCCTGTCACGCGGACGGCCGCACTGGCCTGGCAGCCCAGTCCAGATATTTAGCCGGTCGCCTTGGCGACCGCGATCCTTGAGAATGCAGAGGAGTATAGCCAATGCCATCAACCTTCACGCCAAACCTGAACCTCGAAAAACCCGCCCACGGCGAGCGGGTGAATGACTGGGACGAGGCCATCAACGCCAACTTTGACGCGATCGATGCGGCCGCGTGGCGCGTGCCCGTGCGGACCTCCGACCCGACATCGCCGGCCGAGGGCGAGCAGTGGGTCCGGTCGGACCTCTCGCAACTGCGCATCCGTGTAGGCTCGGCCACGTACAAGGTGGAACTGGCCGAGGTCTGATCGCGCGGAGACCAACATGCCGACCTTCCGGATGGATGAAACCAACTTTGCCGAAGGCGCCCGTGCGGGGACTCGGATCCTCACCGGCGCGGGGCTGAAGGCGGACTTCTCAGAGTTCGCCGCCGACTCCAACACGCTCGGCCTCTGGCATCTCCACAACGGCGCGTGCCAGGGCGAGGGGACCGGCCTTGAGGACGCCTCGGGTGCCGGCCGCAACCTTGTCAACCACGGCGCCGTTGCGGTCGAGGACGGATACCGATTTGTCCATAGCGAAGCCGATTACATGACGGCAGTCATCGGCACGCGGTCGGCCCAGTCGGCCGTTACCCTGGAGTGCTGGGTCGGTCAGTGGCAAAGCCCCCTGGACTCTCTTCGCCTGGTCGCCCGCTATTACCGGGACTGGAACAACTACCTGGGCATCCAGGCCCGACGGTCCACGTCGCCGGCGAACTCCACGATCCGCATCTGGGAGCAGGCGGGTGGAACCACGGTCGCCCAGGTCTGGTGGACCGGCGCCGCAGCGGATGCCATCATCGCCTCAAGCGCGCCTTGGCAGGTTGCGGCAGTTCTCGACGCCGGGGGCTTGCTGCGGCTCTTCGTCAACGGCACCCTTCGGGGCGAGGCGTCCGGGACCCAGTCGCTGCCGAGCGGCGATTACCTGCTCGACTTGGGTTCGGACTCTTCAGGACTGGCCCTCTCGGCAGTGCTGGACGAGGTGCGGCTGTCGAGCAGCGCCCGGTACTCCGCCAACTTCTCGGCGCAACGGCTGCTCGCCTCCGGGACCTACTCCAGTCCGACCTTCGACGGTGTTCGGACGCAGGCCGACTGGGCCGACCTGGTAGGCGTCCAAACGGTCCCCCCGGAGACGGCCCTCGGCTGGGAAGTCCGTGCCGCTGATGAGACCGATGTCAACGGAGAGCCGCAGGCCCTGTGGCAGCCATACGATGGCGACCCGTCTTCCTTGCCTGATGGGCGGTACTTCCAGTGGCGCTCCACGCTTTCGACTTCGGCTGATCGGCTGACGTCGCCGACGCTCGAAAGCGTGGAGACCCAGGCGAGCGAGGCCGGCTACAACCTCTATGGAGCGACGGGGGCGGGCCCCGAAGCGCTCGACTACTCGCAGCCGTCGGCGCGCGTCGGCCCGGGCGTCACGCAGTTTCTGGCCCAGGCGCTCCAGACCGACGCGGTTCACTGGTTCGGCATCCGGCCGGCTGATGAGCGAGGCATCGAGAGCCCGCTGACGCAAAACGAGTTGCGGCTGGAACTGGATGCGCAGGGCCGGCGCGTGGCCGACAGGCCGGCCGGCGCGCTGACGCTTGCCGCGCGGCCCCTGCCCGACGGTGCTGCGGGCCTGGAATGGCGCTGGCGCGCCGGCCAGAACGGCGTCGTGCCGCAGGTGTTCCGGATTTTCGGCGACGGCGGAACGGGCATCATCAACTATGCCGCGCCCCTCGGCGAAGTGTCTTACAGCGACGGCATCAACACATACGCATGGACAAGCGGTCCGCTGGGGGGCGGCGCCCAGCACCAGTTGGCTGTCCGGGCGATTGCCGCCGGCGGCGTCTGGGACGACCAGCCGGCGGTCGCGACCGTGACGCCCGACGATTCGGCGCCAGGTTCCGTGGACGCCCTGGAAGCGGAGGCCATCCTGTGACGGCTCAACCGAACACAGCGGTCTTGGTCGGCGGCGCGGCGCCGCTCGTGCTGGAGCCGCCGCAGACGGAAGTTCGCATTTATGGGCGCGTGGAGTCGCGAATCCGCCTCGACCGTCTGGAGTCGGAGATCGGCGGCGTGCCGCACGCCTGGTTCTCGGCCGGCTTCGGCCTGAACCCCGCGAGCGGCGAAGAGGTGCGACTGGAGCACATGGCGCGGCGGATCGGACCCGGCATGATGGTCACGGCCAGGCTGCTGCGTGGCGGCATCTTCGCCGGCGCGGCACGCGACGACCTCGTGCTCTTCGAGGGGCACATCGGCCGGATCGAGATGAACCTGGATGCCGACGGCGAGGGCCTGGAGTTCGAGGCCGAAGACCTGGCCGGCGACCTCCTGCGGCGGCGCGTGGGCGGTCAGCGGCTGCGCATCGCAGGCGGCAGTGCGGAACTCGTCGAGGGCGAGAATCTTGTCTTCAATCCCGACGGCCGGCCGAACGCATCGCCGGAGCCGTACGCGGCGGGCGAAGAGCAGTACACGATCTTCGCACCGCGCGGCTCGGCCGGCGCGGTCCACTGGACGCTCGACAAGGCCGTGGCGTACCTGTTGGCCGAGTTCGGCGAGTCCGACGTCGTGGCCGTCCCGTCGCCGAGCGAGCTGAGCGCGGCCGTCGGCGGCCTCGTCATCCGCGATGTGAGCCTGGAGGGGCGGGCTCTCGGTGCAGCGCTCGAGGCGCTGCTGGAACTGGCCGGCGCCCGGCTCTCGATTTCGGTTGAGCCGCAGGAATCCGCCGTCAGCCGCAGGCTCGAGATCCTGACTCCCGGCCGCGCGCCGGTGGGGTGGCTTGCGCACCAGGGCGCAGGCGGCAGTTTCACCCCGGAGGCCACGAACGTCGTGCGTATGGAGGCGAAATTGCACTTTGATGCGGCGCCGCGGCGGTACGTCGCCCGCGGCGATGTGAAAATCTACGAGTCCACGTTCGACCTCGTGGCCGGTTGGGACGACGCCCTCGCCTCGTACGACCCCGACACGTTCAGTCCGAGTGAGAACCCGGGGTTCCTCGCGGTCCGCGACGTTTTCCGCAAGTGGGTCCTGAACGAGGCCGGCGACTACAGCGACCCGCCGTATAGCCGGGGCGACGCACCGGACATGTCGGGCCTCTTTGAGGGCGCGCGGTACGCCCGCCGCCGGCGGCGGTTCCTTGAATGTCTCTCGCGCGATGCCCTCGGCCGCAGCCACGGCATCTATGTCGAAATGTCTCTGGACGGCGGAACGACATGGGAGCGGTCGAACCTGTCAACTCGGGTCCTCGCGAAGGAGTGCGGCATCTACCTGACGGACGACCCCCTGCCCCCGCGGTACCTGGCTGCCGCGATGCGGGGCGAAGTGCGGGTCCGCGTCACCGCCTCGATTGAGAGCGATGCCCGCCTAGTGGCCGAGCGAATCGCGGCGGGCGCCGCCGGACTGCCCGGCCGGACACGGCACATCAGCGTGCCTGCCGGCTACCGGTACCGCAAGGTGGCATCGTCGAGCCGGTTCAGCGGCGCGGGCGATGCCGACGTGGCCGACGACACCGCGCGGCTCCAGGAACTCGTGGATGCAGCGCACGAGGCCGACCGGCGGTGCCCCGCCCCAACGAGGATCGAGGTGCCGTACCTCGCGCTCGGCCGGCGCCACGGCGAGCGCATCCTGGGAATACGTGGGCGCGGGCTGGACCTGGCGCGGCAGGCCACAGGGTACGAGTCGGCGCCCGTGCTGCGGCGCATCCGGTACACCTTCGCGCCGATCCCCCAGACTGAATTTGAACTCGAGTAAGGCAACTGCAATGGCTATCGACCGGCTGAGTATCTACGGCACTGGCGCGGCGATGGAGCGCGGCAACGAGCGGCAGATGGAGTTGCTGCGCCCCGCCGAGCGATGGACCGAGGTTACGCCCGGCGGGCCGCCGTATCGGCTCCTCTGGTGCCGCATCGCGAGCGGCGCTCCGGGCGACCCGCCCGACGAGCGTTACTACGCCGATGAGGTCCGCCCCACGGGCGCCGGCTCCAGCGGCCACATCGGGTGGGAGAGCGTCCCGGGCGGCCTCGAGCAAGTCGTGGTGCACAACGTAGCCGAGGCCGACTTCGGCACGCACCTCGTGCCCGAGGACACGATTGTCCGGGTTGAGGAGCGCATGGACCGCGGCAGCCCGCCCGAGATGGTGTACCTGGCGGACGTGGCGGTCCCGCTGGAGCGGCTCGCGCGGATCGTCTCCTACGACACGGAGTCCTACACGGTGCAGCCGGTCCGCCGGACGGGTGGCGGCATTGAGGATGACGGCCCGACCATCAGCGGCGTGCCGAACCTGGGCGAACTCTGGCCCGACGAGTACGGGTATCTCGATGGCCCGGCCGACTTCGACCGTTACGTTCAGATCTTCCTGACTCCGGCGGGCTGGACGATCCTCCTGCACCCGCCGCGGATGGTGTAGCGCCTTTCGAGCCGCGACCAACGAGCCGCGACCGTGAGGTCGCGGGTACTCGCCTCTTCGGAGAAAGCACGATGCCGTGGACTTCCGACCGCTGGCCCCCCGAACGCGGCGATGCCATCGACACCGACACCATCATCAACGAGGCTCGGTCGGCACTGGCCGAGCGCGACTGCGTCGTGCCGGCGGGCTTCGTGCCCGAGGAGTTCGCCCGCTGGGACCCCTTGAGGGGCACGCCGCCGGGCGGCGAGGCACCGCCCTTCCCTACCATCGCCAACTTCCAGAACGAGGTCCGGGAGATGCTCCTCATGGTGTGGCCGTACCGCTGGTGGGATTCGACCCGCGAGGACCTCTACACCCTGGCGAACCTGTGCCAGGATGCGTTCGGCCGCGCGGGATGGACGTACGACCTCACGTCCCCCGGGCCGCTGAATCGGTGGACGCCGCCGTACGCGCTCATCTTTGAGGAACTCTACCAGGCGATCAACCGGCTGGACCGCGTGCGGTTGCTGCCGGCCTGGTCGCAGCGCGAGCGGCGCGACAGCGTGTCCCACCTGACGCAGGGCATAACCAACTGGCCGCAGGACCGGGCCGACACGTTCAACCTGTTCGACGGCAGCGACGACGGCGTCTCCGTGGGCATTTCGTTCGACGCGGGCATGGGCTGCCAGATTCTCGACGCCGGCAGCGACCAGCAGTGGCTCCTTGAATCGCGGCGGGCGCGGATGGTCTTCCCGACGACGGCGCTCGACGGTCGCACGATCCGCCGCGGGTGGATCGACTTCACCACCGCAGCGCCGACAGGCTCCGTGGACTTCTCCGACACGTTCACGGCCGAGGCTACCGATGCGGAGGGCACATCGCTCGGCACATTCGCCTCCGACGATTACGGGCCGAAGCGGTTCGAGGTCCCCGCCGAGGCGATCCGCACCGGCGACGACACGGCGATCCTCGTCAGTTCCACGAGGCCGAACTCCGCCGACCGCCCCGCCTGGTCGCCTGCGGGCCCCAACTACACCAGCACTTACCGCGAAGGCCTGGCCATCGCCGGCCCCGTGCGGCTGATTGTGGAGATCGACTTTGAGTACCACGGATAGGCTGCCGGAACTCTCCGGGCCGTATGTGACCCGCGACGTGTGCGCGGCCGTCCACGCCGAGCAGCGAGAGGCCAACGAGCGCACGTGGGACGAGATCCGCTCGCTCCGCCGCCTCGTCATCGCGCTGGTGGTGGGCGGGCAACTCTTCGGAGGCGGCCTCAACCTCGCCGGTTTCGGATACTGGCTCCAGCAGCACGCCTCCCAGCCGCACCCCGCGACGGTCCAGATGGTGGCCGCCGCCCGGGCCGAAGCGCGCGAAGACCTGCGCGACCTGAGGCGTGAAGTGCACGAACTGGCGACGTCAGTCCTCAAACGGTCCGAGTCGGCGCGATCCGCGCCGCTCAAGGAACAAGGAGACAAGGAATGTATCGTCCCGCGCGTTTTCAGATGACGGCCCTGGCGCTCGCGGCGGTTGCGGCCCTGGCGGGCTGCGGCACGCCGGAGGCACTCCAGCGGAGCCAGCAACTGCAACTGGAGGCCATGGTCCAGTACCGCGGCGAAATGGCCGCCTACCACGAGAAGGTCAAGGCGCAACTGGCCGCCGACAAGAGGGCCGAGTTGGATGCCGCGCTGGGGGCATCGCTTGCGCAGGCGGCCGATGCGGAAGGGCGCATCCCGCTGGCGGCGGCCGCCGAGAAGGTCCAGAAGCGCCTCGCCCTGGAGGATGAGTTCCGCGCGAACCTGGCGCGCCTGGACGGGGAGTTCGCCCAGCGGCAGGTGGCCATAGGGCGGGCCATCGAATTGGCCCGCGACACCCTCGACCTGGTGGCCGACTACAGCCGCCTCGGCGCCCTGGTCCGCAGCCTCTTTGTCCGTGAAATCGAAACCAAGCAGAAGGTGGAAACTTACGAGACCGAAAGGAGCGTGGGCAATGCAGGAAGCACAAACGAACCTGAAGCAAGCGGCCGTTGATTTCCTGGAGGCGGCCCAGCGGGTTGCCGCCGGCGCCGGCCAGGGCGCGGCGGACCTGTCCGGCGTAGCCTTGGCGAAGCCGGATCCCCTGGATCGCGTGAAGACCGATGTCTTCGAACTCGGGAACCTCGAACCGGCGATCGATGATGCCGCGCTCGCGGAACTGAAGCAGAGGCTCACCCAGGAGCGCCTCGCGCCGCAGGTGATCGTGGAACTCGTGAACCTAGCCCGTCAGGTGGCCGCAACACTCCTGTAGCAAGAACCCGCGCGGTGGGCATTCCTGCCCACCGCGCGAGGCAATGCGATGAAAGGAATAGAGTCATGCTGGAACTCGTGAAGAGCAAGAAGATGATCCTGAGCGTGGTGGGTATCGTGGCCGTAGTCGGCCTCGTGCTGGCCGGGCGCGACATAGAGACCGTGAAGTGGGTCGGCGGCTTCATCGCCGGTATCGTTGCCAGCCTCAATCTCGGGCAGGGCCTGGCCGACGGCCTGTCGGAGGGCCGCACGAGCGCCTCCGGCCAGGGCCCCTGACCGATGGCTGGCGGCCGGTGAAAGCGTCGTCCAGATGATCGGCATCGGCGATGCGACGATCATGCTGGGCGACACCGGCTTCAGGGCAGTCTATGCACTTGTCCACGGCGGCGACCGAACCCTGTGCCCTGTTCCAGCCGCGCCCTCCCGCTATCCTACCCCTTGTTTGGGACGGGGCCAGGCTGTTCGCCACCAGGCTTCGCCGGCGTGTCGTTGCTGAACTTGAACAGACTTCTGAAGAAATCGCTCTCTTTGCAGCCGCATTTCTCAATCAATGCAAGGAACGATTTCAGGTGTTTCTCAATGTTGCCGGGATCCAGGGAAGACAGTTTCCACCTGGCGTGTGCGGCCACAGGGTATAGGCCCAACTCCTCGCAGCCTTCCGCAAAAGCGGTGAAGGTTTCCAAGTTCCTCTCCTTCCCGGTGACAAACGCGTCAACTTTGCGCCTGCCCAGGACGAAGAACTTCTGAATTACCTGTTGGTCGCTGCCCTGATATGCCTGCCAGTAGAACGGATCGCGGGCCCTGCAGGCCTCATACATCTCGGTCCTCTTGGATTTATACGCAAGGCCTTTCAGGCCATCCATCACCAGGTAAGTGAACCCCTTCTCATAGTAGGCCCAGGCACAGGATGGATACTCAGCGGTCACCTGATCGTAGGCCTTAAGGGCTTTCTCGTACTCGCCCTTATCGTGGGCGGCAATCCCCTTGGCCATATCGTCCTTGACCCTTTGCAGCAACTTCTCCCTGAGTGTCACGAAGGCTTCCTGTTCACTCTCAAATGACTCATGCCTGATTATAGAACCAAGTATGAAGTAGGTAGTGGCCCGTTCGATTTCCCCATTTGCGGCGTGAAGGTGCCCGTGCGCGAACAGCACGGACGGGTCATACCGCACCAACTCCATTGTTGCCCGCCAGTAGTCCTTATTTTGATAAGTCAACTGAGCAATGTTGATCTTGCCCGGCTCCGGAAGGCTGCTCAGGCTTTTCCCGAAGCCGATGACCCCCTCGAACTTCTTATCCACGGCGGCCATTCGCTTTGCGGCCTCTTCCAAGGCCCGGACGCTGGACCGCTTCAGGGCTGTGAGTTCCGGGTACTCAGCCAGGGCCGCTGGCGCCAGCAGCAAGGCGACCATGGCTCCAAGGTAGGGGCTCGCCACGTATGTGGAGAACCGCCGAGCGACCTTGGCCTCGGCGTTTGCCGAAGGAGTCTTCTCACTACTGGCCATCTTCCTCGCCCCAAGAGATTGCCGGCCTACGCGGGTGCCCGCACGAGCTATCTCAATCATATTCCCGGCCACGGCTCACGCAACAGGATTTCAGCAGCAGTTCGCGGTTCAAAGTTCAAGGTTCAAAGTGCGTGGCCGCAGCCGTGCCGCTGTCTGTTAACTTTGAACCTTGAATTTTGAACTTGCCGCCGCCCGCGCCTTGATTTTCCCGGCCGCCGCCAGTATTCTATAGATGGAAGCATGTCAGCCCAGGCCGCGCGGCGCCGATGCAAAGGCGCTGGTGGAAGGCGGCCGGGATTTTTGCGCCAGCCGCACGTCCGGCTATCCGTATATCCTATGGGCGGGGGCGTTGGCCTGTAGGTCCCCGGACATTTCACGGTTGGGGCGACGAGAACCCGATGGCCACGCTGACGATCATTCAAGGCCCGGACCGCGGCAAGGCGTTCGACATCGACGGCGAAACATCGCTCATCGGCCGCGACCCGTCGTGCGAAATCTCCCTGCACGATCCGGGCATCAGCCGCCACCACGCGCGGCTGGAACTGCACGGCTCGCAGTACGTCCTGAAGGACAACGGCTCCTCGAACGGCATCTTCCTGAACGGCGTGCGCGTCAACGAAGCAGCCATCCAGACGGGCGACCAGATCCGCGTCGGCAACACCATTCTGGCGGTCGGCCTCCCGGCGACCGAGGGCGCCCTGGTGGACCACCGGGGCCTGCCGATCCGGGTGGATACGGAAGGACTCGTCGATAGTTCGATCATGGCGACGGTGCCTGCGGCGGGCGATCCTCATCTGGCGTTCGCAGGCGGCGAGGACATGGCCGAGATGCGCACCAGCATCGTCGGCCTCCAGGCCCTGTACCGCATCGCCGAGATGCTGGCCCACGGCTACGACATCGATCGGCTTCTCGGCGGCATCATGGACATGATCTTCGACGTGGTCGATGCCGACAGGGGGTTCATCCTCCTGAAGGACGAGCGGACAGGCGCCATGGTGCCCAAGGCGATCCGGTATCGGGAGGAACTCCTTGAGCAGATCCGCCAAGAGCAGGGCGCGGACCAGGCGATCCCGCCTGAGGCCGACGCGGCCAGGGTGAAGCCCGGCGAGGCGGCGCCGGCCGCCGAAAGGTCCGCCCCCATCACCGTCAGCCGCACCATCATCAACTACCTGCTGAAGCGCGGCGAGGGCGTCCTCTCCACCAACGCCATGCAGGACCAGCGGTTCGAGGAAGGCGAGAGCGTCCAGGACTTCGGAATCCGCAGCGCCATAGCCGTCCCCATAAAGAGCCGCAACGAGGTCCTCGGCATCATCCACGTCGATACGCACGTCAGCCAGGGCCAGTTCTCGCCGGAAGACCTGAAGTTGATGACGGCCATCGGCGTCCAGACGGGCCTGGCGGTCGAGAATGCCCGCCTCATGGAGAGCCAGGTCCAGCAGGAGCGTCTGGCGGCCGTCGGCCAGGCCATCGCCAGCCTGTCGCACTACATCAAGAACCTCCTCCAGGGAATCCAGGGCGGGTCGCACGCCGTCGAGTCCGGCATCCTGCGCAAGGATGTTGAGTCAATCGACAAGGGCTGGCAGATCGTCAGCCGCAACCTTCATCGCATCAACAGCCTGGTGCTGGACATGCTCTCCTACAGCCGCCAGGCGCCGCCGAACCCGGTGCGGATGTCCGTCAATGCGATCATCCGCGAGGTGACCGAATTGGCCCAGCCGGCCGCAAGGGAGAAAAGGGTCACGCTGACCTCCAAACTCGACACCACGCTGCCCGAGATACCCGTTGACCCGGACGGCATCCATCACGCATGCCTGAACATCCTCAACAACGCCATCGAGGCCGTCAGCCCCCTTTCGGGCAAGGTCGAGGTCAGTACGCGCCTGTCGGCCGCCGGCAACGAGGTCTGCATCACCGTGGCCGACAACGGGCCGGGCATCCCCGCTGAAGACCAGCCCAAAATCTTCCAGGCGTTCTTCTCGACCAAGGGCCAGAAAGGCACCGGCCTGGGCCTTGCCGCCGCCAAGAAGATCGTCGAAGAACACGGCGGCCGCATCACCCTGGTCTCCCGGACCGGCGAAGGCACCGCCCTGGTCATCCGGCTGCCCAAGAAGTGAGACCACACGTCATGTCCATCCTGCGCCGCATCGTCGCTTCCCTTGTACTGATTGCCGGGCTGTCCTCGCCCCTGCCGGCGGCCGAGACGCCCGGCGCGGCGGTACTCGGGGCCGAGAGCCTCAAGCGCTACATCAACGCCTTCAACGAGAAGGACCAGGAACTCTACCCCCAGCACATCCCGAACGCCGGCGCGTGGGAGTTCCTGAGGGGGAACATCCCGCTCTTCGAGTGCCCGGATTCCGACCTCGAGGAAATCTACTGCTTCCGCTGGTGGACCTACCGCAAGCATATCAAGGAAACGCCGGACGGGTTTGTCATCACCGAGTTTCTGCCGAAGGTCAGTTGGTCGGGGAAGCACAACACGATCAATTGTCCGGCAGGCCACCACTTCTATGAGGGCCGGTGGCTGAGGGACCCCAAGTTCCTCGACGACTACGCCGCCTTCTGGTTCCGCAAGGGGGGCGGGCCGCGCCGGTACAGTTTCTGGGCGGCCGATGCCATGTGGGCGCGGTTCATGGTCACCGGAAATGCGGCGATCCCGAAGGACCTGCTTCCGGACCTCGTGAAGAACTACGAGGCGTGGGAGGAAGCGAAACTCGACCCGGCGACGGGCCTCTTCTGGCAGATCGATGACCGCGACGGGATGGAGGTTTCGATCGGCGGCAGCGGATTCCGCGCGACGATCAACTCCTACATGTTCGGCGATGCCGTGGCCATCGCGAAGATCGCCGAACTCTCCGGCCAGCCGGACCTGGCGAAGACGTACCGCGAGAAGGCCGCCAAAATCAGGCAACTCGTTATCGAGAAACTCTGGGACCCCGAGGCGAAGTTCTTCAAGGTCCTTCCTCGCGGCCCCGGCGCCAGACTTGCCGACGTGCGTGAACTCCACGGTTACACGCCGTGGTACTTCAGCCTCCCCGGCCCCGAACAGGCCGCGGCGTGGCGCGAGATCATGGACCCGAAAGGCTTCTACGCCCCGTTCGGCCCGACTACCGCCGAGCAGCGGCACCCGCGGTTCGCCATCTCATACGAGGGCCACGAGTGCCAGTGGAACGGGCCGAGTTGGCCGTACTCGACGGCGGTCACCCTGACGGGCCTTGCGAACCTGCTGAACGGCCCGCCGCAGGATGCGATCGGCCGGCGAGACTATTTCGACCTCCTGAAGATCTACACGCGGTCGCACCGCCTGAAACGCGAGGACGGCACGACTGTCCCCTGGATCGATGAGAACCTGAACCCCCTCACCGGCGACTGGATCTCGCGGACGCGACTGCGAACCAACCTCAACGGAACCTGGGACCCGAAGAAGGGCGGCGTGGAGCGCGGCAAGGACTACAACCACTCCACCTACTGCGACCTCATCATCACGGGACTGGTGGGCCTGAGACCCCGCGCGGACGACGTGGTTGAAGTCAACCCGCTCCTGCCGGAGGGAACCTGGGACTACTTCTGCCTCGACAACATCCCATATCACGGGCGGACGCTGACCATCCTCTACGACCGGACGGGCCGGCGCTACGGCAAGGGCGCGGGCCTTCGCGTGCTGGCCGAGGGTCGGGAGATCGCCGCCTCGGAGAAACTCGCCCGCGTGACGGGGAACCTGCCGCCCGCATCCGCGATGCCAGCGGCAAAGCCGCCCGCGCCTACTGCGGCCGGGCAGACGAGCGCAGGCTGGATCAAGTCACCCGCCAATCCGGTTCTGGGCGGCGCGCTAGGCACGTGCTTCGACATCGCGGTTCTGAAGGAAGGCGACACGTTCCGCATGTGGTTCTCGTGGCGGCCCAAGAAGAGCATCGCCATTACGGAGAGCAAGGATGGCGTGCACTGGGGCGAACCGGTCATTGTCCTCGGGCCGAACAAGGAGACCGACTGGGAGGCCGACATCAACCGGCCCGCCGTCCTACGCCGCGATGACGGCTATCATATATGGTACACCGGCCAGGCGGGCGGCCGGTCCCGGATCGGTTACGCGACCAGCACCGACGGCAAGACCTGGACCCGCCGAAGCGCCAGGCCCGTCCTGTCGCCCGAGCAGCCGTGGGAGAAGGCGGCCCTGATGTGCCCGCACGTCCTCTGGGATGACCGATCTCGCCAGTTCCGCATGTGGTACTCGGGCGGAGAGCAGTACGAGCCCGACGCCATCGGCTACGCCACCAGCCCCGACGGCCTCGCCTGGACCCGCCACGCCGCGAACCCGGTCTTCCGGCCCGATCCGGCGATCGAGTGGGAGAGGCACAAGGTGACCGCCTGCCAGGTGGTGCGGCAGGGGGAATGGTATCTGATGTTCTACATAGGTTTCCGCGACAGGGACCATGCCCAGATCGGCGTTGCGCGGTCGCGCGACGGCATCACCGGCTGGCAGCGGCATGCGGCCAATCCGATCATCCGCCCCGGTGAGAACCAATGGGACGCCGACGCGTGCTACAAGCCCTTCGCCATCCTCGACGGCGGGCGGTGGCTACTCTGGTACAACGGCCGCCGCGAGAGGGTCGAGCAGATCGGCCTGGCGATTCACGAGGGCGAGGACCTGGGGTTCTGATCCCTTTTCCTCTCAGATAGCCCGCCGGATCTCGAGGATTCCCCAAAGGGCAAATGGTAATCAAGGATTCCTGGCGCAACGAAAACCGCGGATGCTGGCGCGGAGCGTCGGGCTGCGGCTGTAGCGATACGCGCACCGGAAGGAGACGATGTCGCCACCGTCCCACGACCCGCCCCGCACCACACGGTCGTGGCCAGGACCGGCCCCTTGCGGATCCGTCGATGACTCGCTTGAATAAGGGCCGTACCCGTCTGCGCACCATTCCCAGACGTTGCCGAGCATGTCGTACAGGCCCCAGGGGTTCGGCTTCTTCTGGGCCACGGGGTTCGTCTTGCCCCCGCTGTTGCCACCATACCAGCCGTACTCGGCAAGGCCACGATCCGAGTCCCCGAAGCAGAACCGCGACGTGGTTCCGGCCCGACAGGCGTACTCCCACTCGGCCTCTGTCGGAAGGCGCACGGTCTTACCTGTCTTCTCCGAGAGTCTCCGGCAGAACTCGACGGCCTCGTTCCAGGTGATACTGTCCACCGGATTCGTCGGCCCCTTAAACTTGCTGGGGGTCGTCCCCATCACCGCCTCGTACTGGGCCTGGGTCACTTCCGTGACGCCCATGTAGAAAGGCTTGGTGATGATGACCTCATGCTGCGGGCCTTCGTCGCTCCCACGGCCCTGCTCGGAATCCGGCGACCCCATCATGAACTTGCCGGGTCGGATGAGGACCAGTTTCATCGTGACCCCGCCGCCGAGGTCGATTTCCTTCGCCGCAGGCACGCCCGGCTCTGAAATGCATCCCGGCGCCCCCAGG
>CAYGWP010000296.1:0-5619 GCA_964353455.1 uncultured Anaerolineales bacterium
GTAGCCGGTCGCCTTACCGCAGAGTTCGGCCATCATGAGCCGCAGGTCGGCCCCGAGCGCGATGCAGTGGCCGTGGCCGCGGTGCGTGCTCGTGGCGTAGTCGCGCTCGGTGATGGCAGAGCAGGCGCCGACGGCGACGGCTTCCTGGCCGGCATAGACGTGGCTGGCGCCTTGGAGGACGTTGCGCGCCAGGAGTTCGAAGACCTTGTCCTCGAACGCGCGGATTTCCATCATGCGCCTGAGGAGGCCGATCTTGGCGTCGGCCGTCAGGCCGCCGCCCTTGGCGGCGACGGGCTTCGCGCGCTTGCGTGCAACTTCTTTTATTTTGGCCATACGAAACTCCTAACGCGCTCCTGCAAGTACCTGTTTAGCGTGACGCAGTTCACCCCTCTCCCCTCGCGGGAGAGGGGATGGGGGTGAGGGGACGAGCCACGGCAACCCCTCACCCGGCCTTCGGCCACCCTCTCCCGCAAGGGGAGAGGGTTAACGGCACGGCACATGCTAAACACGTACCATTGCAAGGGGGCGGCATTATAAACGCAACGCCTGGGGCACGCAACCCAGGATGTCGATGGCCGTAAGGCCCAATATCCCCTGTTTCTCGGCCGCAAGGTCCCCTGCCCGGCCGTGCGCCCAGACCGCCAGGACGGCGGCCTCGAACGGCGGCATGCCCGCGGCGATGAGGGCCGCAAGGAGGCCCGTCAGCACGTCCCCCGCGCCGGCGGTGGCCATGCCGGGGTTGCCCGTCTCATTAATATAGATGCGTTGACCATCGCAGACGACCGTGCCGCGGCCCTTGAGGACGGCGACCGCCCCGAGTGCCGCAAGGCGCGCCGCCGCCCCCTCGCGGTCGGCCTGCACCTCTTTCGGCGTGATGCCCAGCAGCCGCGCCGCCTCACCGGGGTGCGGCGTGACGACCACCGCCGCCTGCCGCTGCTTGAGCGCTGCGCCCGCATGGACCCCGAGCGAGTTCAGTCCGTCGGCGTCAAGGATGATCGGAATCGTCGAGTGGGCCAGGGTCGCCAGGACGACGGCCGTCACGCCCTCGGTCTGTCCGAGGCCCGGGCCCATGGCGATCACGTGCCAGCCCTTCGCCATGCCGAGGACCACCTCGGCGGCATCGCGGGTGATGGAGGCCCCGTCATCGGGCAGCGGCGCGGTGGTGCAGCACGGGGCGAGGCCCGCGACGGTGTCGAGGGCCGAGTTGGCCGTGGCGATCTTGACGAGGCCCGCCCCGCCGCGCAGCGCGGCATTGCCGGCAAGCGCAGCCGCGCCCGCCATGCCGCGGCTCCCGGCCACTACGAGCACGAGGCCCGCCGTGCCCTTGTGGGCGTCGGCCGGGCGCGCCGGGGGTTTAGGAATGTATTGAAAACGCTGCATGGCGATCTTCGCTCAAGAACACGTGTGCCACGGCCGGCTTGCCCGGCCGTGCGAAATCAGCGGCGCCAACCCACGGCCGGACAAGCCGGCCGTGGCACACAAGGCAGCGGCTAACCGGGCTTACTGCATTCAGGCGCGGCGGCACGCACAATCATACCCGCCAGGTACCCCGCGCCGAAACCGTTGTCGATGTTCACGACGCCGACGCCAGCGGCGCAACTATTGAGCATTGTCAAGAGCGGCGCGAGGCCGAAAAAACTCGCCCCGTATCCCACGCTCGTCGGCACGGCGATCACCGGGCAATCGACCAGGCCGCCGACGACGCTGGCCAGCGCTCCCTCCATGCCGGCCGCCACGATCACCACCGTCGCCTTCGCCAGGGCCGGCGTGTGGGCAAGAAGCCGGTGGATGCCCGCCACGCCCACATCGTAGAACGTCTCGGTCCGGCATCCGAGGACCTCGGCCGTGATGCGTGCCTCCTCGGCCACAGGCTGGTCGCTCGTCCCGGCCGAGACGACCGCCACGAGGCCGCTGAGGGTCCGCGGCCCCTCGCGGCCCTCAAGGACGATGGACCGCGCCGAGGCGTGATACACGGCCTTCGGATGGGCCTTGCGGACCGCCTCATAGACCGCCGGGTCGGCCCGCGTCGCCAGGATGGTGTGTCCGTGGTCTGCCATGCGGCCGACGATGGCCACGACCTGCTCGGTGGTCTTCCCCGGGCAGAAGATGACTTCGGGGAATCCGCAGCGGATGGAGCGGTGATGGTCGAGTTTGGCGAAGCCGAGGTCCTCGAAAGGCATGTGGCGCAGGCGGTCTGCGGCCGCATCGGGCGTGATTCGGCCCTCGCGGACGGCCTTCAAGAGTTCACGCAGCGATTCGTGGTTCACGGTCGGCGCCCTGCCCTTCGTAAAGGGCTGCATTATAGAGTGGGGGGCGATGGAGGTAAAGCGTTCGTTTATTGCTCGCGGCAGGTGGCCCAAAGTTTGGCCGCGATTGTTTAGCCGCGACTCGAAGAGGAGCGCGTGTCGCCGTTCGAACGCGCGCTCCTCTCCGAGTCGCGGCTAAACGTGTCACCTCACGTAAGTGATGCAATACGCGCCTACGCCCGGGCCTCGATGTCGAGGCCGGCGAAGAGACCCTCGCGGGCGTAGTGGAACGCGAGGCCGGCGACCATGGCGGCGTTGTCGGTCGAGTAACGCACCTGCGGGATGAAGAGTTCGAGGCCCGCGGCGGCGGCATCGCGCTGGAACCGTGCGCGGAGTCGCCGGTTTGCCGCCACCCCGCCGCCGACGATGATCCGGTCCACGCCGCGCGCCTCGGCGGCCTTCAGCGTCTTTCCGACGAGGACATCGACCACGCATTCCTGGAAACTCGCCGCCACGTCGGCGGCCTCCTGCTCCGAGAGGCGGGTCTCGCGCTTCTTCACATCTGCCCCGTGGCCCCGGACGTGATAGAGGACGGCGGTCTTGAGGCCCGAGAAACTGAAGTCGAGGGAATCGCCCGCGAGCCACGGGCGCGAGAACCTGACGGCCGCCGGGTTTCCGCGCTCCGCCGCACGGTCGATGCTCGGACCGCCGGGGTACGGAAGGCCGAGGATCGCGGCAACCTTGTCGAAGGCCTCGCCGGCGGCATCGTCGGTGGTCGCGCCGAGAAGAGAATGCGTCCGCGGGCCCTCGGAGAAGTAGAGGCTCGTGTGCCCGCCGGAGACGATGAGGCTCACGCACGGGAACGGCAGGCCGGCGCGCTCGAGGCACGCCGCATAGATGTGGCTTTCTACATGATTGATTCCGACGAGAGGCCGGTCGCGGAGCCAGGCGATGGTCTTGGCGGCCACCAGGCCCAGCAGGAGCGACCCGATGAGGCCCGGCCGATAGACGGCCGCGACGGCGTCTATCTCATCGAGGCCGACACGGGCCTGCTCCATCGCCTCCGCGACCACCGGCACAAGGGCCTCAAGGTGCGCCCGGGAAGCGATCTCGGGCACTACGCCGCCATACTTGCGATGGACCTCGACCTGTGTGGCTACGACGCTGGAAAGGACGCGGCGGCCGTCTTCAACGACCGCCGCGCAGGTCTCGTCGCAGGAGGTTTCGATGCCGAGGATTTTCATGCTTAGTAGGCACCCTGGCGGAAGTCACGCGCGGCGGGTCAGGAGACCCGCCGCGCTCATGCTTGGCTCACGATTCGTCACGGCCGGACAAGTCGAAGACTCGACGCGGCGAGCCGGCCGTGGCACACGCGGCTAACTTGGTGTCATGCCGCCTTTTTCGCCTCAGCCGGCGGCTTGGGCGCCTCAACCTTGACCGGCTCTTTCTTCAGGTACTTCTCGATGACCTCCATGCCGCGCATGAGGTCCAGTGCCCGCTGGAGTTGGCGGTCCTCGGGGGGCTGCTTGGCCTTTGCGCCCGCGGCGTCGGCCTTTCCTGCGCCGGGCTGCTCGTCGGTATCATCCGGCATGACGGGCTCGCCCTTGGGTCGTTCGAGTTTCGGCGATTCGGGCGGTTTCGGGGCCTCGGGCTTCGGCTTGGCCGGGGGCGTTTCGGGCTTGGGCGTTTCGGGTTTTGGCGTCTCGGGCTTGGGGGTTTCGGTTCTCGGGGCGCCTTCGATCTTCGGCTCTCCCTCGGTCTTGCCTGCGCCGCCCTTGTGGTGGATGACATCGGCCTCCTGCCGCGTGCGGATGATGGCCACGTACTCCTCGGGCGTCATCGGGACGGCGATGTCGGGCATGACGCCCCACTCGTCGGTGTCCTTCATGTCCTCATCGCGGTGGATGTTGCGGCCGCTGGGCAGGTAGTACTTCGAGGTGGTCAGTTTCAGGGCCGCCTTCTCGCCCTCCAGCGGAATGACGTTCTGGACACTCCCCTTTCCGAAGGACCGCTCTCCGACGACGATCGCGCGGTGATGGTCCTGGAGGCACCCGGAGACGATCTCCGATGCGCTCGCGCTGAATGGGTTGATCATGACCACCATCGGGCAGAAAGGAAGCGTGCCTTCGCGCGTGGCGGTGGCCTCCCAGTAGGGCGTGGTGCGGCCCTTGGTCTGGACGATGATGCCGTGGTCGATGAACATGTCGCAGACCTCGACGGCCGTCTTGAGGATGCCGCCGGGGTTGAAGCGCAGGTCGAGGATGAGGCCCTTCATGCCGTCCTTGACGAGTTGGTCGAGCACCTTTCGGAGGTCCGTGGAGGTGGTCTCGGTGAAACTTGCGAGGCGGATGTAGGCGACCTTACGCTCGGGGTCGATCATGTACTGCCATTGCCCGTCGGCATCGCGATTGAAGCCCTTGACGGTCTGGACCTCGATGATGGCCCTGGTGATCGTGATCTCCTCGTTCTCGCCGGTCATGTGGTGGACCTTGATGCGGACTTTCGTGCCGGGGTCGCCGGTGAGAAATTTGACGGCGTCTTCGAGGCGCAGGCCGTCGGCGTTCTTGCCGTCGATCTCCATGATGATGTCGCCTGCCAGGATGCCGGCCCGGTACGCGGGGGTGCCTTCAAGCGGGCTGATGACCGAGAGCATTCCCCGGCGCATGCCGATCTGGATTCCGATGCCGCCGAACTTGCCGCGCGTTGACTTGTTGAACTCCGCCAACTCCTCCTCCGGAATGTAGTTGGAGAACGGGTCCAGGCTGCTCAGCATGCCGTTGATGGCGTTCTCGAACATCTTCTTGGTATCGACGCCGCGGACGTACTGCTTCTGGACGAGGCGGACGACCTCGATGAAGCGGTTGCACTGGTCGAAGAGTTTGGTGTCGGCGGCTTCCTGCTCGGCGACGGCCTCGAAGGCCCAGATCAGGAGTCCGCCGCTCACCAGGATGAGGACCAGCCCTATGAGGTTCCTGCGCGTCATTCGTCATCTCCTCGCCCGTGCGGGCGCATACCCGTTCCCATGAAAGACAACCAAGGCTATTGTAGCGGCAGGTCGGCGGTTTGCAAGGGCCGTCATACTCGGCGCCCGCTGCATACGCCGGCGGGGCGCCCCAGGATCGCCTGCCGGAACCGCGTGGCGATCACGCCGACGTACGACGGCAGGATCGCCGCAGGCGGAGGGCGGCCCAGGTAGGCGGCCACGGCCGGCAACGCGGCGGCGGCACGACGGGCAAGCGACTCCCGGTCCAGCCGACCCTCGGTCAGCGATTCGACCAGACGCTGGAGCCACTCCCCCTCCGGCTGCCGCGGATCCGCAACGGCCGCGGCCGGGTCAACCCCCGCCAGTATCCCGAGGACCGCCAGGGCCGAG
>CAYGWP010000297.1:0-27731 GCA_964353455.1 uncultured Anaerolineales bacterium
GTCATCCTATTCCAGCGGCGGATGCACGAGTTTCTGGACCTCGGGCTCCGAAATGTTTTCCGGGGTCACCAGGACCACGCCGGTGTCGATCCGCTTGGGCACTTTCTCGCCGCGGATGTGGGCGACGATCGTCCTGACGCCCTCGTAACCCATCTTGTACGGGTTCTGGACCACGAGGCCGCTGATCTCGCCCTTCTCGAGCGCCTCGACCAGCCGGTCCGACGCATCAAAGCCGACGTATTTGATTTTGCCCGCCCGGTTTGCCCCGCGCAGGGCCTGGAGCATTCCGTACGCGCTCGATTCGTTCGGGCAGAAAATCCCATCGACCTGCCCCTCACCATACTTCGTCAGGAGCGTCTGCGACGCCGTCATGGCCGACTCGACCGTCGCACCCGCATATTGATCGCTCGATATGACCTGGACCTTCGGATGCTTTGCGATCTCGTCCATGAACCCCTTCTCGCGGTTCTCGGTCGATGCGCTGCCCACCTGGTACCGCAGCAGGATGGCCTTGCCGCCCCGCTCGCCCAGGAGTTCCGCCAGCCGCCGGGCGCCCAGCACGCCGCCCTTATAGTTGTTGGTGGCCACGAAACTGACGTACGCCGTCGGGTCGGCCAGGTCCGAGTCGATGATGACCACCGGAATTCCCGCCGCGCCCGCCGCCTTCACGGGCGCGATGAGGGCCTTGTCATCGAGCGGGGCAAGGACGATGCCGTCCATCCGCCGCTGGATGAACGTCTCCACCAGGTCGATCTGCGCCCGCCGGTCGTCCTCCACCACGGGGCCTTGCCAGTCGATCTGTACGCCCTTGAGTTCCTTTTCGGCCGCCTTCGCCCCCGCGTGGATCGACTTCCAGAAGACATGCATCGTCCCCTTGGGGATGACCGCTATCTTGAGCGTCTTCTGCTGGCTCGGCAGCCTGCCGGAGCAGCCTGCCATGATGAGTCCCGCCAGGCCCGCAATGATGATGGCCGCAAGTGCGTGTCGCATCGAAAGCCTCTCCTCTTGAAGGGTCGCCGCAGGCGCCCCCTTGGCGCCCGAGCGGGGGCCATCTTACGCCACGCCCCGCCGGACCGTCAACAAAGAAGCCGCGCCACATGTTGTGCGCGCGGCCTGCCAGTCGTACAATCTCCGCAAGGTTCACCGTTGGCCCACCGTGCCTGGGGCCGCAAGCGCGCCACTTAGCGCGGCGGGTCTCCCGACCCGCCGCGCAAACCGCGTTTTCGATCGCGCGAGCGCGGCTTCGTCGCGCGGTGGGTCGGGAGACCCACCGCGCAAAGGCCTAGGTGGCGCTGTAGTGGTAATCTCCGCAAGGTTCACAGTTGGCCCACCGTGCCTGGGGCCGCAAGCGCAAGGAGAAACCCATGTCGGACCTGCGAACGATTCCGGCGATGATGTCCGCCGCCTGCCTGGCCGCCGCCGCGCTTGCCTTCGCCGCCAGCGCCTGGGCCGACCAGCAGGCCCCCGGCGCAACACGCATCGCTCGATGGAAGGACGACAAGAAGGCCGCCTTCCTCCTCATGTTCGACGACAGCGCACCCTCGCAAGTCAAGAACGTCCTCCCGGAACTCGTCAAGCGCGGCCTCATCGGCACCTTCTACGTCAACCCCGGCAAGGGCGAGTGGAAGGTCTTCAAGGATGCCTGGGAAAAGGAATTCCCCGCCGCAGGCATGGAGTACGGCAACCACACCTGGACGCACAAGGGCGCACGCGACGTGGCCAACCTCGAAGAGGAACTCGTCCAGTCCAACGAGATGATCATGCGCCTCTTCCCCGGCAAATCGCCGCGACTTATCTCGTTCGGGCGGCCGGGCGTCCCGAAAGAGGCGTGGAACATCACACCGGAGCAACTGGCGCAGGCCCTCGTCAAGCACCATCTCATCGAGCGGCCGACGTTCGACGGACACGGCGGCGCCATCCACGCCAAGACCGCCGACGACATGATGCGCCTCGTCGATAGGGCCATCGCCGCCGGCGGCGCGGAATACATCATCTACCACGGCGTCGGCGGTGACTGGATAAGCGTCCCTGCCGCCGCCTTCACCGAATTTCTCGACCGCCTTGCCGCCAAGCGCGACCAGGTGTGGGTCGCCGGACATATCTCGGCCCATAAATACGAGACCGAGCGGGCAAGCGCCGAAGTCAAGACCGTCGAGGCCACCGACCGCATCATCCGCCTGGAACTCGCGTCGAAGGCCGACCCGAAATTCTACGACTTCCCCCTCACCCTCATCACCCAGGTCCCCGCCGCGTGGAAAGTATGCGAGATCACCCAGGGCCCCGGCAAGGCCACCGCCCCCGTCGCCCCAACAACGGGGTCCAACGCAACAAGGACCGGCGGCGCGGTCCGGTACGACGCCCTGCCCAGCGCCGAGCCGATCGTCATTCGCCCGGCAGCGCATTAGCGCCGGCCAATGGCCTGTGGATAAGGGGACTCTCCTTTTTCCCCTGTGGGAGAGGGTAGGGGCCTGCCACGCCGTAGCCTTGGCGAAGGCGGGTGAGGCGGACCGTCGGCCGCGCAACCGGCTCGTCGGGCATTTCTGCCGGCCGCCGTGGAGGCGCGAAGCCGCGGAGGAAGACAAACAGGATTTGCCTTTGCCGTTTCTCGCCAGGTCCCCTTTTTTTATCCGCGTAATCTGCGCAATCCCTGGCCCGCCATAGCCTCCGGCGACGGCGGCTGCGGATTCCGCCGTCGCCGTTCCGTGCATTTCCGTTGACCCCCGCCCCGCTCCGACGTATGTTTGCGCTTGTCTCGCGTCACGCCGCCGGCAAACCGCCGGCGCATCCCCCTCGGCGCGCTGCCGGCCATCCCGTATGAAATTGTCTCGCAATGAGAACACGCATGGAGCATCCGTTGATTGACTGCGGAAAATTACGGCTGCCGAGAACGTCTCGCGGTTTCAGGGGCCAACCGGAGTGGATGAGTATCAACTGATGGTCCGTCCTGCGGTGCCGGTAGCCAACGTTGCGATCCCAAAGAGCGGGCGCCCGGAAACTATAGTAACTCCCAAAAGTAGCATGAACCCCTTCTCTCAAACATTCGCGGCTGCGCCGGCAATTGAATCACACCCACCGTGAGGCCGTCCTTTCTGGCTGGAAAGACGCAATCGCATCGGTGTAGAGCGGGGCAGACAAGGGGCGTAAGTGCTTGCAGGATAAGACGGACAGAATACTCGGAAGGGCCTGTGTCCAACGGATAGACGGCGCGCTCCCGGCGTGCACGGCGAACGCAGCAGCCTACGACGCATGGCGATATAAATAGAGCGACCGTCCCGGAGGACGGTCGTATGTATATATGGTAGCGGGGGCAGCATTTGAACCTGCGACCTTAGGGTTATGAGCGGCAAACCCGAGTTTTCGCAAACCATTCAACGAGCGGAACTTACAGCATTTGCTGGCGTTTACGCAACGTCAGCCACCTTCCATATAGTCCATTTCGACCATGTTGTCAAGTTCGTACTGTACAGAATACTGTACAAGCGGACCTTCGGGGTGAGACAGCAAAGATGGCGAAAACGCCGTGGGTATCGTCAGGCGACCGCGCGGTACCCGAAACCTACCAGCTTTCGCCGTACGCGAAAAAGCGAAACACCTTGTCCGCGAAGTCTTTGAAAAGAAACGATAAACCGAACAGAACGCCAGTCCCAGCGATAATAACCAGCGACGACCAAGCAGCGTAATCATCGATTATAGAGGGTCGTGTCGGATCGGATTCGGAAAAACCGGCTTGAGCGGCGATATAAACGGTCATAACCAGATTCGCCAGCAGGAAAACGCAGCCAACCAACAGAATCCCTTTTTGAGGTCCGTTCATGACTCTCCTCCCCCTTACGATCACGGCGCTTTACTGTTGATTACCCTTCGGCGGTATCATGCCATGGTTTATCGTGACGTCGTGTGAGGGTCAACATAAAACCCTCTACGATAGGCGCAGCGGCCGAATGGATAATCTGTTGGTCGGGCTGGGTCTATGGGGACCGAATGAGGGCAAGAAAACGCCGTGGGCATCGCCAGCGACCGGGGCCGCAAGGCGGCGGGCCGTATCGCCGCCCGCGGCGACCCGTCGGTTCGGTTGGCCGCAATGTGCGCGGCACGGTCCTTCCGCCCCTCTGGGGCTGTGAAGAAAGGAAGAGGAGGGAGGGGGCGGGGCTTCGCTTTTCTCCCACGGGTTGCGCGACGCCGAAAGCGGCGTCGCTCCACCCGCGGCTACATTCCGTCGCCCCGTTGGGGCGGCAAGAAAGAGGAAGGAAGAGGCGGCGGGGCATCGCATTCCCGGGGCGGTGCCCCAGGCTGTTACGTTCGAGCCCTTCAGGCTCGGCCACTACATATAGTGCCCCCCACCACAACATATTGTGGTCCGGCGGCGGGCTGCCGGGAGGTGCTTCAGGACACGTCGGCTGGTGCTAAAATGGCATGCAATTGCGCATCGTTTGGCGTAAGAATGCACTCAGTTTCGCGAAGAATCGATCAAGTTGCAGCAAGTTTCACAAAGTTTCGACAAGTTTCGCAGGTGCACAGCCGAGGGCGGCTGTGCCACAGGCGACCCAAGACCGCCAAGAGCGCCAATTCCCGGGGGTTGGCGCTCTTGGCGTTCTTGGCGTTCTTGGCGTTCTTGAATCCGACCAATGGCGGACAGGCTGCGGGCATACCACCCATTGGGGGATTACGCCAGATACAGATCGCCCATTCGTCACGACGATTTCGGCACGAGCCGCTGCCTCTCCAGGTACGCGAGGATCTGGGCGGCAGACTGCTCGGGGGATTCGTCGCAGGTATGGATGACGAGTTCGGCGGCGGGGGGGGGCTCGTATGGGTCATCGACGCCCGTGAATCCCTTGATCTGGCCGGCCATCGCCTTCTTGTAGAGGCCCTTGACATCGCGGCGGACGCATTCCTGGAATGGGGTATCCATGAAGATTTCGATGAAGCGGCCGCCATCGCCTTCCACCTGGCGTCGGACGGCATCGCGGATGCCGGCGTAGGGGCTGATACAGGCGCAGCAGGCGGCCAGGCCGTTTCGGGCGAGCAGGTTGGCGACGAATCCCACGCGCAGGATGTTGGTGTCGCGGTCCTCCTTCGAGAACCCGAGGCCCTTCGAGAGGTTGGTGCGGACGACGTCGCCATCGAGGACTTCGATCTTGACCTTGCGGCGGCGGAGGTCGGCCACCACGATCTCCGCAACGGTCGTCTTTCCGGAGCCGGAAAGGCCGGTGAACCACAATACGAAGCCCTGAGCCATTGCTGCCTCCGAACACAAAGTTCAAGGTTCAAAGCTCAAAGCCAGCGCCGCGCAAGCGCGGCGGCTAACTATAAGGTTACTCAGGCACATAGGCACTCAGTCACTCTTCTTCCGTGCCGCCTCGATGAGGATGGCGGCGACTTCGGGCCGGGTGACCTCGGGCGGGGGCGCCTTTCCCTCGGCCAGGAGGCTGCGGACCTTCGTACCCGAGAAGATCACGCGGTCGGCATCGCCGTGCGGACAGGTCTTGTAACTGGCCATGCCCTCGCAGCGGTTGCACCAGAAGGTGTTCTCGAACATCATGGGCGTAATGCCGATCTTGTCGGCGTCGAACTCGTCGAAGATCTTCTGGGCATCGTACGTGCCGTAGTAGTTGCCGACGCCGGCGTGGTCCCGGCCCACGATGAAGTGGGTGCAGCCGTAGTTTTTCCGCATAATTGCGTGGAAAATGGCCTCGCGCGGCCCGGCGTATCGCATGGAGGCCGGCAGGACCGACAGCAGCACCCGCTCCTTGGGGTAGTAGTTGGCCAGCAGCACCTCGTAGGTCCTCATGCGGACATCGGCCGGAATGTCGCCCGGGGCGGTCTCGCCCACCAGCGGATGGAGGAGGATGCCGTCGCACACCTCCAGGGCAACCTTCTGGAGGTACTCGTGGGCCCGATGGACGGGGTTGCGCGTCTGGAATGCCGCAACCCGTCGCCAGCCGCGCTTGTCGAATTCCGTGCGGACCTGCCGCGGCGTCAGGCGATACTGGAGCATCTCATCGTGCGACGGCAGCGAGAGGACCTCGACCGGGCCGCCCAGGCAGACCTCCCCCTGCTTCATCACGAGGGCCACGCCGGGATGCTTCTCATCGGAGGTGCGATAGACCTCGCGGGCCTCGCGGGCCCGGTCGTGCTCGTACTTGTCTTCCAGGTGGAGGATGCCGAGGGTTTCGTTCCACTCCGGGTCGAACAGGGCCGCCTGGCCGCCGATCTTGAGGTTCGCCGCCTGCTCCTTCGACACGCTGAGGGTTACGGGAATCGTCCACGGCAGGCCCGATGGCAGATGCATGGTATCGACGACATCGTCGAACTCGCCCCGCATCATGAACCCCGCCAGCGGGCTGAAAACGCCCACCGCCAGCGATTCCAGGTCGCACCGCTCGCGGCGCTTCAGTTCAACGCGCGGCAGGCCGACGGCCCGCGCGGCAGCATCCTTGGATTCCGCATCGCCCAACAGCCGGTTGACCAGCACCCCGCCGTGCGGGGCGATCGGCCCCGGAACCTTCTTCTCTGCCATCGTGCGACTCCTTGGCCTGCCGCCCGGTATTCGCCCGGATTCCCCAAGGGGATGCACTTCCTGCCAAGTGCGGTAGTAGGGTAGCGGAAACCGCCCGACTTTCAAGGGCAAAACCCGCCACGCCTGGGAAGTGTCCCAGATGGTCCCCCGATTTCGGTTGACCCCCGCCCCCCGCCGACGTATTCTGACTCGGGTCAGGGGATTCCTGAGCGTGGCACGAGACGCCGACCCTGCAAGGGAAAACAATGGGCATGATGTCCCCAAGTTAACCCCAGATTAACTTCTTCGAGTAGTGTTGCCTGTTGGCCTTAGGACAAGCCTTTTCGCCTCGCTTCGTGCGCGGCGGGTCTCCGGACCTGCCGCGCACGGTTGCCACAGTGGCGACCGAGACCCAAGGAGAGCGGCATGCGACCTCGAATCCGGTTCCTCAGTGACACGCTCATCGGGCAGATCCTGGACGAGGCATTCGGGCTCCTCGAAACCAAGGGCGTCTGTCTCAACCACGAGGCGCTTCTGGCGCGCTTCGGGGATTCCGGCTGCCGCATCGACCGCCAGAGCAAGCGCGTCTGGCTGCCGCGCCACTTCGTCGAGCGGGCCATTGCCTCGACGCCGCGCCGGGTCCGCCTGTGGAACGTTGCCGGGACGCACGCATGCGACCTCTCGGGCGACAACCTGCACTTCACCCCCGGTTCGGCGGGCATCAAGGTGCTTGACTACCGCACCAACCGGATGCGGGCGGCCACGATGGATGACATGCTGACGTACTGCCGTCTGGTTGAGCACCTCGGCCCGATAGACTACTCCGCCACCGCCATCGTGCCGAGCGACGTGCCGGCGAGGATCGGCGACAGCATCCGCCTGTACGCGCTGCTGAAGACCACGACGAAGCCGGTCTGCACGGGCGCGTTTACCGTCGAAGGGTTCGACGTGATGGCCGACCTGCAACTGGCGGTGCGCGGCACGCGCGAGGCCCTGCGCGAGAAGCCGTTCGCCTTCTTCTCGTGCTGCCCCACGTCGCCGCTCAAGTGGAGCACGACGACCGCCGACAACACGATGCGGTGTGCAGAACTGGGCATCCCGGTGGAGTTCATCGCGATGCCGCTCGCGGGCCTCGTGTCGCCGGTGTCGCTGGTGGGCTGCGTCATCCAGCATGCCGCGGAGACCCTGAGCGGGATCGCCATCTCGCAGATGACCCGGCCCGGCGCGCCGATTCTCTATGGCGGTTCGCCGGCGGCATTCGACATGCGGACCCTTGCCGCGTGCACCTCGGCCCTGGAGGCCCAGATGATCTGCTGCGCGTACGCCGAAGTGGGCAAGCACCTGGGGCTTCCGACGCAAGCATATATCGGCATGAGCGACAGCAAGGCCCTCGACGCGCAGGCGGGCTTTGAGTCCGGCACGGGCGTGTATTTGGCGGCCCTGGCCGGCATCAACAGCATCTCGGGCCCGGGCATGCTGTACTTCGAGAGTTGCCAGTCGCTCGAGAAACTGGTCCTCGACGCGGAAACGTGCGCGATGGCCCGACGCCTCGTCGCGGGCCTCGAACCCAGGGAAGACATCCCCTGCGGCCCGCTGTTCGAGCAGTTGCTGCAAGAGGGGACCCTGCTGACCGCCGAACATACGCTGAAGTACATGCGCCAGGAGCACTACGTCCCCGGTTCGGCCATCGACCGGACACAGTTCCACGGCGAGGCGGCGCCCGGGCCGGACTTGCGCGAACGGGCGCACTCCGAAGTCGATCGACATCGCGCCGAATGGAAGCCCCCGGCGGTCCTGTCGCCACAGCAACTTCAGGATATCACACGCACCATGGCCTCTGCCGCAGGCGACTTCAAGATACCTTTCTGACGGCGTGTCAACAGGCTCTGCGCGGAGTTCTTGCGGGGTTTTTGTTGACGTAGCGGCTGCGCGCGGTATCCTTATGGCATGGCAAGAATGGCACGAGTGGTGGTTCCGGGGGTTCCGCATCACGTGGTGCAGCGTGGTCGGGGCGGCCGGAAGATATTCTTTTCGACGGCGGACCGGCGGCGGTTCCTCGAACTCCTGAAGTACTACTCCAGGCGGAGGGGCCTCAAGGTCCGCGCGTACGCGCTGATGCCCGACCGGGTGAGCATGGTGGTGACGCCTAAGGCGCGCGGCTCGCTTGGGGCCGCGCTCAAATTGGCCATCCGCTGCTACGCCAAGCACCTGAGGCGGAAGGGGCGGCGCGGTCGCATCTGGAAGGGCCGCTTCGGCTCGTGCCCGATCGATCCGCGATATTACCGGGAGGCCGCGCGGCACGTTGAGCGCGGGCCGGTCCGCGCGGGCCTGGTGACCCGGGCCGAGGAGTATCGGTGGTCGAGCGCGGCGGCGCACTGCGGCAAACGAGAGGACCCCCTCGTTTCCGGCGGCGCGGTGAAGAAGTGGGCGGCATGGCTGGGCGAGGAGGGCGACCCGAAGTTTGCGAAGGCTCTGGAACGACATACCCGTACTGGCCGGCCGCTGGGCTCGAAGGAATTTATCGTGGCGCTTGAGCGTCGATTCCGCCGGCATTTCCGTTGCCGCAAGCCCGGCCGTCCGCCGAAGAAGCGGCGGTAGCCGGCGCAGCGCCGAGGGCGGGCCGCGGGCGATAGGCCTGAAGTTGCGGAATTAGTGCTACAGTGTCATTTGGCGCGGCGGGTCTCCGGACCTGCCGCGTTTTGCCTTTAGGGCGGTTTAAGATTGAGTGTTGGCGCGGTGGGCATTCCTGCCCAGCGCGCGGAGTATGTAATCACGCAAACTTAAACCGCGCTAAAGCGCCCCAAAAAGGTGAGTGTCCCTAATTTGTTGCGCGCGCTCTCTCGGTCAGGGCTGTGGGGCGAGGTCCTTGAGGAGCCTTGCGGCGGTCTCGGCGAGCATCTCGCCGCCGCCGGGGGCGATGACCGAGTTGACGGTCTCGTAACTCCCCTCGGCGAACGCCTTCCTGGTCGGGATATAGCCGGGGGCGTCATTACATAACTCGATAACTATGGTAACGGGAAAGGGCGAGTCCTTCCTGATTGCGAGGCCGAGATCCACGAACACCTCGCCGGGCAAGCCCACCACGGCCACGTCGGGGGCGAGTCGGAAGACCTGGACCTCCAGGGGGGCGGTCTCGCCGCCGCGCATCTCGAGCGACACGATCTTGCACGCCTCAACCTGCTTGAGGAACGGCAGTTCGCGCGTGCCGACCTTCTTGATGTCCTCGCGGGCCTGGGCGAGTTGCTCGGGCGTGCAGTGCTGAAGCGGGACGCTGACGACCTCGCGGCGGACGGCGAGCGCGGGGCGGGCGATGGGTTTCTCGGCGGCGGCCAGGACGGCGCCGGCAAGGCGCGAGCCGATCTCGTCGGGCCTGGGGCGCTCCTTCCGGGTCACATCAATGTGGTTGATATCTCCACAGGTTCCTGTGCCGAAAAGGAGGAGGAACTTTTCGCCAAGCGAGGCCCGGAGCGACCGTTCGAGGTAGAACGGGTAGTCGGCGGAGTACTCCGTGCCGCCGGTCGTGTCGAGGTGCAGGGCGAAGTTCACGATGGCCGCAAGGGGCCGGTCGCCTGCCGCGCCCCGCACGAAGACCGCCCGGACCTGCGGGTCGGTCGGCCCGGCCGCGCGCACGATGTCCGGGTTGAGAATTCCGGGGTTGAAGCGTACGGAGCCGTCCTTCATGAAGAACCGCCGGTTAAAGGCGAGGCCGCTCTGCTCGGCGGTGGCCACGGCGAGGCTCGCGGGTCTTGCGGCCGCATCGGCGTCCCTCACGGCCTTTACGATGTTGGCGACGAGGTCGGCCGAGTAGTCCACCTTCTCGCACGGGTCGCTGCCGCGCTCGGCCACGGCGCGGTCGTGGAAGTATTTGCGCATCGGCCCGGAGTAGAGCGGTCCGGTGTGGCTGTGCGTTGCGGCGATGAGGATATTCGAGGCAGGGATGCCTGTGGCGGCCTCGGCCTTCTTGCGTGCCTCGGCGGAGACGGCTAGGGGGACGCCCAGGATGTCGCAGAAGATGAGGGCCGCGCGCTCGCCGCCTTGCCTGAGGACGATCGCCTTGGCCCGCAAAGGGTCGTGCGTGCCGGTGTTCAGCCGCTCGCTGAAGTACCCGGCCATTCGGTAGCCGAGGGGCGGGGTGATGTCCACCACCGCGATTCCGGCGGACAAGTCGTCCGCGCCGGCCGCGGAGACCGCCGGCAGGATGATCGCGGCGAAGGTAAGGATAATAAACAAGATATCAGGAATGCCAGATACCATGATGGCGGCCTCCGCACGGGGCGGCGGGTCGGAAGACCCGCCGCGCAGCAGTCCATTTCAGTCGAGCGCCAAGCAATCTAGTGCTGGTCCCACTCGCGGTTGGGTTTCTCCCAGAGTATGCGTGCGGCATAGACGCTGTTGTTCGCCCCGCGGGGGTTATCGATGGGGATGATTACCTTCGGCCCCCAGGTCTGCATCCACTCGGTCACGGTGACCCAGGTTTCGCGGTCGCTCACGTCTGTGACGCCGAAGTTGCCGAGCCGCGCGCCGCGTTCGGGCACGAGGATGCGTTCGGTCGCGCGGATGACGCAGAGTTTCTCGGGGTCCACCTGGGCGATGAAGAGCGGTGCGCGGTGGCGGAAGACGTGATCGTTGCCGGCGCCCTTGCGTGTGTACACGAGGAAGAGGCCGTCGGCGCGGGTGCCCCAGTGCTGCTGCGTGTTATAGTTGCCGAGGTCGGCTCCATCGTCCCAACGCCATGTCTGCACTGGTCCGAAGTGGAGTCCGTCCTGGCTCGTGGCGACGTACCCCGCGCGGTCGTGCCGCAGGGTGAGGTAAAAGCGTCCCCCGAATCGTGCGAGAGACGGCTCGCCGAGGCCGCGGTCGGCATCGACGGCCAACTGGTTGCCCTGCTCGATCATCGCCAGTCGCGCGCCGTCGAAGGAGCACCGGAGGACCGTGACCCGCGTGAACTTCTCGTCGCGGCCCCTGAAGTAGATGGGCAGGAGGATGTCGCCGCCGGGGAGGTCCACGCGCTGGACGCAGCCCGCGCCGGCGCTGTAGAACTTCGGGTCGTCGGGCATGTCGAGGGCGGTCCAGGGGGTCCACGAGCGTGCGGCGGGATCATAGACGGAGTAGCAGGTTTCGCGTTTGCGATTGTCGATAAGTTTATTATTGCGATACCTGGCCGTCTGGCCGATGCCGAGGAGGCGGCCGCTTCGGGCGTGCCACTTGGGCCAGAAGTCGCAGGGGACCACGGTTGCGCCGTCGCTCTCCGTGCGGCGGCCGAGCGATTGGCCGTGCTCCACGGGGCCGGTCCATGTCTTGCCGAGGTCGTCGGAGCGCATCTCGTTCAGGGCGAAGAAGACATCGCTCCCCGCCAGCAGGAGGCGCTGCATCGTAAGGACCACCGAGGGCGGGCTGCCCGGAACGGCACCGGCCCGCGCATGGACCCAGCAGGTCTCGCCGTCGTAGCCGGAGCGGAGGACGTCCAGCCGGATCTTGTAGTCAACCGGCGCGGGGGGCGCGGCCGCAAGGGGCGCGGCGAGGAGGAGGGTGATCAGGCAGAGGCCGATGGCCTTCATACGTTGCTCGCGCGGTCAACCCAACTTGGCAACGAGGTCCTCGACGAACTTGCGTGCCTTCCTGGCCTCCTCGATGGTCTGGGCGGCATCGCCCGGGGCGACGCACTCGACCACGAGCGCGCCGCCCGTGAAGCCGCCCTGCCTGAGGCGGGCCATGAGGGCCGGGAAGTTGACCTTGCCCGTGCCGGGCGTCACCGAGACGTTCTTGGGCGGCAGGTAATCCTTGACGGACATTCCGGCGACCAGGCCATCGACGGCGGCGGCGTCGGTCACGGGGTCCAGTTCACCGTTGGAATAGTAGAAGATGTTGCCCGGGTCGTACCAGAGTCGGAAGTTCTTGCTCCCGACCTGCTCGATGGACTTGCGGCATTGGGGTCCGGTGGCGTTGAGGCCGCCGTGTGGCTTCATGCTGATGCCGATCTTCTTTTCGGCGGCGTAGTCGCAGCACTCGGCGATGGCCTTGAAGTACGGGTCGGCGAGTTTCGGGTCTCCGACGCCGCCCATGAGGACGTTAGAGGCGCCTGCTGCGGCACAGTTATCGATAAGTTTGCGTAGTGCATCTATGCCTGCCTGGACAGACTGCCCGACCGGGAGTCCGCCGCCCCAGGCGGACGGGATGCCGAGGCCGCGTTTCTTCGCCTCTTCGCCGACCTTGCGGGCGTCATCGAGCGTGGTGTCGGGGGAGACGATCAGGCCGCTCTTCGACTTGGTGGTCATGAGGCCGACGTCCTTGTAGCCCGCCTCGGCGACGGCGTCGAAGGCGGCGGGCCATTCCAGGTTCGCCCACGGGCGGGTGTAGCAGCCGATCTGCCAGGCGGCGGCCGGTTCAGCGGCCGATGCGGATCGTGGCGCCGCGGCGCCTGCGGCGCCCACGGCGAGAGAGCCGGCGAGGAACGAGCGGCGCGTCAATCTGTCGGATCGACTCATGTTTATCCCTCCCTGATTTCGCGTTTTTCAACGTCATAGACCTGGCGGCGGCCGGTGTCGTAGGCCGCCATCGCCATGATGACCGCCACCGCGTGCTGGTAGCCGGCATCTATGGATGCGTTGGGCGTCTTGCGGCTGCGGAGGCACTGGAGCCAGTCGAGGAAGTGGTCGGGCCGCTGCACGTCCTGGACGGGCTGCTTGCCGCGGATTGCGCCCTTATTCTTGCTGCCGCCCTCGGCCGTGAGGACCGGCGAGTTCCAGGCGACCATGTCGAGCACGCCCTGGTCGCCGAAGATTTTGAACGAGTTGCCGCTGCCGTTTCCGAGGTTCGAGGAGTAGTGGACCATGAAGCCTTCGGGGTAGATCCACGTGGCCTCGACGTGGTCGGGGCACGTGAACTTATGTTCATCTTTCCAGGTGAACGTGCCCCCCTGGCAGACGGCGCTCGTCGGGAACTTCGCGCCCGTGATGTAGTGGATGAGGTCGATGTAGTGGCTGCCGAAGCCCGGCACGGGGCCGGCCGAGAAATCGCGGTATCCGTACCATCCGGTGAACTGGTCGGCGCTGAAGGGGCGCATCGGGCGGTCGGCCAGGAACTCCGCCCAGTCAACGTCCTTCGCATCCGCCTCCTTCAGGTATCCGTACCAGTAGGGCCGCTCGCCGTTTCGGCACTGCTCGATGCGGCCGACTTTGCCGAGGATGCCCGTCTTGTAGAGTTCGCGGCAGCCGGTGAAACTCGGGAAACTCCTCAGTTGCGTGCCGATCTGGACCACCGTGCCCGCGGCCTTGACGGCGTCGCACGCGCGCTTGAGCGACTCCAGGTCCATCGAGAGCGGCTTCTCGCAGTAGGCATCCTTGCCGGCCCTGGCCGCCGCCTCCAGGTGCGTGGTGTGCAGGTGGTCGCACGAGGCGATCATCACGGCATCTACATCCTTGAGGGCCACCAGGTCGCGGTACGTGGTGAACTGCCGCGCGTCGCGGCCGTACCATTCCTTGATCCTTGCGGCGGCCCGCTGGCGCGCCACGCGCCACGGGTCGCAGACGGCCGTGAATTCGGCGTTCATCTCCTTATCGTGCGGGTGTATGCCGACCATGTGAGCGCCGTATCCGCGGTCGCCGCAGCCGATGAGGCCGAGCGAGATCCGTTCGTTCGCCCCGACGATGCGGGCGTAACTGGATGCGCTCAGGGCCAGCGTTGCGGCGGTGGCCGTGGCGCCTTTCAGAAACTGGCGGCGGGAACAGGATTCTGACATGGCACATCCTCCAAAGAGATGGCATGGATTCGGCACAACGCGCCGTCAACATCTACTGCGCCGGGGCGGCAAAGTCAAACCAGAATCTCGCGCGGACACCTTTGCGGCAGGCGCGAATACGCTTGAGATTCCGGCCGCGCGCCCGTAAAGTCGTGCCGGCTGAATGCGGGGGCTACGCATGGCGAAACGAACGTCTCAGGCCAATCGCGCGAAAGGGAAGGGCAGTGCGCCGCCCGCCTCAGCCCCGCCGGCCATCCTTGAACTGGTGGAGCGCTTCCGCCGCAACCGCGATTCCTACCGCGACCCGGCCTACAAGGAAGCCCAGGTCCGCCGCGAGTTCATCGACCCGTTTTTCGAGGCCCTGGGGTGGGACATCGCCAATCTCGCGGGCCACGCCGAGGCATACAAGGATGTCGTGCACGAGGACGCGCTGAAGATCGGCGCGGCCACGAAGGCCCCGGACTACAGTTTCCGCGTCGGCGGTCGCCGCGTGTTTTTCGTCGAGGCCAAGAAACCCTCGGTCGATCTCGAAGGGGCCGCCCCGGCCGCATATCAACTCCGCCGGTACGCCTGGAGCGCCGGCCTCGCGCTCTCGATCCTCACGGACTTCGAGGAACTGGCCGTCTATGACTGCACCGTCCGGCCGCGCCCCGCCGACAAGCCGTCGGTCGCCCGCATCCTTTCGATGACGTTCGAGGACTACGCCGCCCGCTGGGCCGAGATTGCCGCCGTCTTCTCGAAGGAGGCCGTCCTTCAAGGTTCGTTCGACCGCTTCGCCGGGTCGGCCGGACGCAAGCGCGGCACGGCCACGGTCGATGAGGCGTTCCTGGGGGAAATCGAATCGTGGCGCGACGCGCTGGCCCACAACCTCGCGCTGCGGAATCGCCTGGACGTGCGGGACTTAAACGCCGCCGTCCAACTTACCATCGACAGGATCATCTTCCTCCGGATGTGCGAGGACCGCGGCATCGAGGACTACGGGGCGCTCATGGCCCTTACCAACGGGCCGAGCATATATCCGCGCCTGGTGGCCCTCTTTGAGCGGGCCGACGACAAGTACAACTCCGGACTCTTTCATTTTCGGACCGAGGCCGCCCGCCCGCCGCCCGATGAACTCACCCCCGGCCTCAAGGTCGATGACAAGGTCCTTGCGGCCATCATCCGCGGCCTCTATTACCCGGAAAGCCCGTACGAGTTCTCGGTCCTCGGGGCCGACATCTTGGGCCAGGTCTATGAGCAGTTCCTTGGGAAGGTGATCCGGCTCACGGCCTCCGGCCAGGCGAAGGTCGAGGAGAAACCGGAAGTCAAGAAGGCTGGGGGCGTTTATTACACGCCCGCATACATCGTCCGGTACATCGTCCAGAACACCGTGGGGCGGATGCTCGAAGGCCGCGCACCCGCCGACATCGGCGGCCCTGCGGCGAAAAAAGTTTCCCACGCGCCTGGCACCGTAGGGCCGGCCCCGTGTGGCCGCCCTCCCGCGGATTCAGACTCCCCTCTCCCCTCGCGGGAGAGGGGCGGGGGTGAGGGGGCCTTGCCGCCGCTCGACACCCTCACCCGTCCGCCCTCCGGCTTCGCTGGCGCTTCGCCGGACAGGTCGGCGGCCACCCTCTCCCATCAAGGGAGAGGGACAATCGCCGCGCCCCGGCGAGGAACGCTGCGGATCCTCGACCCGGCCTGCGGCAGCGGATCGTTTCTTATCGGGGCATATCAATACCTGTTGGATTGGCACCGCGACTGGTACGCCGCCAACGGGCCGGAGCGGTTCCCGCGGCAGGTCTATCAGGGTCCCGGCGGGCGGTGGAACCTGACGATAGAGGAGAAGAAGCGGCTGCTTCTGGCCCACATCTTCGGCGTCGATATCGACAGCCAGGCCGTCGAGGTCACGAAACTGAGTTTGCTCCTTAAGGTCCTTGAGGGGGAGAGCCAGGACAGCCTGGAGCGTCAGCGGCGGCTCTTTCACGTGGAGCGCGCCCTGCCGGACCTGTCGTCGAACATTAAGTGCGGGAACTCCCTGATCGGCCCCGACTTTTTCCAAGGGCGGCAACTCGCCCTCTTCGACGATGAAGAGGTCCGCCGCGTCAACGCCTTCGACTGGGCCGCCGAGTTCCCCGCCATCCTCGGCCCCAAAGTCCCCGCCAAGCGGCGCGGGTTTGACGTGGTCATCGGCAACCCGCCGTATGGGCGGCTGTTCAATGACGATGAGAGCCAATACCTTAATGCGAATTGCCCCGTTTTTGCTTGTCTGAAGGATGCCTATGTGGCATTCACATATAAGGCTCATTGCCTGCTTCGAGGAGGCGGTCGATTCGGGTACATAGTGCCTTCTGCTTGGCTGGGTGGTCCAGCGTATAAGGTCATGAGGCGCTGGCTGCTTTCTTACACCATTGAGACGCTCATCGTGCTTCCATTCAATGTGTTCGCAGATGCGTACATAGACACGGCAATATTGACTACCGCTAAGTGCTCGCCCCCTTCCGATCACAGTGTTGTGGTTCATGCGTATCCCAAGAAGCAGAAGATCGACGCCATTGACGCGAACCAGGATAGATTCGGACATATTGCCCAAGCCTCATGGCTGGAGTGCGAAGGGCAGAAATTCCTGGTGGATCCGGAAATCGCGCCATTGTTAAAGCGCATCCGCGATCGTGACACCGTTGCGTTGGGCACTCGAGTCAGAATGAAGCGTGGTGTTCTCTTTGACCGGGAAATCCTTACTCGCAAGAAGTGTGGCCAAAGTTCCTTCCGCTATTTCGAGGGGGACGTTTACCGCTATTGCCTGCGTTTCGCCGCGCCCAATTGGGTTGAATATGGTGCCAAGATGCGCGAATTTCCACGCGAGTTTGATTGGTTCCAGGGGAAACGCATCCTCTTACGGAGACTAGTCAACCGGCGCCAGCGCCTAATGGCCACGATTCTGGATAGGACCGTTATCACAAACAAGAACTTGTATGTACTCAAGGTCACGGGGCCGGAGGCAATCGAGTATTTGCTCGGAGCATTGAACTCACGGTTGCTTTCGCGCCTGTATCTCGCTCAAGTTTCGCAGGCCACCAAGGACGACTTCCCCCAGGTTTCAATTGCAGACTCTTTGTCTCTTCCAATCCGCCCCATTGACCTCTCGGACCCTGCCGACAAATCCCGCCACGACCTTATGGTGTCGCTGGTGGAGCGGATGCTGGACCTGAACAAACGTCTGGCTGGGGCGAAGGGGGCGGATGAGAGGATGCGGTTTCAGCGCCTGATTGATGCCACGGACCGCGAGATCGACGCACTGGTTTATGACCTTTACGGCCTGACGGCCGACGAGATTCGCATCGTCGAAGAAGCGACGGGCTGATAGCCCCCCGGCGCCGGTAACCTTTCGCATCAGGGCACGCCGCTTGGCCGGGAAGGGCATTCAGGCCGGATTCCGCACAATTACGGGCCAAATCCGGCCGGAAATCCGCCGGGAATTTGCACTTTCGGGAATCTGTGTTATACTGAACGGCGAGGGGCGGGTTGCGGGGGCACCCTGGGAATGATGCGGCGGCGAATGGGGATTTTCTACGCCGCATTTTCCGCGATTTTTTGCGTGACAAACGCAATCCGAAGTCGTATAGAACGTTAGACAGTACGGGGCGGGTGACGGCTTCCTTATGGGGTTTCGAGGGCGGTTCCTCGAAGGGGCTCCTGTGAGGCAGGCCCAAGCGGAGAAGCCATGGCCAAGGCTATTGCCGCAGTTGCCAGTATCTTCGAGCAGGGGGGCCGCAGGGGTGCGGCAGCCGATTACGATGTCGGCTTGATGCTCCAGTTCCAGAAGGGCAAGGAACTGGCGTTCCAGGAACTGGTGGAGCGCAACCACTCTCGCGTCATCGGACTTATCTACAGGTTTGTCGGCGATGCGACCGACGCCGAGGACCTGGCCCAGGAAGTGTTCCTCCGCATCTACCGTGCCCGTATCACCTATAAGCCCACCGCGAAGTTTTCGACGTGGATGTTCCGCATCACGGCGAACGTCAGTTTGAACGCCCTGAGGTCCCGCGCCAGCCGCCGCGACGACGTCTCAATCGACCAGATGACCGATGCGGGCGACGGCCCCAGGGCCGTGGAGGACCCCGAGAGCCGCACGCCCGACTTCGACCTGCACCGGCAGGAACTCAAGACGAAGGTCCAGGATGCGATCCACACGCTGCCCGAGAAGCAGCAGATCGCGGTGGTCCTGAATAAATATGAAGATATGAGTTACGCCGACATCGCGCGCACCATCGGGTGCTCGACGATGGCCGTCAAGAGCCTCCTCGCCCGCGCCCGCGACAACCTGAAGGACCGCCTGCTCCTGTACCTGAGGACCGGCCGCGGCCGCCAGCGCATCGGGTGACCTGCCGACGTCTTTCCGCCGATAAACCCTCGTGGTGACATTGCGGCCGTGCGATCCCAGGGCTTGAAAGGGCGGAGGTTCAGGCGTAGTATGCCGCCATGAGCCCGACGGTATTCATGTGGAAAGGGTGCCGGTTCTTCTTTTTCTCGCGGGAAGAAACGCGCCCTCATGTGCACGTCAGTTGCCCGGACGGCGAAGCCAAGTTCTGGCTGGAGCCGGCCGTAACTGTTGCGACGAACCACAGGCTGCCGGATGTGCAAGTATCAAGATTAAAGAAGGTCGTGGAGGAAAGGAAAGATGAGATCGTCCGTTCTTGGCACAGGCACTTCCGAGGTGCAAGTCAACAACGTTGACGCCTTCGGGTTGTGGCTTCTCGTGCGCGGCAAGGAGTTTTTCCTGCCATACGAGGAATACCCCTGGTTCCGGGAAGCCAGGATTGCAGATATCCTGAACGTTTCGATGGCGAACGAGGGCCATCTGCGCTGGCCGGCCCTTGATGTGGACCTATGTGTCGAATCGATCGAGGACCCCGAGGGTTTCCCCTTAGTTTATGATCGCGCAGTGGCGGCATCCGGCCGGCGCCCCCGCGCGCGGCGGCCGGGCAGGAAGGCGCACAAGAGGCGCTCAACTCCTTCCGCCGGGACCGCCTGATTGACCCTCGCCGCATCTCTACGCCGATAATCCTTCCGGTCACTACGCGGGCACGTACAATTTCCTCGTAACCCACCCCCGCGCCGCGTGTTCGACATGGTGGAAGCAGGAATCCGATCAGGACTGTGAGCATGTCTTCGCCGGTATGCCAATGGGTTCGGAGCGTGTTGACCGCTTTCCTCGACGGGGAACTTAAGCCCTCGACGGCGGCGGCGGTCAGGCGGCACCTTGCGCATTGCTCCTCCTGCCGCAAGCACGCCGAGCAACTTCGGGCGGCCTGGAACCTCCTGGACGAACTGCCCACGCTGCACATCCGCGAGGGGTTCACCGAGCGGATGATGGCCCGCATCGTCGAGGAGAAGGAACTGGAGGCCCTGGAGGCCCGCCTCCGCTGGGGCCGCAGAATCCGCGAGGCGCTGACCGCCGCATCGGGCCTTGCCGCAGGGCTGGTGCTCGGCCTCGTCCTCTACAGGTGGACGGGCCTCGTGGAAGAACCCAACAGCCCCATCGAGCGCGAGGTCAGCCGCAGCGTGGCATTCCTCGAGGATGCCGACCTTCTGGATGAGATGGCTGTGATAGATGAGATGGACCGGATGCAGAGCGATCGGCCCGTCGGAGATGGAGTGTAGGCCGTGTCGGAGAATCGCGACCAACTCGTGCGTCTGCGCGACCGGCGGCGCCGGTGCGTCCGCCTGCTGCTCGTGTGCGCGGCGACGGCCCTTGCGTGCGGGATGTTGGCAGGTGCGGCGGCGCCGCGGCTTCTCATCGGCGGGGTGCCGCAGGCCGGAAGGACGGAGGTCGCGCAGGCGGCCGCCGTTGCGGCGGTCGGAGCGCCCGACGGGACGGCGGCCGAGAGTCCGCTGGCGCTGGCGGCGCGGCTGTGCCTGGACCCGCGCGAAATCCAGGCCAACCAGATCCGCTGGGCGTCGATGTCGGATGCCCAGCGCAGGACGCTTCTTGCGAAATACTGGCGGCTGGCCGGGATGCCCGAGGCCGACCAGTCGCGGCTCATCGACCAGTACCTGGCGTTCCGCGACCTTCCTGAGAAGCGGCAGGAAGTCCTCCGGACGCGGGCCAAGAAACTCCGGGCGTTCGTCGAGAGCCTCAGCCCGCAGGACCAGGCGATCCTGGAGAGCATGGGCGACACAGACAGGGCACGCCGCATCCTCGAACTCTGGCAGGCGCGGCATAAAACCTGGTAGTCAATACGGTCCCCATGGCATGGGAAGGAACGCGGCCCGCCCTTAGTCCTGGCGGGCCGCGTTGTTTTTCGGGGGCTGCCGCTCAGAACTCGCCCAGCCGCCCCTGGATGAGAAGGTCCGGGCCGACCCGCTCGGACGTTATGTCCATGAGTTGAAGCGCATCGGCGAGCGCGAGGCCGTCTCTTCCCCCCACCGGGCCGGGGGCGCCGGCGCTGCCGAGGATGCGCGGGCTCACGAAGATCATCACGCGGTCCACGAGGCGCGCCCCGAAGAACGCCCCGAGGATCCGCGCGCCGCCTTCCACCATGACGCGCGACATGGCGCGTCTGCCCAGGTCCTCGACGACGGCGGCGGGCGAGACGCCCCCTTCAGCCCGCGGCACGGCCGCCAGTTCGCAGCCGGCGCTCCGCAGGGCAGCAGTGCGGTCGGGCAGCGCGGCGATGGATTCGGCGGTCGTATATATGATGACGGGCGTCTCGCGGGCCGACCGGGCCGGCTCGCGCGCGGCATCGAGCGCCAGCCGGTCGTCGAGGATCACCCGCGCCGGCTGCCCGCGCTCCGGCAGCGGCTCGACGTGCCGCACCGTCAGCGACGGCTCGTCCGCGAGGGCAGTGCCTGCGCCGATGATGACGGCGTCGCACACGCGGCGGACCTCGTGGACCCGGCGGCGGCTCTCCTCGGAGGAAATCCAGCGGCTCTCGCCGGATGCCGTCGCCATGCGGCCGTCCAGGGTCATCGCCCACTTCGCGATCACAAGGGGCAGCCCGGTCCGCACTCGCTTGAAGAACGCCCCGTTGAGTCGCCGCGCACGCTCCTGGAGCACGCCCACTGCCGTCTGGAGGCCGGCGTCCTTGAGGATTTGGATGCCGCGCCCCGCAACCTCCGGGAACGGATCGGCCACCGCCGCGACGACCCGGCGCACGCCCGCCGCAAGCACGGCGTCGGTGCAGGGGGGCGTCTTGCCGAAGTGGCAGCAGGGTTCGAGGGAGACGAAGAGTTCCGCGCCTCGGGCGTTCTCGCCGGCCTGGCCGAGTGCGGCGACCTCGGCGTGCGGGCCGCCGAATCGCGCGTGGTATCCTTCGCCGACGATCCGGTCGCCCTGGACGACGACCGCCCCGACCATCGGGTTCGGTTCCACGCGTCCCAGGCCCTGGACCGCGAGGTCCAGCGCCCGTGCCATGAACCGTTCGTCGCGGCCAGGCTCATGCACGTTGTTTGCCCTCGCGCGGCGGTTTGGCGTCGGTCGCATGTCCGGCGAAGATGTACCCCGCCGCAACGGCAATCACGCCGATCACCAGGTACACATCGGCAACGTTGAAAATGTACGGCCAGTCCAGGACCATCCCGCCGGCCTGCACGTGCGCGGTGATCTGAAGGAAGTCTCGCACGCAGCCGAAGAGCAGGCGGTCGTACAGGTTCCCGAGCGCCCCGGCCAGGATGAGTCCGCACCAGGCGTGCAGCCATCTCTGCCGGGGCCGAGAGGCCGCGAAGATATAGAAGATGAGGCCGGTCGTCGCCACCGTCAGGAGCACCGTCGCCACGCGCCCGGCCGCGGGGCCCAGCGCAAGGCTCTCGCCGAAGTCAAAGCCGAAGACGATGCCCGGGTTGCGGCTGGTTATGAGGTTCAGCAATCCGGGTATGATGGGGTGGGGTTGGCCGGGGCCTTCAGCCGGCGGCTCGCCGAGGAAATGCCAGGCCAGGTACTTGCTCGCCAGGTCAAGGGCAAGCCCGACGCCGACGACCAGCCACAACCTGAGGTGGCTGGTGCGGTCGGTTACAGCAAGCCCTTCTCTTCCCGGCGTTTGCATTCGATGCAGTAGTTGGCGTGTGGCTTGACTTTGAGGCGTGCCTTCGGGATCGGTCCGCCGCAGGCCACGCATTTGCCGAACTGCTTTTTCTCGATCCGTTCCAGGGCCTCGTCGATCTCGTTGAGCGTGGCCTGTTCGGTCTCGATCAGGCCGAGGTTGAATTCCTGCTCGTAGTTGTCGCTGCCGATGTCGGCCATGTCGAGGGGCATCTTGGAGAGGTCGCCGGAGGCGTCCTGGCGGCTGTCCTGTAGGGCGGCCTTCTCGAGCGCGGTTACATCGCCGACCAGGAGCCGCCGCTTCTCCAGCAGCGCCTTCCTGAAGAGTTCGAGTTCCCTCGACCGCATTCCGCTGCTTCCCTTCGGCATAATGGTCCGGAAACCCCCGGCAAAGCACCACAGTATAGGCCCAGCGCGGGCCTCTGTCAAGAAGCGGCGATGCGAAAAAACGCGCCCTGATGGCTTTCCTGTGGTAGATGGTTTTCGGCTGGGACAGCGGCCCTGCATGAGCGAATCCGGACGAAATCGGCGGACTATCGCTTCCTCTCCGGCACAAAGCGTCCTGAAGCAAAGCGCGGCGGGTCGGGAGACCCGCCGCGCAAACACGCAAAGTTAAACCGCCCTATCGCTTCCTCTCCGGCACGGGTTCCAGGCCGCTGGTGGCCGTCTTCGGGTCGATGGCGACCGGCGTCGTGTACACGTCGCCGACCATCTTGAGTTGCCCTTCCTCGACGGTCAGGCCGTAATTGACCAGCAGGTTCTTGTAGCCGGCGTACCTGGACTTCCTTCCGGCGTTCTCGGCGGAGAGCGGCGGCTGCCACTCCATGTCGCGGCGGACGTGCTGCTTCCAGCGTATCGCCCCGGTCGTCGGGTCGAGGCCCCAGAGGTATATGCCGCCGTCGAGTTCCGGGTGCCGCCCGGCCGCGCAGACGATGTTTCCTTCGAATGCCGCCAGGCCGAGCGCCGGCGATGCGGCCTCCAGTTGTCCGTGGGCCATGATGCGGCGGTCGTCATGGCCCGCGAAGAACCGCCACCGGATGTCGCCCGTGGCCGCATCCAGCGTGTAGAGCCAGCCGTCGTGGCTTGCCGCAAAGACCGTCCCGCCGATGACCACCGGCCGCGCGCTTATGCGGGCGTTGGCTGTGAAACTCCACGCCGCCGCGCCGCCCGCGCGCCGGGCCTCCACGCGGTGCTCGTGGACCACCGCCACGATCGCGAGGTCGCCCGCAGGCACAGGCTCCGTCTCCCAGAGGACCGGCAGGTCGTTGTTGAACCATTCCTCGCGGAGGCCCAGGTTGCCGACCGTGAAGTTGCGGACCTGGTATGTGCAGCGGTGTCCCTCCTGCTGGTTCATGCCGGGGTCGGCCGGAGGCGGGGTGGGGCGTGCGTAGGGTTTCTCGGCCTTGGCGCCGGGTTTCAGGCGATCCGAGTCGGCGACGGCGGGACCTACCGGTTCGCTCGAGTATCCGGAATCGCCGCGCAGCATGGCGAAGCAGTGGCACCCGGCCTTCAGAACGTAGGTCATGCCGTTGGCCGGGAACGCGCCGATCGCGCATCCGCCGCGGTTGATATTCTGATATATCCAACGGTCCTCGCGGTCGAAGAACGCCCCGAACCCGGTCATGAGGAACCTCTCGGTCGCGCTCGGGCGGACGCAGCGGTTGTTCACGGTGCTCGGATAGATGTTCAGCAGCCTCTTGCCGGAGTCGCGGTCGAAGACCGCCCCGCCGTTGGAGCCCAGGACCTGGTACCGCCCGCCGCTTATCAGCAGGACCGACGGCCAGAACGAACTGGCTATCGCGTCCGCGACCGCGCCGTGCAGGTCGTCCACGCGCCACAGCACCTTGCCGTCGCTCGTGCGGAGCGCCCCCAGCGTGCCGCGCGGCGTTCCCTCCTTCGCGTTTCCGTAATACGCCAGGTTCGACCACCCGTGGAAGAACGCCAGGCGGTCTCCATCGACGGTCAACTGCCCGACCGCCAGGCCCTTCAGGTCGGTGTTCCGCCATGCCTCGCGGCCGGTCGCTGCGTCGATGGCGACGATCCCGGAGCACGAGAGGCCCGGCCAGCGCGACCAGCGGCCGGAGTCCCACGCCATCGCCGCAAACAGCCGCTTCGTGGCGTCGTCGTAGGCGGGGAACACCAGCGGCCTTTCACTTTTATATGTCCATAAAACCTTGCCGCTGGCCTCGTCTATCGCCTGGACCTGGTTGCCGCTCGTCCAGTAGAAGACGTCGCCGACATGCAGGGCCACGTGTGCCCGGTTGTCGGGCAGGAGCGTCTCGGCGGGCATCTCCTTGAAGTCGACGTACCCCAGGTTGATCTTGGCGAGCGCCTTCGGCACGGCCACCTGGTCGTACACCTTCACCTCCGCGCCGGTGCGGCCGTCGTATGCCACGTAGCGCGGGGCGTCCTTCCGGGCCAGTTCGGCCGCGAAGACCTTCCCGTGGTGGGCGACGAGCATGCTGTACCTTTCGTACGCCGCCATCTTGCGCCAGAGTTGCACGCCGTTGAACGCATCGCGGGCGACCAACATGCGAATCTTCTTTTTCTCCAGGTCGCCGGCACGGTCCTCGTAGTAGATGCGGCCGTCGCCAAGCCGGCATCCGGGGTGCGTGTTCATCGCCATGCCGCCGGTCCGGAACCCCGTGATCCACTTGAGCATCGTCGGCGGTCCGGCCAGCAGGTCCTTCGACACGGGGTTCCCTGCGGGGCCGTAATTGTAGTGCGTCCAGTCGTCCACCTCCTTGGGGCGCGGCTTGATGACGGTCTTCCACGCCCCGCCGCGCTTAAGGAGCAGCGTGCCCTGCGGCACGATGGCCTGCATCAGCCGCGCCTCATCCTCGGCCGAGAGGGCCAGCGCATCGGCATCGGCCGCCATCAGGTTCACGAGGTTGGCGGCATAGGGGATGCTGGGCCTGCCGGCCCATGTCTCGGCGCTCGCCAGGCCGTAAAGGCCCGCGTTCTGGACTGCCGCCCGCGCACGGTCGCGGTCCGCATCCGTAAGGGCCAGGCCGTGGACGATCCACCTGCTGGTGCGTGCGAGGCCCGTCTCGAACTGCCCGTCGGTCGTGCCGAGGTGGACGGCCAGCCCGCCCGCCAGTCCGCACGCCCGCACGGCCTCCTCGGCCGATGGTGCAGATTGCCCGAGGGCAGGTCCCGCAAGCGCGAGGCAGACGGCGATTACCGCCGCCGGTCCGAACCGGCTCACGAATCGTCTGTGCATGGCGATACTCCTCGCTTCTCATCGGCCTGCCGCCGCTGCCGCCGCGGATAGGAACACACGCCGCAGGTCGGACCCATCGGCGTTGCCGAAGTTCGACCGCTGGACCATCAGCACGTAGATGACCCCTTTTGCGGGGTCGATCCAGGCCTGCGTGCCGAACGCGCCGCCGTGTCCGCACGTGCCGGGCGAGAGATTGGCGTTCGCCCCCGCCGACTGACGGACCACGATCCACCCGAGGCCCCAGCCGGTGGCCTCGGTGAACCCTGCCTTCATGTCGCCGGTCTGGAGGCTGGTCATGAGTTTGACGGATTCTGGCTTAAGGTACTGCTTCCCGTTGAGCGTCCCCTGATTCAGGATCATCTGGCAGAAGCGGGTGTAATCCATCGCCGTGGAGTACAGGCCCCCGTTGGCGGCGGGGTAACGGCTCGGGCGCTTGAAGTCGTAGTCGCCGATGACGGGGACCTCTTCGAGTTTCCCATCGGTGAACTTGTAGGACTTGGCGATGCGTGCGGCCTGCTCCGGCGTCGGATAGAACGTGGTGTCCTTCATGCCCAGCGGGTCGAAGAGCCGCTTCTGGAGGAACTCGGGGAACGACTGCCCCGAGACGACCTCCACGATTCGCCCCAGCGAGTTCATGCCCGACTGGCAGTACTGCCACTTCGAGCCCGGCTCGAACTTCAGGGGCTTGGCGGCGTAGATGGGCATGAGGTCGGCCAGCGTGTGGATGTCGCGGCTTTCCTCGGCCGTGGCCTCGGACATGCCTGATGTATGGGTCAGCAGGTGCCGCAGCGTCAGGTTGCCGGGCTTGCCGTCGGCGGTCTTGAGGCCCGCCAGTTGCGGCAGGTGCTTGGCCACCGGGTCGTCAACCGAGAGTTTCCCCTCGTCCTGGAGCATCATTACGGCGGTTGCGGTCAGGGGCTTGGTCATCGAGGCGATCCAGCAGATCGTGTCGGGGCGCATCGGCGCGGCGGCGGCGATGTCGGCCAGGCCGACCGCGCTTGAGTGGAGGAGCCTGTCGCGCGTGGCCACCAGCGTGACCACGCCGGCGACCTCTTTCTTGGCGACGAACTCCTGCATCGCGCTGGTGACCGCCGGGAACTCCGGCGGCGCGGAGGCGACCGCGGGGCCGCACGACGCCATGCAGAACAGAGCACCCACGAGGAACGGGAGACGTTGCGGCAGGCGTTCGAGAATGGCAGACAAGAACATGATTGCTCTCCCTATCAGTGCCGTGCTAGTGAATGGATTGTTCGGCAATGTCTCACCTCTATGGCAGTTGCGGCAGAATCTGGATGGCATCGACGACCACATAGCCGTCGGCGCCGGCGTTCGAAATGGTGATGGTCGTCGCGTCGCCGGCGTCAAGGTCGAACTTGCCGAGCGAGTGCCAGAGGCCCTCGATCTCCGGCTCGCGCCGCTCGTTCACGCGGACGGTCTTCTCGCCGCGCGACGTACGGATTGTGACCGGCACGTTGGCGGCCCGGTTCTTGAGGGGCGTGTATGCCAGCCGCACCTCGTACGTGCCCGCCTTCGCGAGTCGCGGCCGGAAGCAGACGGACTTTCTGCCGGGGTCGGCCTTCCCGTCGGTCAGGTACCCGTCGCCGATGAACGGCGTGCAGTATGTCGATGCTTCCCACTCGCCCCCAAGTTCCGCCTGCGACGCATCTATGATAATGCCGCCGAACCTCTTCGCGGCCTCTGCCAGCGGGATCCCGACGTTCGCCTTCGCGGGCGCCTTCGGCGTCTCGTCGGGCGGCGGGGGCAACTTGCCATCGTCCCACGGCAGGCGCGGCGGCGCGTCGGGGAGGCGCATGTTCGCCTCGGCGCGGCGGGCGACCTCAAGGACGCGATCAGGCTCATCGTACACGCGGACTTCGCAGATGCCGCGTGGTTCGCCCAGGACGATCCGCAGTTTCGATGCGGTCACGCGGTCTAGCCCCAGGACGTGCCGCCGGTGCCGGTTGTCGGCCACTTCGGCGACCTTCCTCCACGCGCCATCCTGATACGCCTCGACGGCGAACTCGCGCGGGGCGAGCGCCGCAGTCTGGAACGTCACGTGCACTACGTTCAGCGCCTGCGGCGACGGCCATGCGAGTTCGACCCAGTGCGGCCCGGCGGCCGCCGCATCGGGCGCCCATGCGTTCGTCCGGTCGCCGATCGCGCGGGCGAAACCGTTGACGATTGCCGCCGCAGCCATCTTCTCGCCCTTCTCGGATGTGCCCTCGCTGGAAGCCGTGACGGCGGCCTTCCGGGC
>CAYGWP010000298.1:0-16449 GCA_964353455.1 uncultured Anaerolineales bacterium
TCGTCCCCTCACCCCCGTCCCCTCTCCCACAAGGGGAGAGGGGTGAATTGCTGCCCGCGCGTGCGCGCAACCCGTGGCACGTAGTGGCCGGAGAAGTGGGTCGTGGCGAAGAAAGAGGTGGGACAGTTCGACCGGTTCCTCGCGGACCTGACGGGCGAGAGGCACTACCAGCAGCAGGCGGTGTACGTGAAGTCGATGGCGGCCCGCCCTGCCCGGTTCGCCGAGCCGGGAGCGGCCCTGCCGCCAGCCCTTGCGGCGGGACTTGAGGCGATGGGCATCAAGCGGCTGTACATCCACCAGGCGCGGGCGCTGGACCTCGCTCGGGCCGGCAAGGACTTCGTCGTCGTCACCGGCACGGCCTCCGGAAAGACGATGTGCTACAACCTGCCGGTGCTTGAGCGGCTGCTCTCTGATGCCAAGGCCAAGGCGCTCTACCTCTTTCCGACGAAGGCCCTCGCGCAGGACCAACTGGGGACCCTCACGCGCTGGGCCAAGATGCAGCAGGACGCCGGCCGCGCGCTTCGCCCCGCCACCTACGACGGCGACACCCCGCAGCACAACCGCCGCAAGATCCGCACCGAGGCGAACATCATCCTCTCGAACCCCGACATGCTGCACGTCGGCATACTTCCATATCATCCGCGGTGGGCATCGTTCCTCCAGAACCTGCGGTACATCGTCGTCGATGAACTCCACCAGTACCGCGGCATCTTCGGGTCGAACGTGGCGATGGTGATGAGGCGTCTTGCCCGCGTGTGCGCCCATTACGGGAGCCGGCCGCAGTTCATCCTCGCCAGCGCGACCATCGCCAACCCCGGCGACCTCGCGGAGGCCGTCATCGGCCGGCCGTGCGAGACGGTTGATGCCGACGGCAGCCCTCGCGGGCCGCGGCTGTTCGTCCTGTGGAACCCGCCGCCGCTTGGCGTCGATGGCCTGGCCCGCCGCAGCGCCGCCATGGAGGCGACGGACCTCCTCTGCCGCCTGGTCGAGCGCGGCGTCCAGACCATCGTGTTCACGAAGGCCCGCGTGGTGGCGGAACTTGTGTACCGCTACGCGCGGGAGCGGCTGGAGCGGACGAACAAGGCCCTGGCCGACAAGGTGCGGGCGTATCGCGGCGGGTACCTGCCCGAGGAACGGCGGGCAATCGAGCAGGCGCTCTTTACGGGCAAACTCCTCGGCATCGCATCCACGAACGCGCTGGAACTCGGGATCGACGTAGGCACGCTCGACGCATCCATTCTGCTCGGGTTCCCCGGGACTATCGCCTCGACGTGGCAGCAGTCGGGGCGGGCGGGCCGCGGACGCGAGCAGGCGCTGACGGTCCTCGTGGCGTACAACGACCCGATCGACCAGTATCTTATGCACCATCCGGAATACTTTTTCGGCCGGCCGGTGGAGCACGCCGTCATCGACCCGCAGAACCCGTACATCCTTGCGAACCACCTGGGATGTGCGGCATCGGAGTTGCCGCTCGCGCCGGAGGACGCCGCCCTCTTCGGCCCGCGCGCGGGCGAGGTGGCCGAGATCCTGGCCGAGGGCGGAGACCTGACGCGGATCGACGACCGGCATTACTGGTCGAGGCCGGAATCGCCCTCGCAGAAAACCCATCTCAGGACGATCTCGAACGACACGTTCAGCATAGTGAGAACCGACGCCGCGAAGAACGAGGTCATCGGCCAGGTCGATTCCATCAGCGCTCCGGAACTGGTTTACCCCGGCGCAATCTACCTGCACGAGGGCGAGAGTTACCAGGTCCGGCAACTCGACTTCGAGGGAAAGGTGGCGTACGTCGCGCGTGCCGACACGGACTACTACACTCAGCCTGTGCTGGCCGACAAGTGCAAGGTCCGCCGCGAGGACCGCCGCAGGCGCGCAGCGGGCCTGACGGCCTGTTTCGGCGAACTCACGGTGACCTGGGCCACGGTGGCCTTCAAGAAGATCAAGTTCTATACAAACGAGAATATCGGCCAGACGGCCCTCGACCTGCCGAGCCAGACGCTCGAGACCACCGGCCTCTGGATGATGGTGGACGATGAGGTCCTGGAGGACCTTCGGGGGGCGGGCCTCAAGGCGGTGGAAGGACTCGTGGGCGTCCGGAACCTCGCGCTGGTGTGCCTGCCGATGCTGGCGATGTGCGACCGGCGGGACCTCTCGGGCATCGTCGAGAGTTCCAACACCGGCCGGCCCACCGCCTTCATCTACGACCGGTACCTGGGCGGCCTCGGGTTCGCCGAGAAGGGTTACGAGATGCTCGGCGACCTCCTGGAAATGTGCCGCAGGCTGGTCGCGGAGTGCCCGTGCGAGTCGGGGTGCCCGAGTTGCGTTGGGCTGGCGAACCTGAGGCCCCCCGTCCACCAGGACCCGGACCTCTCGCATGGATATGCGATACCGTCGAAGGAGGCGGCCGTGGCGCTGCTGGGACGGCTGCTCAAGTAGCAACAGTGCCATTTGGCGCGGCGGGTCTCCCGACCCGCCGCGCAAACCGGGTTTTCGACCGCGCCAACGCGGCTTCGTCGCGCGGTGGGTCGGGAGACCCACCGCGCAAAGGCCTAAGTGGCGCTTTAATGGTAGAAAGGACGTGCCCGCATGCGACTGCACGCGGTCTGTGTGATGGCGATCGGCGTGCTTCTTGCCGCCGGGTGCACGCAGCAATTCTATCCGGGACCGGCGCAGGGGCGCGCCGAGGTGGCCGTCATCAGCCCGGGGCCGGATGTGGTCTTCCGCACGGTCGATGGCAACACCTGGACGCCGTACGGGGCGCGGATCCTCCTCAGGTCGCCCGTTGAAGTGCTGCCGGGGAGGCACACGATTCGCGTCCTCTGCATCTGGAAGATCGGGCGGCAGGGGCTCTTCCGGGACATCTACGTGCGGTCGGAGCCGGCGGACCTCGTGTTCGAGGCCGAGGCCGGGCACGAGTACATCGTCATGCGTCAGGCGGAGGACCGGCTGCGGCCGGGGACGATCGTCCTTCTCGACAAGACCGCGCCGCGGACCGTGACGGCGAGGAAGTGCATTCCGGACTACGCCGTGCCGTGAGGCGGCCCCTTTCGCAGTCGCGCTGCGGCGCCTGCGGCTTTTCGGTTGACTTGTGCGGCCCGCTTGTCGAGTATCATACATAGAAGAACAGGCCGGCATGTAAGCGAGATTCGTCTATGGCGGGGTTGAACGAACGCGAGAGCGCAGCGGTGCAGGACCTGGCGGACCGACTGCGGAAGCGCCTGGGCAAGCGGCTGGTCGAAGTGCGGCTGTACGGGTCGAAGGCGCGGCGGACCGACACGGCAGAATCAGACGTTGATTTGTCGGTGGTGGTTCTCAGACACACACCGGCCATACGCACCGAGGTTTTTGAGGAGGTCTCGGCGGCCATGATCGCTCACGACGTGTTCCTGGACGTGCACATCAGCGATCCTCGGCACCTGAAGCGGCTGCGAGATATCGGTTCGCCATACGGAAGACGCCTCCAACAGGAAGGAATCCTCCTTTGAACTACGCGGAGGTGGCAATTGGCGCCGCCAGGCAGGCGCTTGCCGAGGCCGAATCGCTGCTTAAGTCGGGTTTCGCCCGCGGTGCCGCGGCGCGGGCCTACTATGCCATGTTCTATGCCGCCACCGCGCTGCTGGCCAAGGAAGGAAAGGACTTCATCAAACACCGGGCACTTCTGGCGGCCTTTGGCATGGAACTGGTGCAGACCGGGAAGGTGCCGGCCAAGTACCATCGCATGCTGATCGACGCGTTCGAACTGCGCCTGGACGCCGACTACGATCTGGAGGCGCAGGTTGACTTGGAGCACGCCCACCAGGTCTGCGAGGAAGCGCGTGATTTCGTCGCCATGGCGGGCGACTACCTCTCGCGCCCGCCCGCAGGATAAGAAGTGAGCCGGCCGAGATCGCCGTTGTCCCGACCGGCTCTAATCCATCGCCGCCCGGGGGGATTGAGCGACGACGGACATTCGATTTTCGGTGGTCGGCTCTGCCGTTCTCCCTGCCGGCCTTCTTGCCCGTCAATAGATTATTCGCAGTCACCAACTGTCTGGTCAAGGGCGAAAAAAGGAAGCCCCCCCGAAAATGCCGCGGGGCGCCCCCGCGGGGACGCCCCGAGAATTCATCCAATGCTCGACGTGCTTACTTCTTCGGCGCCGGCTTTTTCTTCTTGTCCTGACATCCGCAAGTTCCGCACATGGCCAGTCCTCCGCTAAAGGGTCCACGGGTTACCACCTCACTTAAGGATTATAGACGCGCCGGCCCGTCTCCGCAAGCGTTTCCTTGATTTGCGGGGGCCGCTGCCTTATGATGTTTTTTTCGGCAAGCCGGCATGGGATACTCAGCGAGGAGCCGCCAATGCGGATCATCGACCCGCACATTCACATGCAGAGCCGTACGACGGACGACTATCGCCTGATGGCCGAGGCCGGCATCGTCGCCGTCTGCGAGCCCTCCTTCTGGCCGGGCGCCGACCGCAAGTACGCAGAAAGCCATCTGGACTACTTCAACATCCTGACGACGTTCGAGCCGGTCAGGGCGGCCAAGCGCGGCATTCTGCATTACACCTTCCTCGGCGTCAACCCGAAGGAATCTGAGAACGTCGAACTGGCCGAGAAGGTGCTGGAGGGGATCGACGAGTACCTCGCGCGGCCGACGGCCCTCGGGATGGGCGAGATCGGACTCAACAAGAACACCGAGAACGAGACGCGGATGCTCCGGCGGCAACTTGAGATGGCCGCCGAGCGCAAGGTCCTCTGCATCATCCACACGCCGCACGGCGAGGCGAAAGTGCGCGGCACGGAGATCATCGCCGACGTGATCCGCGAGGTTGACCCGCCGCGGAACCTGGTCGTCATCGACCACTGCACCGCACAGACGCTCCAGACCGCCCGCGCCACCGGATGCTGGACCGGCCTGACGGTCTATCCGGGCAAACTGTCGCCGGAAGAGGCGGCAGTCCTGATCCGCGACCGCGGCCCGGAGCGGATGCTCGTCAACTCATCGGCCGACTGGGAAGACAGCGACTCGCTGGCGGTGCTCGTCACGATCGGCGTCATGCGGGAGATGTTCCTGCCGGAGAGCCTCATCGAGCGGGTCGTCTGGCACAACCCGTGCGAGTTCCTCGGGCAGAGCGCGAAGTTCAAGGTCTAGCCCCGTCCGGGATGGAGGAAACGAAGTGTCCAACGGTTCATCGGATGAGCGCCGGTGCCCGGATGAGAAGTACGGCATCAGCGAGGCGGTCTGCCGCGGGCGCATCGTCCGGCACTACCCGAAGTGCAAGGAATGCAAGTGGCGCGACGCCACCGCCGATGCCGCGGCCGCACCGAACGACCCGCCCGTGGACCTCGACGCGATCTTCAAATCATACGACATCCGCGGCCTCGCGGGTTCCGAAATCCATAACACCCTCGCCTGGAAGATCGGCTGCGCCACGGCGACGCATCTGCTGGGCCAACTGGGGCCCGAAGGCCGCGCGCGGCCGCAGGACCAGTGGATCGTCGTCGGCCACGACATGCGCCCCACGAGCGAAGGCCTCGCGCGGGCCGCCCTGGAGGGCATCCGCGCCACCGGCGTCGGCGGCATCGACATCGGGCAGGTCGAGACCCCGGCCGTCTATTTTGCCGTCGGAAGCATGAAGACCCTCGGCGGCATCCAGGTCACCGCCAGCCACAACCCTGTCGAGTACAACGGTTTCAAGGTCACGGGCCCCGGCTGCGTTCCGCTCGGCATGGGGTCGGGCCTGGAGAAGATCAAGGCGATTGCGGCGGGCCTGACGGACACGGGCCTTGCGCCGCTGGGCGGCCTGCGGCAGGACGACATCTCGAGCGGCTACATCCAGCACATCCGCAAGTTCACCGGCCCTATCCGGCCCATGAAGATGGTGCTGGATTGCTCGAACGGCATGGCCTCGAAATGGGTGCCCAGCCTGCTGCGCGACGTGGGCGTGGAACTTGAGCCGCTGAACCTCGAGCGCGCCGGCCGGTTCAAGCACGAGCCGAACCCGCTGAAAGAGGCGGCGCTGGAGGAACTCAAGACCCGCGTCCGCGCGACCGGGGCGGCGCTCGGGGCGTGCTTCGACGGCGATGCCGACCGCGTGGGATTCGTCGATGAGAACGGCGACACGATCCCGAACGACCTCGTCACGGCCCTGCTGGCGCCGCTGTTCCTTGCGAAGGAAAAGGGCGCGACGATCGTCTATGACCTGCGGTCCAGTTGGGCGCTCAAGGAGGAGATACTGGCCCACGGCGGCGTGCCGCGCCGCGAAAAGGTCGGACACAGCCACATGAAGGCCGCACTCAGGGAGACCCGGGCGCCATTCGGCGGCGAACTCTCCGGCCATTACTATTATCGAGATAACTATTACTGTGATTCCGCCATCATCACGCTCATGAAGGTCCTCGCGGTCCTCTCGGCGCACCCGGACGAGCCGCTGAGCACCCTCATCAGGCCGCTGCGGCGATACGTTACCACGGGCGAGGTCAACTTCGAGATCGAGGACAAGAAGGAGATGATCAAGCGCCTCGCACAGACCTTCTCGGACGGAAAGATCGATTTCCTCGACGGCGTCACCGTCGAGTACCCCGACTGGTGGTTCAACGTGCGGCCCTCGAACACCGAGCCGCTCCTGAGGCTCACGCTGGAGGCGCGGACGGCGGACTTGAAGGACGAGATGTTCGAGAAACTCGTCTCGATCCTGGGCGAACCGTCGGAGCATTAGTATTACATCGCTGGATTCATACTCTGCGCGGCGGGTCTCCCGACCCGCCGCGCACATACGCAAACCTAACCCGCTCCAAAGGCCTCAGGGCACAATGTATCGACGGTTGCACCCATCGTGGGTGCAATCGCACCCATTGTGGGTACACGCGTTCTTGCGCGGCGGGTCGGGAGACCCGCCGCGCTGCGCTTTCGGCCGACCCGCTGCGCAGAGTATGAGACGGTTTGCAGGGGCGACCCCGCGCGGTCGCCCTCGGCGGTTTCAGGCATCCACCTTCGCTTCGGCCGGCGCGAGCGCCAGGGCCAGCAGTTCCATCGGGTGATAGACCGGCAGGCCGGTGCCCTGGGCAAGTTGCGTCCGGCACATGCCGCAACTCGTGACAACCGCCTCGGCCCCGGATGCGAGGATGCAGTCGAACGTTTCCCGCGCGATGGCCGCAGACACCTCAGCATTCTTCGACTTTAATCCATACGTGCCGCCCATGCCGCAGCACTTCGCGCTGGTGACCACGAACCTGGCGCCGAGCAACTTCTCGACGAGCCGCTTCGGCTCCTCGCCCCGGCCCGCCGCGCGCAGGTGGCACGGGGCGTGATATGCCAGCCGCTCCGGGAAAAGCGGCGCCGCGCCCTTTTCGGCCCCGCGCGCACGAAACAGGTGACTGTCCCTCGTTTGTGTCAGGTCCCAGAGAAGCGTGTGGATGTCGCGCGTGTGGTCGGCCACAAGGCGGGCGCGCGGATCGCCCTCCGAAATCTCCGGGTAGTCGTCCACCAGCGTCAGGACGCACGACGGGCACCCGCTCGTGATGGTGTACCCGGCCTCCGCCAGCGGCGCGAGGACCGAGAGGTTATACTCCATGTCCTTCAGGGCGCCCTTGACGTCGCCGGCCGAAATCTTCGGGATGCCGCAGCACCGCTGCGTCGGGATGACCACCTCGCACCCGACGGCCTGGAGCACCCTGAGCGCCGCCCGCGCGATGTCCGACTCGTTGAAGAGTTCGAAGCACCCCGCGAAGTACGCCACGCTCGCCACCGTAATGGGCACTTTGATGCGGCGGCCTTCCGCGATCGGGTCGGCGGTGAACCGCGGCACGGGCGCCTGGCGACTGATTCCACCGATGGCTTCCATCAGGCTCCGCACCGGACCCCACGAAAGGAGCGCGTTTGAGAGCGGGGCCGCCATGCTTCCCAGCCGGCCCATCGGGCGGACATTCAGAAGAATCCGCTCGCGCAAGGTCAGCCGCCCCTTGCCCGCCAGGTGCTCCTTGTGCTTCAGCACGAGGCCCGGGATGTTCACGTGGCTCGGACACTCGACCAGGCACGTCTTACAGTTATAGCACAGGTCGGCGACGGCCTTCATCTTTGCATCGGCCATGTCCTCGGGCGCGAGGTCGCCGGATATGGCGGCACGCAGCAGGCTCGCCTTGCCGCGCGGCGTGGCGACCTCATCGCCCGTCACGAGGTACACCGGGCAATACGCGCGGCAGGTGCCGCAGCCGTGGCAGCGCCCCAGTTCCGTCTGCCACGGTTCGCGGTCGAACGCCGCCCCGGTGGCAAGGGGCTTGTAGTCCGGCCCCATGCGGAGGTCATCGGTGTACAGCCCCACAACGTCGGTGACGACCTTGCCGGGGTTGAGGACGCCGCGCGGGTCCCAGAGCGCTTTCACCTGGCGCATGACGTCATAGAGTTCGCCGAACTGGAGTTCGAGGTAGCCGCTTCGCGTCAGGCCGTCGCCGTGCTCGCAGGATATCGTGCCGCCGAGGTCCACCGTGAGGTGCGAGACGGCGTCGGCGATGCCCTTCATCCTTGCGACGTCCTCGGCCCGGCGCAGGTCCAGGAGCGGCCGGGCGTGGAGGTTGGAGTCGCCCGCGTGGCCATAGACGGCCGCCTCGACGCCGAACCGCGAGAATATCTCGCGCAGGCCGTTGATGTACGTCACGAGTTGCTTCGGCGGGACCGTCACGTCCTCGATGAAGGGCGTGATGCGGGTCGGCCCCGGCAGGCGCTGGAGTATCTGCACCGCGCGCTTGCGCACCAGCCACAGCCGCTCCTGCTCCTTCGGGTCGTACGCATCGACCGCTCCGAATGCGAGTTTCAGTTCGTCGAGAATCCTCCGCCGGACCGCCGCTATCGACGTCTCGTTCGCCTTCCGGTCGTCCGTCAGGAACTCGACCAGCAGGACCGTGTCGGCCTCCTTCGGAAGGTACTCCTTCGGCACGCTGCCGTCGGTCCGGACGATGTCGAGGAAGTGCCGCTCCATGATCTCGCATGCGCTGGGGCCCAGGGCGAGGATCGGGGCCACCGCCTCACCGGCGCTCTGGAGGTCCCTGAACCACAGGAGCACGCTGGCCCGCTCTCGCGGCTTCGAGACCGCACGCAGGCCCGCCTGGACGACGACCGCCAGCGTCCCCTCCGACCCGACCACGAGGCGCGTCAGGTCGAACGTGCCGTCGCGCATCACCTCGAAGAGGTTGTACCCGGCGGAATTCTTGCTGGTGTGCGGCCGGCGGCTGCGGATGAGTTCCGCGTTCTCGCGCACCAGGCGCCGCGTGCCCGTGGCGATGCGCGAAAGGAGGTCGCCGCGCATCTCCATCGCGGCAAGGCGCGGGTCCGACTCCGCCATCGGTTCAAGGCGGACCTTCGACCCGTCCTCCAGGACCACGTCGAGCCACGCCACGTAGTCCTTCATCGACCCGTAACGGATGCCGCGGCTGCCGGAGGCGTTGTTGCCGAGGTTCCCGCCGATCGTGCAGAACGGCTCGCTCGATGGGTCCGGGCCGAGCATCAGCCCGTGCGGCGCGAGGGCCTCGTTCACCTGCCCCGTGACGGCCCCCGGCTGGACGCGGACGAGTTTCTCCGCCGCATCGATCCCCAGCACCTGGTTCATGTACTTCGTGAAATCCAGGACTATGCCGCGCCCCAGCGCCTGGCCGCACAGGCCCGACCCTGCCCCGCGCGGGATGATCGGGACGCCGAGTTCCACCGCCGCCTTGACGGCCGTCTCGACATCCGATGTATCCTTCGGCACAACCACCGCCAGCGGCATGATCTTGTAGATGCATGCGGCCGTCGCGTACGCCGTCAGGCTGAATCGGTCCGTCAGGAGGTCGCCCGCGATGCGGCCCTTGAGCGCCGCCCCGACGGCCTCGGACGTCACCTTCACCCCCGCCACGTTGACCATGCTGTCCCTGCTTGATTCCCCGGTAGCCAGGACATACTATACGCCGCGGTTCTGGAATACAAGGCGAGCGCGAATGGCGAAGGCAATCGGGTGTCTGTCGGGCGGGCTGGACTCGACCCTGGCGGTCGCGCTCATTCAGCGCCTCGGCATCGAGGTGGTCGCCTTCCACGTCCTGCACCTGTGGCATGCCCTGCCCCTTGTGCCCGGCGCGAAGCCCCGCGCGGTGCGGGCGGCCGAGGACCTCGGCTGCCGTTGCGTGACCGTCGATGCCACGGAGGCCGACCTCGAACTCGTTCAGCACCCAAAGTTCGGCCTGGGAAAGCGGATGAACCCGTGCATCGACTGCCGCATCTGGTCGCTTCTGCGGGCACGCGAACTCATGGAGGCCGAGGGCGCCGCCTTCGTCTTCACGGGCGAGGTCCTCGGCCAGCGGCCCATGTCGCAGAACCGCGGCGCCATGAACCTCATTGAGCGCGAGGCCGGCCTGACGGACATGCTCCTCAGGCCCCTGTCGGCCCAACTCCTCCCGCCCATCAAGGCCGAGCGCGACGGCATCATCGACCGCGCGAAACTCCTCGCCTTCCGCGGCCGCACGCGAAAGCCCCAGATGGCACTGGCCGCAGAGTTCGGAATCACAGATTACCCCTCGCCCGCCGGCGGATGCCTCGTCACCGACCCCGCGTTCGCATTTCGGCTGAAGGAACTTCTGACGCACGGCAAGCCGCGCGTGGCCGATGTGGAACTCCTCAAGGTGGGCCGCCACTTCCGCCTCGACGATGGGACCCTCCTCGTCATGGGCCGGAGCGCCGAAGATTGTCAACTCCTGGACCGGCTCTTCGAGCCCGGCGACGTGCGGATCGAGGCCGCTAGTCTCCCCGGGCCGACCACGCTCCTCAGGGGCACGCCGAGCGATGAAAACATCGGCGCCGCGGCGGCGCTCACGCTGCGGTATATTAAGAAACTATCTCAGAACTGTGGCACGCCCGCCCTCGGGCGTGCAAATTGCCGAGAATCTGCACAGCCGAGGGCGGCTGTGCCACACAACAGCCCGCCGGGCGTACGGGTGGCGCTCAAGGTCGCCCCGGTGGGCGGCGAGGCGCGGACCATCGAAGCGGTCGCCGCCGACGACGCCGAGGCCCGCAGGTGGATCATCTCTCCGGAGAAATAGTGGCCAAGCAAGCGGCTGACAACACGGACCTGGCGGCCAAGCGGAAACGCATGGAGGCGATCCTCAAGGAACTCTCGTCCGTCGCCATCGCGTTTTCGGGCGGCGTGGATTCCACGCTTCTTGTGGCCGAGGCGCGGCGGGTCCTGGGGCGCGACAACGTCCTGGCCGTCACCGCCAGCAGCGAGACGTACATTCCGAGCGAACTGGCGGAGGCGAAGGCGCTGGCGGCGCGGCTCGACGTGCGGCACGAAATCATCGAGACGCGGGAACTCGACGTCGAGCATTTCCGCGACAATCCCCCCAACCGCTGCTACTACTGCAAGAAGGAACTCATGGAGCGGATCATCGTCATCGCCCGCGAGCGCGGCCTTGCCGCCGTCTGCGACGGCGCGAACGCCGACGACACGAAGGCCTGGCGACCGGGACTCCGGGCCGCCGCCGAACTCGGCGTACGCAGTCCCTTGAAGGAGGCGGGCCTCGCGAAGGACGATGTGAGGGCGATCTCACGCGAACTCGGCCTCCCCACCTGGAACCGCCCCGCCATGGCGTGCCTCGCGAGCCGGTTCCCGTACGGTAGGCGCCTCACGGCCGAGGCGTTCGAGCGGGTTGCCGCAGCCGAGGACGTCCTGCGGAAACTCGGCTTCGTCGGTTTCCGCGTCCGCGATCACGACACGGTCGCGCGGATCGAGGTCGCCCCGGCCGACATCTCCAAGGCCGCGGGCGAACTCCGCGACCGCATCGCCCACGACCTCAAGGCCCTCGGCTACGCCTACGTCGCGCTTGACCTCGAAGGCTACCGCCCCGGCGCGATGGACGAGGTGCTCGGTAAGTAAGCCTCAAAGGGGCGTCTGTGAGTAGCCACGCGGCGCAAGCCCGTGGAACCGTTGCCGTTGCCGTTGCCGTCAGGCCCGCAGGGCCGTCTGTCAGAGCGTGTATGAAAACCCTGTGGCTCAGCCGCCCTCGGCTGAGCGCCTCGTGTCGGCGACAGGCTTTGCCGCCGGAATTGCACACCCGAGGGCGGGTGTGCCACATGGCCCAGGCGGTTCTCATACATGTTCTAAGTAGCCACGCGGCGCAAGCCCGTGGAACCGTTGCCGTTGCCGTCAGGCCCGCAGGGCCGTCTGTCAGTAGCCACGCGGCGCAAGCCCGTGGAAAGATGGAGTATGCACCATGTTTATGTTTCTGTTGTTGTTTTAAGCCCCGGCGGGGGCGTCTGAGAACCGTCAATCCCAGACGTGTTGCGGGTCGAACTGGACGCCATGGCGTTTCAGAAGCGCCGTGAACTCCTCCTCAAACGTCTGCCGCTTGTGGTGCTCCGCTTGACCCCCGATGTACGCAATCACCTTCTCCGCGTTCGACTGACTTACGCTGAACACGCCGTATCCCACCTGCCACGCGAAATCGGCCGACTCCGTAAAGGTCTTGTGGACCCACCCCGACGACAGGCTCTTCCACTTAGCCAGGATCTCGCCGACAGCAAGGTCTGTCCCGATCGACAAGAGACCGTGAAGATGATTGTCGGTGCCGCCAATTGTGAGCGCGCGGCCGAATTCCTTGCGCGCCACGCCGCTCATGTACTCGTACAGCCGTACGCGAAACGGTTCTTGAATCAACGGCCGCCGGTCCTTGGTGCTGAACACGACGTGTAGCAGGATATTGGAGTACGTGTGCCCCATGCGCGGTCCTTTCAATCGCCCCCGAAGGGGCTCCCACAAATAACAACAGAAACAAACCTGTCGCTTGCATCATCCGTTCCACGGGCTGGCGCACCGTGGCTACTGACACACGGCCCTGCGGGCCTAAAATAACGACACATCAGGGGCGCTGCCCGCCGCCGAGATCGACCGTCGGGGCGGCGCGCTCGATGGCGGCGTCTATCTCGAAGAACTCGGCCGTCTCGAAGCGGAACATGCTCGCCATGACGTTCGTCGGGAACATCTCGCAGCGGTTGTTGTAGTCGCGGACGTTGGCGTTGTAGAACCGCCGGGACGCCTGGATGCGGTCCTCCGTCTCCGTCAACTGGTTCTGGAGGGCCAGGAAGTTCCGGCTCGCCTTAAGGTCCGGGTACCGCTCGACGACCGCGAAGAGTTGCTTCAGGGACCCGACCAAAGCGTTTTCATCCTTGGCCTGCGATGCAGGGGACCCGGTGGAAGCGACCGCCCGCGTCCGGGCCTCGGTCACCTGCTCAAGCACGGCCCGCTCGTGGGCGGCGTAGCCCTTGACGGTCTCGACGAGATTCGGTATGAGGTCGTACCGGCGCTTCAGTTCCGTGTCGATGCCCGACCAACTCTCGCGTACATGGTTGCGGCCGCTGACCAGGCTGTTGTACATGCCTACGACGATGATGATCGGCACGATGAGGACCACCACCGCGCAGATGCAGAGCGGCAGCCCCGCCACTTCGACCGGAGCCATGATCGCCAGACTTATCGGGACGATTGGATTCACTGTTGCCCTCCTGCCTTGGCACCGATGCCGCGCTCGTGAAGAACGTACTCTGGAATGCTCCGGATGATCTCGTGGCCGATCTCCAGGAGCCGCCGCGCCTGCTCCGGCCCGCCCAGGGTCTGGCTAAGGACAAGGAGCGGCCCCTTAAACTCCATCCCCGGCGCGTTGCCGCAGGCCAGCAGGTACTCAATCAGCCGCGCGTGGAAGATGTCGTACGCAAACTTCGGCTCCGTGCACTTCACGTGGTACCGCTTGCTGAACTCGGCGCTCTCGAAGTCGATGTCGTCGTGGCCGACCCAAGAGGCGATCGTGTCGAGGAAACTCTCGTCCCGCAACTTCAGCGCCGGCGCCGTGATCGGCATCTCCAGCACCGCCACCTGGAAGTGGTGCGTGGTCTCGTTCTTGCCGCTTCCGGTGGAGTACTGGTAGTCGAACGCAAGGGCCGACCGCCCGTCGAGTCCCCCGGCCAGGACGTTGGCGGCCTTGCGGTCGTGCCCGGTGCTGAAGAGGTCGAAGTGGGCGTACCGGGCGGGCAGGTCCCACGGGTCGTCGGGGTAATATCGGCAGCCCAACTCGGCGGCAAGGCGCTCGTACGCCTCTCGGCGTTTGCGGGCGCTGATGATCGCCCAGATGATGCCACCCACGATGAGCGTGGCCACCGCGGCGAAGAACAGGCACGGCAGCGCCCCGGCAGCCCCCGCGAAGAGCATTTCGATCACGATTTTCCTCCCGCGGCCGGATTATAGAACCCCGCGCCGCCGACCGCAAAGAGAAACGCCTGCGGCTCATCGCCTCACGCACCTTGATTCAACATCCTATCGAGGATATGATAGGTGAACCATGACCAGCCCCTTCACGCCGATTCCGGAGATTCTTGAGGAACTCAAGGCGGGTCGCATGATCGTCCTGGTGGACGATGAGCACCGCGAGAACGAGGGCGACCTTGTATGCGCCGCCGAGAAGGTGACGCCCGCGATCATCAACTTCATGGCGGCCCACGGGCGGGGCCTCGTGTGCCTGCCGATGGCCCGCGAGTACATCGACCGTCTGGCCCTCCTGCCGCAGACCCACGACAACACAGCCGCGTTCGGCACCGCGTTCACCGTCTCGATCGACGCCAAGACCGGCATCACGACCGGCATAAGCGCGGCCGACCGTGCGCGGACGGTCCTCCTGGCGATCGCCGACGACACCCGGCCGCAGGACCTAGCCAGACCGGGACACGTCTTCCCGATCCGCGCCCGCGAAGGCGGCGTGCTGGTCCGCGCCGGACAGACCGAGGGGGCCGTGGACCTTGCGCGCCTCGCGGGCCTGAAGCCGGCGGGCGTCATCTGCGAGATCATGAAGCCCGACGGCACGATGGCGCGGCTGCCGGACCTGCTGGAGTTCTGTGACCGGCACGGCCTCAAGATGGCGTCGGTGGCCCAGATCATCGAGTTCAGGCACCACAAGGAGCAGTTGGTCCGACGGACCGCCCACGCCAGGTTGCCTACGCGGCACGGAACGTTCGACCTGTTGGTGTACGAGAGCCTCGTCGATCCGTTCCCGCAGATCGCGCTTACGCTGGGCGGCATCGGCATCGCGGGGGCCGACGGCAAGGTGCCCGTCCAGGAGGGGCCGGTGCTGGTGCGCATCCACTCTGAGTGCCTGACGGGCGATGTGTTCGGCAGCCTGCTGTGCGACTGCGGCCAGCAACTCCAGACGGCGATGGCCCGCGTGGCCGACGAGGGCAAAGGCGCGGTTATCTATATGCGTCAGGAGGGCCGCGGCATCGGCCTGGCCAACAAGATCCGCGCGTATCAGTTGCAGCAGGATGAGGGTCTGGACACCGTCGAGGCGAACGAGCGGCTGGGGTTCGAGCCGGACCTCCGCGATTACGGCATCGGGGCGCAGATCCTGTCGGACCTGGGGATCCGCAAGGTCCGCCTGATGACCAATAACCCCCGCAAGATCGTCGCACTGGACGGCTTCGACCTCCACATCGTCGAGCGGGTGCCGCTGGTGATCGAGCCGAACGAACTCAACAAGCGCTATCTCGACACGAAGCGCCGCAAACTGGGTCACCTGCTGGAAGAGTAACCGAAGTAGGCCTCACGGCTTCGGGCGAAGGCGGACGTTTCGCAACCCCACTATGGCCAGGCGACCCGGAAGCCGGCTCAGCACATCCTCCCGCCCCAGGAGCGAGCGCACCTGGGCCAGGATCGTGCCGGCCGTGGCGTCTCGAGGGAGTTGCAGGACCACTATTCCCGGGTACCGCTCCGGCGGGTAATTGCGGATGTCTGCAAAACCGAAATCGCCGCTCATCAGGCACAGGCCACGGCTTCGAGCATAGTCGGCGATCTCGCCGTCGGGCACTGCCCCAAGGCCCTCATCGCGAACATCCACGGCATCCTGTCCGTGTTGCCGAAGGAGTTCCGCGGTACGCCGTGGCAGGTCGGCATCTACGAGGAACTTCATTGCAGGCGCCTCGGGTGCGTGCGGCTACGCCCAAGCGTCAGGTCGGCAGCACATGGTGTTCTTCCTGCTCGATGATCTGGTTGGCGAACTCCAGGGCCGCCCGGATGTCCTCCGCCGTCACCCCGTACTCCTTCTGGACTTCCTCGAACGTCATCCCGCCGGCAAGGCCGCCCACAATACGCGTGACCGGAACGCGCGTCCCCCGAATCACGGGTTTGCCGTGCTGGATTTTCGGGTCAATCACAATCCTGTCGTTCATGGGCCGTCTCCGATATCGCGGCAAAGGATGATTTCCTGTGGATATGATAACCCCCGCACGGCCGAAAGGCAATCGAATCGCTTCGATACAGGCAGTCCTGCCGCTAACTCAGGACTTCCTCGAGCGCTTCGGGGCTCAGGAGCGCGCGGAGTTTGCTGAGCGCGCGGGTCTCGATCTGGCGGATGCGCTCCTTCGTGACGCCGAAATGTTTGCCCACTTCTTCGAGGGTCTGGGCGGGCAT
>CAYGWP010000299.1:0-3249 GCA_964353455.1 uncultured Anaerolineales bacterium
TCATCTTCTCGCCCTTCTCGGACTTGCCCTCGCTGGAGGCCGTGACGGCGGCCTTGCGCGCGAGGTCCCGCGGATCACTGGCCGGCAGGCCGATCAGGTACGCCCCCTCCTTCAGCAACTGCTGCTGGAGTTCGGCGATGCGATTCTCATAGATGCCTCGCGGCGTGCTGGAGTGCCGCAGGGCGAGCGCCGCCCCCGTTCCGGCGGCGTGGCCCATCAGGGCGCACGTCAGCATCACGCGGGTGTCCGACATGGCGACGTGGCTGGCCGAGATATTGCGCCCGGCCATCATCAGGTTATCGACATTTCTGGAATACAGGCTGCGGAAGGGGATCGAGAACGGCACGCCCTGGCATGCGCTCGCGCGGTCGTCCTCGTGCTTGCCGAACGACCCCTTGGTGAAGAACCCGGCCGAGTGATGGTCGTCCAGCGACCACCCGCCGTACGCCACGCGGTCCGGAAAGAGCGTCTGGCCGCTGATATCGTTCTGCGTCAGCACGTAGTCGCCGATGAGGCGGCGGTTCTCGCGCTTCCCGGCCACGTTGCCCACCCACACCAGTTTGTGCGTGGCGGCCTGCTCCTTGAACTTCGGGCAGTGGTTCTTCACGTGGTCCCACACGCCGAAGATAAGCCGGAACAGATCATCGCGAATTTCCTCGGCCTCTCGGTAGGTGTCCTGCAAGCCGCCGAGTTCCAGTTGCCACTGGTCGCCTATCTCGATGCCGGTGATCAGCCGCGGGTGCCGCCCGGGACTGAAACTCTCGCACGTCGGGAACTCGAAGACCCACGGCGGCGCGGTGAACGTCTGCGGCCCGCCCGCGCTCCGGTGGAAGTACTTGATGCCGTTGCCCATCGTGTTGGGGCTCGCGCTCTCGGGCGCCCACGGTTCGTTGTACATCGACTTGGGTTCCTTTCCGGTGCGAAACTCGGCCCCGGCGGCCACGCCCACCGCCGAATCGCCCGAGCAGTCGATGAATATCCGGCCGGGGAACCTCAGCCGCTGGCCGGTATTCACGTTCACCGTCAGGACGGCCGCAATCGCGCTCTTGCTGCCCGGCTGCATCTCGACGCCCGTGGCGTGGGTGCTGAGGTGGAGGTCGAGGTTCGGTTCCAGCCGCACCAGGCGCAGCAGACGGTCGGAGTACAGGACGCCCTCGGCGACCTTCTGGTTTCCGGCGGTGCGGTATTCCTCGACGATGCCGGTCTCACGCGGGTCGAGCGGGCCGGGTCTCTTCGCGCCGTGCGGCCAGACGCCGACCGGCGGGACGAGTATCTCGGTGCTCGCGTTGCCGCCGAGGACGGGCCGGTTCTGGATGAGGGCAACCCGCGCCCCGTTCCGCGCCGCCGCCACCGCCGCGGTGCATCCGGCCAGTCCGCCGCCGATGACGACCACGTCGTACTGGCCGGCGGTCTTGATGTCGCGGCTGACGCCGCCGAGTTCGACCCTGAGCGCGGCCAGCGCGTCCTTGTCTTCGGGCGGAGTCCACGCTAGGTCGGCCGCAAGGACGATCGCATCGCACCGGCCGTAGTAGCCGGTGAGGTCCCTCAGACGCAGTTCCACGCGGCCCGCCAGTTCGTGTGTGCCGCCATCTTCCCACCGCCAGCCGGGCTTGCCGCTTGAGCCGAATTCGGGCCCGGCGGCCTTTCCGTCAATAAGAACGCTGAACCGGCCGGGGTGGTGATCGGGGAACCAGTCCTTCGTGCGGACCCAGAGACGGTATCGGACGGGGCGCGGCAACTCGATGTGGGTGACGGCATCCTTGACCGGCTCGCCGATGCCGGCGGCAAGCAGGTACGGCGATCCCATGAGGTCGATGAACTGGGAATCGTTGATCCACCCGCCGCAGTCCTCGAAGCGTTCGGCCTCGATCCAGACGATGTCAGCCGCAAGGGCGGGGGAGGCGACTACAACCGTCGCCATGATGATCCAGACCAGCCGGAACTCAGCGTGCATTACATTCCTCCGTGAACCCGCCGCAATTATAGTCGGGCGCCCGTGCGGGCGGTAGGCGATTTCGCTGCGGGATTCATGCTTGAGGCCGCACGAAGCGCGGGTATCATAGGATAACGTCCATGCCGGGGCGGACGAACCTGTCCGGGGAACGCGAATGAACTTTCTCGACCACCCGTCCGTCGAGCCGATCCGGCCGCTGATGATGGACCCGGAAGTCACCGAGATCATGATCAACGGGCCGTCGCAGGTCTATGTGGAGCGCCGGGGGGTGATGCAGCCGTGCCCCCTCCAGTTTACCGATGAGCGCGAGTTGGAACTCCTCATCGGTGCGCTCCTCCAGCCGATGGGCCGGTCGGTGTCGGCCTCGGCGCCGTACGTGGATTTCCGCCTGCCGGACGGCTCGCGCGGCAACGTAATCATCCCGCCGCTGGCGCTGAACGGCGCGGTCGTCACGATCCGGAAGTTCACGAAGACGCTGACGACCGCGGCCGACCTCATCCGCGCGGGCACCCTCTCGAAGCGGATGGCCCAGATGCTTGCCGCCGCCGTCCGCGGAAAGGCCAACATCATCTTCTCCGGCGCCACCGGCACGGGCAAGACGACCACGCTGGCGATCCTCAGCCGCTACATCCCCGACACCGAGCGGATCATCACGATCGAGGACACCGCGGAACTCCAGTTGCAGCAGAAACACGTGGTGCGACTGGAGTGCCGCCAGCAGAACGTGGAAGGGAAGGGCGCGATCACGCTGGCCCATCTCCTGAGGAACGCGCTCAGGATGCGGCCGACGCGGATCATCGTTGGCGAAATCCGCGGCGAAGAGGCCGTCGATATGCTTCAGGCCATCCTGAGCGGGCACCAGGGATGCCTGGCGGTGCTTCACGCCAGTTCCCCCCTGGACGCCGTGTCGCGGCTGGAACTTATGTCGCTATCGCGCGGCCTGCTGTTGCCGCTCTGGGCCATACACCGGCAGATCGATTCGGCGATCGACATCATCGTCCAGCACGAGTTTGCGACCGACGGCACGCGGAAGATCACGCGCGTCACGGAACTGGCGGGCGTCGATGGAGACCACATCGCGCTGAGGGACCTCTTCGCATACCGGCGTCTCGGGGCCGAGCCGTCGGGCCGCGAGAAGGGCGAGTGGGTTTGCGGAGGCACGAAGCCGCGGTTCCTCGAGAAGTGCGAGAAGTTGGGCTTCACGATTCCGCCCGAAACTTATGCGGCCGGGCCGGATTCAACGTGAGCCTGGCGCGGCGGGTCGGGAGACCCGCCGCGCGGAGGTTGCCTGAAAT
>CAYGWP010000300.1:0-8491 GCA_964353455.1 uncultured Anaerolineales bacterium
CCGGCGGGTTCCACCAGCATTACGGCAAGGAGAACGTCTTCCGCAACAACATCCTCGCCTTCAGCCAGGTGGGGCAGATCCAGCGCAGCCGCGCCGAGCCGCACCTCTCGTTCACCTTCGAGCGGAACATCGTCTATTGGACCGACGGGCCGCTCCTCCACGGCAACTGGCGGGACGATAAGTTCAAGATGGACTCGAACGTCTATTGGAACGCCGCCGGCAAGCCGGTCGATTTCGCCGGCAAGTCCCTCGCCGAGTGGCAGAAGGCCGGCCAGGACCAGCACTCCATCATCGCCGACCCGAAGTTCGCCGACCCCGCCAAGTGCGATTTCCACCTTGCCGCCGACTCACCCGCGCTCAAGGTCGGCTTCAAACCGTTCGACTACTCCAAGGCGGGCGTGTATGGAGACCCCGCGTGGGTGAAGTTGGCGTCAAGCGAGACGTACGGGGCGATTGAGTTGCCGCCGCCCCCGCCTCCCCCGCCGCCGCTGGCATTCCGCATGGACTTTGAACTGGCGAAGGTCGGCTCGAAGGTCAAGGCCGACATGGTTCAGGTCGAGGGCAAGGGCGATTCGGTCGCCGTGACCGATGAAACCGCCGCGAGCGGCAAGCACTCCCTCAAGGTCGTCGATGCCCCCGGCCTTGCCGCCGCCTTCAACCCGCACTTCTACTGGAACCCGCATCACACCGGCGGCACGACGCGGCTGGCGTTCGACCTGAGGATCGAGCCGGCCACGGTCATGTTCGTGGAGTGGCGCGACAACGCACAGCCGTATCGCGTCGGCCCGACCATCGCGGTCGAGAACTCCAAGGTCCGCATCGGCAGGGGCAAGGCCCAGACGATGGACCTCCCGACAGGCCAGTGGATCCACTTCGAGATGACCGCCGGCCTCGGCTCAAAATCGACCGGCACATGGGACCTCTCGGTCAAACTCCCCGGCCAAGAGGCCACGGAGTTCAAGAACATCCCCAGCGGCAGCCCCGACTGGAAGACAATCGAGTGGCTCGGCTTCTCGAGCACCGCCACGGGAAAGGCGGCGTTCTACCTCGACAACATCGAACTCAGCAACACACCGTAGTGCTGCGTTACTCGTCAATTGATGGGTGGCATGGTCACGCGCCTTTGCGTGACCATGTTTGCCGCCGGAAGCATGGTCACCCAACAGCGGGTGACCATGCCACCCGGCTACTCCCCACTTGATGAGTAACAGAGCAGTAGCAGGCGAGAAACGCCCTGCGGCGCGTTACTCCAACAGCAGCACGTCCCCCTCGGCGAGTTCGGGGATGGTAACGGTGAGCGTGTCGGCGGCGGTCTCCGCCGCAAACGGCTTATCGAGCGCGGCCGAGACGGCCTTCTTGGCCGCGCCCGCGCCGCGGACCGTAACCTTCACGTCCTTGAAGGCAACGTGGCTTATCACCGGCCGCGCGCCGCGACCCACGGTCTTTGACCCCGCGACGCGGTAAGTCCAGTTCATCAGGATGACGGCCTGGCGGCCCGTTTCGGGGTTCTTCACGAGCAGCCCTTCTACCGCCGGCTGCGAGGCATCGACCACCGGCTTCACGAGCGCAAGGGCCGGCGCGGCAACGTAACTTCGGATGCCCGCATCAAAATCTTTCGACATATCGAACGTGTCGGTCCGGACGGCTGCACTGTACTCCAGGCCGGGAAAGAAGCCGACCGTGTACGCCTGGCCCTTGCCGCAGGTGTTGCGGATAGCGGCTGCGGCGCCGTCGGCGAACCGGGCGACTACCTCCGCCCCCTGCCTGGGCTTGAGGACCTCCCGCCCGACGACCGGCTTCAGCGCGCCGCCCATCGCGCCGGCGGCGACCTTCGCGGCATCCGGCACGGGCGCGATGACGTTTCGCGCATCGCCGTACGGCTCCAGGCCGCTGGCCCCGTAGAGGGTGATGCGATAGTACATCTCGGGCGCGGTGCGCGACTCCAGTCCGAGTACCGCCGCGAGGGCCGCCAGCGGCTGGTTGGCCTCGTCGCGGGCGCATCCGCCTCCGCTCGTGTAGAGCGTGCCGCCGGCCTCGACCCAGCGGGCCAGTTTCTCGGCCGCCGCACGGGTAAGATGCGTGCCATTTACATAAATGATTTTGTACCGCGCCAGATCGTCGCGGGCAATCATCACCTCGTCGATCGCATCCACGGGGATGTGGGCGTGCGCGAGGGCCGTGTAAATCCACTTGGCGTTCTCCCACGCGGCCTGGGCGGCGGGGTCGCCGAGGAGGCCCATCCATATCTCGGTTGTGCGCGGCTTGACGACGGCAACCTGCGCCGGGGCGGTCCAGGCGGCGCCGTAGATGACGTCCTCTGACCGGCCCAGGAGGCGTGCCGCGCGGCTCGCCAGGGCCAGCGCCTCCGGGCTCTGCGAGAACGAGTCACCCTTCTTATAGTCGGGGCCGTATGTGTACCAGTAGATCATCGTCGCGCCGCGGCCCGCCGCGGCAAGGGCACGCTGGATGGGCGCGCCGCGATGGGGCTTCACATAAATGCCGAACGCCAGGCGTTGCCGGGCCGAGACCACGCGGCCGACGTCGCAAAGGTAACTATCCCACTGCCAGATGCGCGGGTCGCGGTTACTCGTCTCATAGACGAAGGCGTTGTCGGCGTTGCGATAGAAGTCGAAGAAGTCGAGGCTGTGGCCCTTCATGAGGAAGGTGTTGCCGCGAAGGGCATAGGAATAGATATATGGTTGCTTTGCGGCGGGGCTGTCCAGCCGGCCGGCGGCGACGGCCTGGCGCTTCGCCTCGTTCGCCTTCGCGCAGGCGTCCCGCAGCGGCGTAAAGAGGCGGGCGCACGCCCAGTTCAGGAACATCCGCGTCTCGTAGGCCGCAAGGGCGGGACCTTTGCTCGAGACATCCGGCCCCGGCCCGCCCTTGGCGGGAAGTTCCACGGGTTTGACGGCCGACCAGTCGGCGGCGCCGAAGTCGCCCGGCGAAAGGCCCTGCCCTTTCAGGTACTCGCGGAACGCCTCGGCGCACCGCGGACAGACGGCCAGGTGGCCCTTCCCCTCAGGCGAGCGGTCAACGACCGCCCCGATCTCATCGACCGTCAGGCCATAGACCTCCGGCACTGTAATCGCGAGCATCTCGGCCAGAGCCTGCTCGACGCCCGCCTGCTGGAGGGCCGCAACGCCGCTCCCGAACGGACACCCCGCCTGCGGATCGTTGTCCTTGCGCCCCTCGCGGTACGCCGGCACGGGATAGCCCGCAATGCCGATGTCGTGGCCGCGCCCCAGGCCTTTCGCGTAGCCCTCGCCCTTGGCCGCCATCTCCGCAAGGAATGCCGGAGCCGAGCGCAGACCGTTGACGCCCAACTGCCTGAGGGCGCGGCACTCGACTTCGACGACGGCCTTGTTGGTCGTGCGGATGCCGTAGCCGCTGCCCTGGCCGTATCCGCCCACATCGGTGATGATCATGAACTTCTTCGGCACCGGCTGCGCGGCCCACGGGAACTTCTCAAGCATCTCGGTCCGGCGACGGGCGTACTCCAGGATGCCGGTGAGGTCGTCCAGAAACTTTGGGTCGGCCGGCGTCACGCCTGCTGTCAGGCGGTAGGCCGGAATGACGATGCCGGCTGTGCCGCCGTCCGGGCCGAGTTCCTTGAAGGTCTTGACGACCTTCCCGGCGTAAGAGAACTCGAACTCGAACTCCACGTCGGTCTGGGCCTCAGGCTGCGCCTGCCCCCTGCCCCGCCCTCCGTCCTGGCGGGTCCGTGCCGTCGTAAAGGTGAGGAAGAGTTTCCCCCGCCAGTCCTGAGGGCGGGCGACGAACGACTTGACCGGGACAGGCGGCGACCATTCGCCGACATCCAGTTTCGGCGCGAGCACCCCGCGCACCACCTCGCCGCCGAGCCCCTCGCCCCCATGCCGCCACGCAATGCCCACCGGTTCGGCGGGCTTGATGGATGCGATGCGTGCCCGCATCGTGAGGCCGTCCGGGACGCCGCCAGCACTTTCCTCAGTCGCGAGATCGACCTGGGCGGTATCTGCGGCTGCGGCAAGGGCGGTTGCGGCCGGCGCGGATGTCAGGATGACCGTCCACGCCAGAAAACAGATGCAATTGAGACGTCGCGCGGGCATCATGGTTCTCCGAATGTTCGTCCCACGATTGGCAAGTCCGGGTTTTACCATTAAACACGCCGGCACCGGGGAATTCCCGTCAATTCACGGCCGGCACAAGGAGGCGTTCGGATGAAGATGCTGAGTCTGGCCGCGATGATCGGCCTCGTGTCCGCCGCCGCATACTGTGGCGCGTCGGCCGAGGAAAAGTTCACATTCGACGACCTTCCTTCGCCCGCCGAAGCGGGCTTCGCGAAGGCGGGTGCCGCCGCCCTCAGCGGCTGGACCGTGACCGGCGATGCGGCCATCGACGCATCGAAGAACCACGCCGGCGCCGGCGGCGGGGCGCTTCGACTCGGACCCGGCGGCAAGGCCGTCAAGAAGTTCAGCGACACCGACGCCTCAGGCAAGGTCGAGATGTGGGTGTACGAGGAACTCGCCAACCCGAAGGACTTGAAGGAGCGTCGCGTCGGCCCGCGATGGGGCATCATGCAGAAGGACGGCCGCGTCCTCGTCATGGGCATCATCTACGCTCCATACCTGTCGGGCGGCGACACCTACGTCGCGTCCGACTCGGACCAGAAAATGTGGTTCAGCGTGCAGCACTCGCGACTGAAGCGCCAGACGCTTTGGCACAAGTGGACGTTTGACTTCGACGCCGAGAAGGGCCTGGTGATAAAGTTCGACGACAAGAAGACCGCCGCCTTCGACTGGAACCGCACGCAGATCAAGGGCTTCTCGGGCGTGGCACTCTTCGGCGACTCCTCGAAGGACCAGCAGCAGACCGTCTGGGTAGATGACATCACTATCCAGCCCGGCGGGCCGATGAAGGTCGTGCCGGTCCCCCCCCCGCCGCCGCCGCCGGTCGTCCCCGACAAGGACCCGCCGGTCGAGAAGGCGGTGGAACTCGTGCCGGCCGTGCGCGGCAAGCACCCGCGGCTGCTCTTCACGGCCGAGGACGTGCCGCGGATCAAGCGCCTGGCCGAGACGCCCCAGGGGAAAATCTTCGTCGAGCAACTCATGGCCTACCTGCCGAGTTGCAAGCCGCCGGAGGACACCAAGTTCCTGACCGATGCCACAGATGCCCAGCGACAAGGCATGTGGCGCCTGCCCACCGTCGCCCTCGACTACGTGCTTACGCGCCGCAAGGAGTCGCTCGAGGCGGCAGCAGGGTACCTTAAGAAGTTCGCGGAACTCGAAAACTGGGAGACCGGCAAGGAACGCGATTGCGGAATGGGCGCCGCCAACATCATGGTCGGGGCGGCCCTGGCCTACGACTGGCTGTATGACGACCTGGACCCGGCGCTCCGCGATACGATGCGCAGGAAGATCCTCCTTCAGGCCCGGCGAATGTACCACGCCGGGCACCTTATGAAACTTGCCGGCACGCACTACTGGCAGCCTGACCCGCAGAACAACCACCGCTTCCATCGGGATGCGGGGCTGGCACTATCCGTCCTGGCGGTGAGCGGAGAAACGCCCGATGCCGACTGGATAACCGCCGAGACCGCCAAGGAACTTAAGTTCATCAACGACTGGCTGCCGGAGGACGGCACGTGCCACGAGTCGGCATCTTACATGATCTTCGGCGGGCCGTACCTGGCGATGGCGATGGACTCCTCGGACCGGTGCCTCGGCACGCGGTTCCTTGAGCACCCGTTCTTCAAGTACGCCCCCCTCTTCCGGATGCAGACGCTGGCGCCGGGCCTGAAGGATGCGTTCCCGTACGGCGACAGCGGCGGACTTGGGTTCATCAATAACTACATGTTCAGATATGCCGCCAAGAACCGGCTGGCCGACCAGCAGGCGGGGCTTTGGAGGTTCTTCGAGACCGGGCAGAACCCGTTCATGTACGGCTGGTTCTCCCTTATCTGGCTCGACCCGACCCTTACGGGCGGTTCCATCGACCGCCTGCCGCAGTCCGTCCTCTTCCCCGACCTCGGCATGGCAACCCTGCGCGACGGATGGGCGGCCGGCAACGTTGCCGCCATGTTCAAGTGCGGACCCTACGGCGGCCGCAAACTCAACGAATATCGAAACGCCGGCAACTTCCGCTACATCAACGTGGCCCACGACGACCCGGACGCCAACATGTTCACGATCTTCGCCGGCGGCCAGTTCCTCGCCGACGACGACCGCTACGCCGCCAAGAAGTTGACGCGCTCCCACAACACCATCCTCGTCAACGGCAAGGGCCAGCGCGGAGAGGGCGGCGGCTGGACGCAGCCGCTCAGGAACGTTGACATGGCCTCCCTTGCCACGCTCACAACGTGGAAAGACACGGGCGACGTGGTCGTGGCCGAGGGCGAGGCCGCCGGCATGTACGACGGCCTTGAGCGGTTCCGCCGCGCCTTCATCTGGGTCCGCGGCGGGTACATCCTGGTTCTGGACGATATCCGCGCCCCGAAGGAGGCGGAGTTCACCTGGCTCGTCCAGGGGCCGCAGGTTGAGAAGGAGGCCGGAGGCTGGAGGCTTGAGGCTGTAGGGAAGTCTCCAGGCCCCAGCCCTCAACCTCCAGTCTCCAGTCCACAGCCTGCCGCCGCCGCGTGCCCCTTCCGCGTGGTGGCCGACCGCGAGTTCGCGGCGGCAATCGGCGATTCGGCAGCCGAGAGTCGCGGCACACCGCTCGGATACAAGCAGTTGTCGCTCACGGCCCGCGCCCCGCGCCTTCGCATTGCCGCGGCATTCAACCCGTGGAACCACGCGAAACTCGACCTTGAGATGAAGGCGACCGATGACGCCGCCGCCGTGGTAACCGTCACCGGACGGAACTTCACGGATGAGTGGCGGTGGCAGGCGGCGCCGGACCCGAAGACGCCCTCGACGATCCAAGGCGCGCGGCCGGGCGGATTCACGATCTCCGTCGGCCCGCAGGACAAGGCCCCGCTCGGCGGCCCGCCGGTCTGGCGCCAGGGCGATAAGGCGAAATGAGACGTGAGGCATGGGCGGCGCAGGGCTGGTCATCCTTGCCGATCCCTGGTCCGCGCGCACCCATGCGGCCAACGTGAAACTGAACGTCGCTCTGATCGGCGTGGGCGGACGCGGCAAGTGGTACGTGGACGTCATGCCCAGCGCGCTGCTTACGTGTGAGCGGCGGAAGGGCTGGGAACTGTAGCGTCCCGAGAGGAGAAGGAGATCGCCATGGGAATGCTCAAGACTCTCTCGATGGTCGTAGCGCTGATGGCAACAACGGTGGCGTTGGCCGCGGAAGGGCGGTTCAAGATCGCCTACGCGACCTACCTGGGCGGCAAACACTATGAGGAAGCGCGCGAGATCATCGTGTACCCTGATGGCTCGGTGCTCGTCGGCGTGCACGTCTGCTCCAGTGGCCTGCCAACCACTCCCGGCTGCTTTCAGCCCAACTACGCGGGGGATGCCCCGACTGCCGGGTTCGACGGCATCGTCGGCGGAGACTTGTATCTGGCCCGCCTGAGCGCCGACGGCGGGAAGATTCTGGCGGCCACCTACTTCGGCGGCTCAAAACAGGAACGAAGCGTGTACGGCATGGAACTCGACAGCAAAGGCAATATCGTGATCGCGTGCCTGAGCCGCTCTGCGGACGCTCCGACCACGCCCGGCTGCTTTCAGAAGAAGTTTGGCGGCGCGGTGGACATGCTCGTGGCGAAGATCTCGCCCGACCTCACCAATCTGATCTGGTGTACCTATGTCGGCGGCTCTGCCAACGAGTCCCCGCGCGGGGGGCTAGCCATGGACAAGGACGATAGCGTGGTTGTGGTGGGCACCTCGCCCTCGCCCGACTTCCCGACCACCCCGGGCGTCGTGCAGCCCAGTCTCAAGGGGCCGAGAGACTCGGCCATCGTGAAACTGAAGCCCGACGGCTCCGGGCTGGTCTTCGGAACGTTCCTCGGGGGGACGGGCGAGGACGACGCCATTATGGGCGCAAGGTTGGATGCGGCCGGCAACATCTATGTCGCCGGCCACACTAAGTCGGCGGATTTCCCCGTGACCGCCGGCGCGCCGCAGCCCAATCTGGGCGGCCAGTCGGACTGCTACCTGGCGAAACTCTCAAACGACGGAAGCCGTATCCTCTACGCCACCTACCTGGGAGGCAAGGGCAACGAGTTCGCCGAGCACCGGCCCTGGCTGACGCCGGACGGATGCTTCATTCTGGTCGGCGTTACCCAATCGGCGGATTTCCCGACCACCGAAGGCGTCTTTCAACGCGAACCGAAGGGCACGGGTGACGGATTCGTGACCAAACTCTCCGCCGATGGCAAGCGGTTCGTCTTCTCCACCCGCGTAGGCGGAACGGGCGGCGAGAACCTGCTGATGCCGACCGTGGACAAGGAGGGCAATATCTGGATCGTGGGAAGCACCAGTTCGCGCGATTTCCCGGTCACTCCCGACGCCCTTCAGCCGACGTTTGGCGGCGGACAGCAAGACGGCCTGCTGGCCGAGTTCAG
>CAYGWP010000301.1:0-17305 GCA_964353455.1 uncultured Anaerolineales bacterium
TGGCCGCTGCCGGATGGCCGGGTGCTCTACCAGCGATGGGAGTACGTGGACCGAAGCCAAGTCCATTATCACCACCTCTGGACGACCAATCCCGACGGCACCGGGCAAATGGTCTATTACGGGAATTTTCACCCCGGCATCGTGATGATCGACGCCAAGCCCATTCCGGGCACCAACAAGGTGGTCGCGATTTTCTCGCCCGGCCACGGACGCAAGGAGCACATGGGACCGGTGACCATCGTCGATCCGGACGCCGGGCCGGACATCCCGTCGATGGCCCGCCAGATCGGCCGCCGCGGGGACTTCCGCGACCCGTACGCGTTCTCCGCGGACTGCTTCCTCGTTGCCGCGCCGGACGGAATCCACCTGCTTGACGGCGCGGGGAACACGCAACTGCTGTGCAGGCCCACCGATGGGCTGGAACTCCACGAGCCGCGCCCCCTGGTCGCCCGACCGCGCGAGCCGATGCCGGCGCCGCGCACCAACCCGGCGAGCGGCACGGGCCGCATGGTCCTGGCCGATGTGACCTTCGGCCGCAACATGGAGGGCGTGCGGCCAGGCGAAATCCGTAAACTCCTCATCCTCGAAACGCTGCCCATGCCCGTGCATTACTCGGGCGGCATGGAGCCGATCACACGCGGAGGAACGTTCATCCTGGAGCGCATCGTGGGCACGGTTCCGGTCGAACCGGACGGCTCGGCGTACTTCGAGGTGCCGGCCCTGAGGAGCATCTTCTTCGTGGCGATGGATGCCGAGGACCGGGCCGTCAAGCGTATGCAGAGTTTCTGCTCCATCATGCCGGGCGAGACCGTGGGCTGCTTCGGCTGCCACGAGGAACGCAGCCGCCTGGGGCCGACCGGCGCGAACCTGCTGGCCCTTCGCCGCCCGCCCAGCCGCATCGAGCCGGTGGCCGGCGTGCCCGACGTCATCGACTTTCCGCGCGACATCCAGCCGATCCTCGACCGCCACTGCCTGAAGTGCCACGACTACGACAAGCGCGACGGCGGCGCGATCCTCTCCGGCGACCGCGGCCCAATGTATTCCCATAGTTACATCACTCTTACCGATAGGAAACAGATTGCCGACGGCCGCAACGCCTTCGCCAACCGCCCGCCGCGATCCATCGGCGCTTCGGCCAGCCCGCTTATGAAGATGATCGAACCCGGCCATTACGAGGTCAAGGTCACCGAGCAGGAACGCAAGACGGTCCGCTACTGGATCGAATCGGGGGCGGCATACCCCGGCACGTATGCTGCGGTGGGCAACGGCATGATCGGCCGGTACATCGAGAACAACGTCGAGCGGAATGATGCGGGCTGGCCGAGCGTGGCTGCCGCCGCCGAGGCCATCCAGCGCCGCTGCGGGCGGTGCCACGCCGGCGCTTCGGTGCTTCCGCTTTCGCCCTCGCATGATGCGGGCAACCGCTCGCGGCACATCGTGTACAACCTGACGCGGCCCGAGAAGTCGCTGATGCTCCTCGGGCCGCTGGCGCAGGCGGCCGGCGGCTACGGCACGTGTCAGGCCAAGGCGCAAGTCGGCCCGACCGCCCAGGCGCCGCCGGTCTTTGCGGATGCGAAGGACCCCGACTACCAGAAGATCCTGGGGATGATCCGCGATGCCAAGAAATGGCTCGACGACGTCAAGCGGTTCGACATGCCGGGCTTCCGCCCGAACGCCGACTACGTCCGCGAGATGAAGAAGTACGGCGTCCTTCCCATGAACATCGGTCCAAATGATCCTATCGACCCGTACGCAACGGACCAGGCCTACTGGCGGTCCCTGTGGTATCAGCCGGTGGTCCAATGAGCCGCGCCTTGCGCTTTGGGCCGGCCTTTCTTTTCGCCGCGATTCCTGCGCTCCTGGCCGCGCAGGGCAGGGCGGCTGATGCCGATGCGTCTGCCACGGCGGCCGCCGACACAATCATCACTCAGGACTGGGCGGCGCAGGACGCACTTTACGCCGGCGGCGCACTTCAACCGCCCGTCGTGCGGCGGCCCATCGATGAACTCGGGCGCGCCGGGCGCGACCTGGCGGCCCGCTTCGAGGACCTGATGCAGTCCTCCGTGCCCGCTAGCGACCCGCGATGGCTCGACCTGTACCGGACCGCGTGCGACCGCCGCCGCGAGGCCCGCCTCGCGCCGCACCTGGCCGCGCTCCGCCGCGTCGTATTCACGAAGCACTTCGACATGGGCGGATCGCACTATGCCTATACCGAGGGGCAGTCGGATGCCCAGGCGGAGCGGCATTTCCAGCCCGGCTCGGCGCTCTGCATCCTCCAGATGGCCGGCCGATACGGCACGGTGCGCACGCTGATTGACGACCCGAAAGGCGTGATCCGCGACCCGGACGTCTCGTACGACGGCGGGCGCATCCTCTTCGCATGGAAGAAGTCCGACCGCGAGGACGATTATCACCTCTACGAGATGACCGTGGCCGACGGCCAGGTGCGGCAACTCACGTCCGGCCTGGGTTTCGCGGATTACGAGGGGGCATACCTCCCCGGCGGCGACATCATCTTCAACTCCACCCGCTGCGTCCAGACCGTCGATTGCTGGTGGACCGAGGTCTCCAACTTCTACACCTGCGACCGAGACGGGCGGTATCTGCGGCGGCTCGGCTTCGACCAGGTCCACACGAACTTCCCGACCGTCACGCCCGACGGCCGCATCCTCTACACCCGCTGGGAGTACAACGACCGCGGCCAGATATTTCCGCAGGGCCTGTTCCAGATGTACACGGACGGGACGGCCCAGGCGGCCGTCTATGGCAACAACTCGTGGTTCCCGACGACGATCCTCCATGCCCGCGCAATTCCGGGGACAGATAAGATCGTCTCCATCTTCACGGGCCATCACACGCGACAGAACGGGTGGCTGGGCATCCTGGACCTTTCGCGCGGCCGCGAGGAGGCCGGCGGCGCGCAACTCATCGCACCCGTCCGCCCGACCGAGGCCGTCCGCATCGACAAGTACGGCCAGACGGGCGACCAGTTCCAGTACCCGTATCCGTTGAGCGAGACGGAATTCCTGGTGACGATGAGGCCGGCGGTGGTCCCGGGGCCCCTGAACCGCCACTTCGCCATCTACTGGGTTGCGGCCGACGGGCGGCGGGAACTCCTCGCGCGGGATGCGGGCATCTCGTGCAACCAGCCGATTCCGCTTGCCGCGCGGCCGCCGCCGCCCATAAGACCGAGCATGGTGGATTATCGAAAATCGACAGGCACGATCTTCATGCAGGATGTCTATGCCGGGCCGGGCCTGGCCGGCGTGCCGCGCGGCACGATCCGCAGCCTGCGCGTGGTGGCCCTTGAGTACCGCGCGGCCGGCGTCGGCAGCAACCACAACGGAGGACCGGCGGGCGGGGCGCTCATCAGCACCCCGATCTCAATCCAGGGCGCGTGGGACGTGAAGATCGTCCTCGGCACGGCGCCCGTGTACGAGGACGGCTCGGCCTGCTTCGTCGTTCCCGCGCGGACGCCCGTCTATTTCCAGGCCCTCGACGAGAAAGGCCGCGCGGTCCAGACCATGCGCAGTTGGACGACCCTTCAGCCAGGCGAGAACCAGTCGTGCGTGGGCTGCCACGAGACGAGAAACAGCGCCCCGCCGGTGATGACCGTGACGCAGGCGATGCGCGCGGGGCCGCAGCTGCTTCGGCCCGCGAGCGCTGGGCCTCGCGGCTTCTCGTTCCAGCGGGAAATCCAGCCAATCCTCGACCGCCATTGCACCCGCTGCCATTACCTGGATGAGCCCGGCCGCATGGTGGACCCCGGCAAGAGCACCGCCACCGCCGTCGCCCCGGTTCCGGCCGTCGCCGCGTCCGCGCCGCCGGCAGCCGACGTCAAGCCGTCCTTCAGCCTCGCGGGCGCGCCTGGGGCGTGGAGCCCGGCGTACCGAGCGCTGGCGAACCGCAGGGTGTCCGACTGGGTCAACCCGCAGTCAGAGCCGAGTATGCTGCCGCCGTACTCGGCGGGGGCTGTCAAGAGTAAACTTATCTCCATCCTTGATGAGGGACACTACGGCGCGAAACTGCCTGCGGAGGAACTCGACCGCATCGCCATGTGGATCGATCTGGGTGTCCCGTGCTTCGGCGACTACGCGGAGGGCTTACAGGGGGAGGGCCTCGCAAAATATCGGCACTTTCTCCAGAAGCGCAGGCGCTGGCAGGCCCAGGAAGACGAGAACATCTCCGAGTACATCCGGCATCTCGATGAAAGCCGTGAATCCATCATTGGCGACCAGAGACAGACAACGAAAGGAGCCTCGCATGGGAATCCAGGTCACGACGACGTTCACGATTGAGGGCTGTCGCATTAGGGAGTACAAGGGCCTCGTGCGCGGGATCATCGTGCGGTCGCCGACCATCGCACAGGGGATCCTGGGCGGCCTCAAGAACATCATCGGCGGGAAGATCGGCGCCTATACCGAGATGTGCGAGCAGACCCGCCAGCAGGCGTTTGACCTTCTGCTCCGGCATGCCGCGGAACTTGGCGCCAATGCCGTCATCGGCCTGCGGTATGACGCCTCGGATGTGGCCAACGGCGCCACTGAAGTGCTCTGCTACGGCACGGCCGTGGTCATCGAGCCGTGCCAGCCAGGTCAGATGGGCTAGACCCTGCGCGACTCGGGGCAGGCGGTGGCCTCGACCTCAAACAGAAGGTTGTCGCGGCAAACGTCGCCCTGGACCGAGATGCACGGCCAGCCCAGGTCCTTCCAGCCGTCGAGGAACACCTTCTCGACCTCCGGAGTCTTGGAGTAAGCAAGCGCCTGGACCACGTCGGCGTCCTTGCATCCGGCGTGCCGGAAGGCCGCCCGGACGTTCTCGATCGTCATGTGAATCTGGCCGCGCGAATCGCCCATGTGGGCCGTGTGGCCGGCGGTGTCGATGGCCGCCGTCCCCGAGACATAGACGGTGTGGCCGGCCGGCGTGCTGGCGCGTGCCGCGCGCGAGAACGCCGAGCCGTAATGGAACGGCGACCTCTGGTTCCCCGCATCATGGAAGTATTCGATGGAGGCCCGCTTGCCGACGACGGCGATGACATCAAGTGCGCATGCGGCCGGCCCCGCGGGTCCGACGCCGATGCCCGTGCTCGCCGGGAGGCGGCTGCCGCCCAGGTTGCCGTCCAGCAGGCCGCGCTCCGTGAAGAAGCCGTTCCGGACGCGGTTGAACTCGTCATACCAGGGGAGGATGTCGCCGAGCCATAGCCAGGTGCGTGCGACGGAGTGCATGTCGCCGCCGGCGGTGGCCAGGGCGTCCTCGGCTTTCTCGAAGATCGCGCGGGCCTGCGCCGGCTTCGCCCCGGCGTCCGGCGCAACGAGGCCCGAGAGGGCAACGTAGTCGAGTCCGGCGACGGTGGCGATGCGGCCCACGGACTTCTTGCCGAGGCGCACGATCCTGCCCGGCTCGGCCGAGCAGACGGCGTGGACCTGGACGCCCATGATCTCGCCGCAGGGGCCTTGCGGCACGGCCAGCATGATCGGCGGAACCCCGTCGTCGAGCGAGCCGTACGCCTCGCGGCGCGCGGCCAGCACCGTCTCGACCGCCGAGGTCGTGGCGAAGATGCGCTCGTGGAGGAGCCGTGCGCCGCGGGCCTTGAGGACGTCAGCAACGGCCTTGAGGAGCCGAGAGGCCTGCTGCGGGACCGGCCGCGACTGGCGAGGCACCGCCGTCAGGAAAACCTCGGCTGCATCCTTCGATTCCAGTACCTGTTCGCTGACCAGGATGGCTGGTCTCCTCTCACCGTGCAGCCGCAACCTCCACCTCGGAGTGCGGCTGACCGGTTCGTACCATTAAACTCAATCCGCGGGCAAAGGTAACGCGGGAATATGTTATTCCCGCGTGCTTCCACGCCCACGATGGCGTGGGGCTGATTGCCGGTCCGCAGACATGAATGAGAAGGCCGCCGGAATCCGGGATTCCCGGCGGCTCAACAATCTGGTTGGCGAGGGCGACGGGGCTCGAACCCGCAACCTTCGGATCGACAATCCGATGCTCTAACCAAGTTGAGCTACGCCCCCGCGCCTTAGACGGATTATTTTCGCCGACACGCGCGATTTGTCAAGGAAATTGGCCCGATCGCGCCGCGCAGGCACGGGGGCGACCGCCTGGCCGCCCCTGCGATTGATTCCCGATTGTCGCGCCGAATCACCGCTGGTAGATCGGCAACTGCCGGTACGGAACGCTCATCGCCAGGACGGCCATGGCCGTGGTGTAGTAGTAGCCGCCTTCGCCTTCATTCTCGCCGGTGAGCGGCCAGCGGCCTTCCCTATCCTGGGCCTTGAGCATGATGTCATACATGCGTGCGGCCCAGCGGTCCCAGTAGTCGTCGCCGAGTTGGAACATGCCCTGCGAGCAGTAGTACATTGAGTACGAGAAGTGCTCGCCGTCGCCGACGCGCTGGGGCAGGTGCTTGAGGACCCACTCGCCGCCCATCAAGGCGTAGCGGTCGCGGTGGCGGCCCGTCAGTTCAAGGCAGAGGAGTGCCGTGCCCGTGCGGCCCCAGCCTGGGCGCTGGCCTGGCTGATAGCAGAATCCGCCCTCGGAGCGGTCGTGGCACCGCATGACGTAGGCGATGCCGCGATCTATGGCCTCCTTCGGGACGGCGGCGCCGTTGTTGCGTGCGGAGCGCAGGGCCATGATGGCCCAGCCGGTGCAGGAGATATCGCTGTCGCGGCTGTCGCACTGATATCGCCATCCGCCTTCGGCCGTGGGGTCCTTCGGCATTTTCTGTGCCGCCAGGATGACCCGCAGCGCCCGCGCCAGGGCCGTATCGATCCGCCGCTGGCGCTTCGGGTCCACCATTCCGGAGACCTCGGAGAGCATCAAGGTCGAGATGTTATGGCTATACATCGGTCCATGTCCGTCGTTGCCGCGGACGAGCATGCCGTTGGACTGCTGCGAGTCGAGGATGAAGTCGATGCCGCGGTTGAGGTTGTCTCCGTACGGCCCGACGGCGGGGGTGTGGCCCTTAGCCAGGAAGGCCATGAGGCACAGCGAGGTGATGCCCGTTACGTTCCGCATGCTGCCGTCGCGCGACCACGCGCCGCTCTTCTGCTGTTCCTTGGCAAGGAAGGCGAGGGCCTTGTCGAGCGACTGGTCGAGCGCCTCCTGGAACTTGGCCAGTGCCCCCGAGGCCTGGTCGGCCCGGGCCTTCGCCGGGACAGCCGCTATCAGGACGGCGGCCGCCGTCGCCGCGAGCATCGCCCGCACGGCGTGCCGTCGGAATCGCGCAAGGGTCTTAAAGGTGATCATGGCCCACCCTCATTTTCGGCGCCGCCGCGCTTGGCGACCTGCTGGAAGTACCGCTTAATGAGCGACCTGTATTCTTCGGGGCCGGCCTCTTCGGCGGCCTGGAGGATCTGGTTGCGGAGTTCGCCGGGCAGCCGCGCCCAGTCGGAGAGTTTGATGCCGAGGGCCTCGAGTTTCGCGGCCGTCAGGCTGATGGAGACCGCGCCGATGCCCTTCTTCGGATCGTTCGACGGCGCCGGCTGCATGCCGGGCATGAGGCCCTGGCCGGGAACCGGCGCAGCGCCCATCGCCTGCGCCTGACCCATGGCCTTGGCTGCTGCGGCGGCCATGGCATCGGCGGCAGCGGCCGCGTCGGCGGCGGTCTGGCTTTGCGCGGCCTCGCTGGTGGCGCCATAGGCGTCGGCCAGCGGCTGACCCATTGGGCTGGGGGAGGCCGGCGCCTGACCGGCCGCCTGGGCAAGGCTCTGGCCCATGTTGCTGAGGGCGTCGGCGGCGGCGGCAAGGTGCTGGGCGGCAGACTGCTGCGGCCCTGCGGCGTTCTGCGGCTGATTGGACGCCATCGCCTGCTCGGCCTGCTTCTCGGCCTGCTGCGCCTGGCCCAAATCGCCCGTGGCCTGCTGGGCCTGGCTGGCGGCCGGGCTTTGCGGGGCCATTTCCTGGGCTCGCTTGGCAAGGGCGGAGGTCTCCTGTTTCAGGTCGGTCGTCTGTGCCTGGATGGCCTGCTGCTCGGCCGTGAGGGCCTGCTTCACCTGGCCGGCAGCGAGGGCCTGCAACTGCTTGGCGACCTCATCTTGGCGTTTGGCGAGGTCGCCGGCCTGCTCGGCGAGTTGTCCGACCTCGCCGGCAGACGGGTGCCCGCCGCCTGCCTCCTGGCCGCCCCCGGCCTCCTGCCCGCCGCCGGCCTCCTGGCCACCTGCTTCCTGTCCGCCGGCCTTTTCGCCACCGGCCTTTTCGCCGCCGGCCTTCTCACCGCCGGCCTTCTCTCCGCCGGCCTTTTCGCCGCCGGCCTTTTCGCCACCGGCCTTTTCGCCACCGGCCTTCTCACCGCCGGCCTTTTCGCCACCGGCCTTCTCACCGCCGGCCTTTTCGCCACCGGCCTTCTCACCACTAGCCTTTTCGCCGCCCGCTTTCTCACCGCCGGCCTTTTCTCCGCCGGCCTTTTCGCCAGCAGACTTCTCGCCGGCGGCCTGCTTGGCTGATTGCTGGGTGAGGTCTTTGGTGAGTGAGGCCAGTTGCTGGCCGGCCTGGGTGGCATCCTTCGCGGCCTCGGGGATGTTGGACGGTATCTCGGCGGCGGCCTCGCCTGCATTCTGCGCGGCCTCCTGGGCGGTCTGGGCGGGCCGCGGGCCGACAGGGGCTGTGTCCTGGGCGAGTTTGGCGGCCTCCTGGGCGATCTTGGCCTGCTCGGCCTGGAGGCGAGCCATTTGCGATTGAGCCGCCGCCTCGGCCGCGGCCTGCTGCTGCGCGAGGAGCGCCTCGGTCTTCTGGCGGATGTCGGCCTGCTTCTGTGCGAGTTGGGCCGCCTTCTGCCCCTGCTCGGGCGTCGGTTGCCGGCCGGCGGGCCGCTGACCCGATGGTTGCTTCTCGGAAGGCTGCTGGCCCGAAGGCTGCTGCCCAGAAGGTTGCTGGCCGGACGGCTGCTTCCCAGAAGGCTGTTGGCCGCCAGGCTGCTGTCCGGACGGCTGCTTCTCGGTAGGCTGTTGGCCGGCAGGCTGTTGACCCGATGGCTGCTTCTCGGAAGGCTGTTGGCCGGCAGGCTGTTGACCCGATGGCTGCTTTTCGGAAGGCTGCTGGCCCGAAGGCTGTTGACCCGCTGGTTGCTTTTCGGAAGGCTGCTGGCCCGAAGGCTGTTTGGTTGCCTCGGCCGCGCGCTGTGCGAGGGTGTTCTCGGCGGCCTTCTGCTGGTCGATGGCCTTGGTGAGGGCGTTGGCGGCGATATTGTCCGCGGCCTTGCTCATGGTCTTGGCCTGATCGGCGGCGACTTTTTCGCCTGCGGACTCATTGGCCAAGGCCCGCTGCTCGGCGGCCAGCGCCGCCAGGGCATTGGTGGTCTGCTGCTGGTCCTGGGCGACTTTGGCGGTGTCCTTGGCAAGGTCCTTCTGCTGCTTCTCCAACGCGCGGGCCTGCGCGGCAAGGTCCTTCGCCTTGGCGGCGTCCTTGGAGAGTTGGGCCTGGAGGGCGGTGGGGTTGTCCTTGACCATGCTGCCGACGTCTCTAGCAACCTCTGCCTCGGACTTGGCCCAGTCGGGGTTGGCGGCGGCCTGCCGGCCCTGCTCCTCCTCGGCCTTGTCGGCGGCGAGGTCGGCCTGCTTCTCGGCGAGGTCCTGGAGCGACTGGGCCAACTTGGCGGCGTCGGCCAGTTCCTTCAACTGTTTCAGGAGTTCCAGGACGATGGCGATGGCCCGGTCGATGTGCTGGTCGGTTTCGAGGCCCATCGTGCCGCGCTCCTGCGGGGTCTCGGAGAGTTTGATCTGGCCGGAGCGGTCGTTGGCGGAATCGACTTCGCCCGAAAGGTCCTGTAGTTTCGGCATCAGGCCGGTGAACGTTCCGTCGGCCACCTTGGGAATGAGATCGCCGACGGTTCCCTTGGCGATGCCGAGGTGCTCTCTCATGCGGTCCACTCGCTGGGTGAGTTCCTGGTTGAGGGCGGGGGCCTTGGGGAGCATGTCTCGCAAGGGGGCGGAGTCTTCCTTGGACTTGCGGAGTTCGAAGAGGATTTTTTCGAGAGCCTTGCGGATCATGGCCTCTTCGACCCCAAGCATCTGCATGGCGTAGGATGCGGCCGACTGGTCGAGTTCAACCGTCACCGTTTCGGAGAAGCCTTCCTGCGGCCCCTTGGAGTCGGCGGGGAGGGTATCGACCGCGCGGATGCGGAAGGTGAATTGCCTTGCGCCCTGGAGCGGCAGTTTGGCGAGTTCCAGCGGCGACTCGCCTGCGGCCACGCGCGCGGGCTTGCCGCCTGTGGCGGGCTGGACCGGTATGGCGACGCCACGGTGCTTGTGGTTGTCGGTCTCGACGACGAACTCGGCGGCGCGGAGTCCGAAGTCATCGGCCAGTGCGTAGCCGACCGGCAGGTGGTCTGTGGGCTTGAGGCGGAGTTTGCGGTTCTCGGGCGCAAGGATCTTGGCGGTGGGCGGGGTATCGGGCAGGGCCTCGATCAGGCGCTCGCCGGTCGAGTTGCTGAAGCCGTACTCGTCGCTGAGGTTCATTGCCCAGCGGCCGCGCATCCGCGGCGCAAGGCGCATCTGGAACCGGCAGACGGTGGACCCGTCCGGCCCGGCGACGATCTCGACCCGCGTCTGTGCCGGCTGGCCGTTGATCCGGAGGTCGGCCGACTTGACGGGCTTGTTCGTCACCGCCGAAACGGTGACCGTTGTGCCGGCGACCGCACGGATGTCGCCGGAACTATCGGTCTCGGTAAACGGGTCGCGGCCGGTGTAGGCCGGGTAATTGTAGGTGACTTCGAGCCGCCGCACGGCCGGCGGCGGGACGACCGTGACGGTATAGTACCGGGTGAGTGCGTCGCCGGAGTGGACGCGGTACTTGAACGTCTCTGCCGCTGGTGGGCATGTGATGATGAATCGCCGGTCCTCGTTGTCTGCCGGGGGGAGGTTGCTCATGGATTCGACGGACTCGGAGCCGTCGGGCATGAGTTTGCGGAAGTCGGCGGCGCCGACCGCGCGGTTCGCCACGGCCACCTCGACCTGGAGCCGCTGGCCTTCGGGCAAGATGGCGTCGCCGGGGGTCACCCTCAACTGGTCGGCCGAGATGTTCGGCAGGTTCAGGTACGGCGCGACGGCGCGGGCCAGCAGGCGCAGGGCGTTCGGATAGAGGATGAGGAGCACGACGAAGACGGCGATGGCGCCTGCGGCGGCCAGGAGGAACGGGCGTGCGGCCTTCAGGGGTACTTCCGCCCGCGGGCGCACGTGGATGGCATCCTGCTTGGCCTCTTCGGCCAGGGCGGCAATCAGGACCTCCGAGCCGCGGATTTCGGGCATGTCGCGGCTCGTCAGAAGTTCGATGGCCGAACTCATGCGTTCCTGGAGTTCGGGATGGCGTTCCTCGATGGCGCGGGCGATGCCCGTGAGTGTGATCGTCTTGGCGATCGGAATGATGAGGTACCAGACGGCCGCCACCCCCGTGGCGGCGAAGGCCGAGAGGGTGAGCGCCCAGCGAGCCCAGTCGGAGAAGAGGATGACGCTGGCGTCGATGGCCATGATGATGAGGAGCGCGCAGGCGGCCGTTGCGATGATGGCCGAGATGCCCCTGAGCAGGACGACCTCGCGCACGCGGCGAATAAGCCGCCTCAGGGCGCGCGCGATCGGCTCCGGCACAGACGTATTCGTTGCGGCGTTGGTTAAGTTGCTCATGCCAGCCCCACTTTCTTTCGCAGGAGCCATTCGCCCGTCGCCAGGAGGACAATGAGAACCAGCATGGGCCAGGAATCCCAGATGACGTACTCGTGGTGTTCGATCTCAATCTCCGTGGGCTTGCCGAGGGAAGCGAGGACGCGGTCGGCCCGCGCCGGGTCCGCGACGACGCCGCCCGTCAGTCCGGCCAGTCGGCCGAGGAGGCCGCGGTCGGGCGCCAGTTCCGCCTGCTCGGCGGGCATCGACGGCTCCACCGTAAACTCGGTGGCCACTTTCTGAACGTTGTCCTGGATGAGGATCGGCTGGGCGGCCGGCGCATCGAGTTCCACGCGGTACGTGCCGGGCGCCAGCGCCCCCAGATCGACGGAGTACATGCCGGGGGAGTTCTCGACATACTGCATCCTGCGCCTGAGGACCACTTGGTCGCCGGAGAAGACGCTGACCGCCACGTCTTCGCTGACGACGGGCGTAAAGTCCTTCTTGGCGATCCTGGCGCGGACGCGGACGGACGCCTGCGGCGCGTACCGGCTGCGGTCGGTGCCGAGTTTCACGGTCTCAGTGCCGGCCGGCAACTTGTTGGCCGTCGCCCACCGCAGCACCTGGCCCCAGAACCGGTGATGATACGTGTCGCCGACGCGGTATCGCATGCGCCAGGTGTGGTCGAAACTGAGGAACATGACCTGTCCCATTGCGAGGCTGTGATAGGAGATGAGGGCGTTTTCACGTTCGAAGTCCCGGCGTTGGCGCATGACGGCGTCGCTGACGGGCTCGGCGGGCGGTGCGCCCGGCGCCGCACGGGCGGGCATGAAACTCGGCAGCGACGGCGGCAGGGCGTACGCCAGCACCGTCGCGCCTTCCTTCGCGTGCAGGATCGGATGCCGCCAGAAAATCTCCGGGATGGAGTCCCACACTTCCTGGTTCTCCTCGGGCGTCATGCGCTGGCGCATGATGACGCTCTCGCGTCCCTCGGCAGTCAGGGCGATACGGTAATCCTTCTCCGGCCCCGTCATGATCGGCTGGTCTTCCTTCTTGAAGACCACGGGCAGCATCTCGGCGACGGGCGCTGTGGCATAGACGTGCGGCATGTAGATGGGACCGGCGATGACGATGAGCGTTCCGCCGCGCTCGGTCACGAAGCGCTGGAGGATCCGCTGCGTCTCTTCCGGCAGGGACTTGGGGGCGACGTCGCCAAGGATGATGACGTCGACCTTCATCCACTCGGCCTCATCCTTCGGCAGGGCATTGGCCTCGACGTCCTCGACCGGGCGCGACGCTGATGCCTCAACCCTCGGCGGCACGGGCACGCCTTCGATCTTGTCGGGCTCGAACAGCACGTACTGTAGCCGCACGGTCCGGTCGCGGTTGGCGAAGAGGTTCTTCAGGTACCTGAACTCCCACCGTGGGCGGCCCTCGACGATCAGCACGCGGCTCCGGTCGTCCGTCACGCTCACGGTTATCGGGTACTGGTTGTTTGCCGAGAGGACCTCGCCGTCGAACTTCTGGACGTCCACGCGATAGCGGTGCAGGCCGGCGGCGCTGGGTTCATCGGCCAGTTCCACTCGCGCGCGGTAGGCGTCGGTGGGGATGCGGACGGTCTGCGTATCGACGACCTTGTCGCCGTCCATGAGGACGACGCGGGCCTCCTTGCCGGCGAGTCCGTCGAGTTTGACCTGGGCGATGATGAGGACGCGGTCGCGGGTGGCGATCGTCTCTGGCGCTTCGACCGAGATGATGCCGGCATCGATGGGCGGGTGCTGGCTGCCGAACACGACCGACGAGACGGGCACCTGCTGCGCTCCCAGGCGCCGGACGAGCGGCTCGACGTTGCCGGGGGCGTTGTTGCGGCCGTCGGTCAGGAACAGGACGCCCGAGAGTTGCTTGTCGGCCATCTCGGACATGATCTTCTCGATCGCGCCGGCAAAGTCGGTCTGCTGCTGCTCGGGCGGGAGGGATGCGGCGTCGGCTGCCGGGTTCTCCGGCCCCTTGTACGATTCCACCCACTGCTTGGGATCGACCTCGGTCGGGGCCGATGCGAAAGTGTAGAGGCGCACGACCCATTTTTTCTGGAGTTCATCGAGAAGGCTCGGCCCGGCATCGCCCTGCGGGCCTTTCTCGGGCTGTAAGAGCGGCCGGCTGAGGAGGACGTCGCGGGCCAGGGCCACCCGCTTCTCGGCGGCCGTGGCATCGACGCGGGCCTTCGCATCCGGCGGCAGCGAGGCATAGACGGCCTCGTCGATGGTTTGGCTCATGGCGGTCGTCTTGGCGGCCGTATCGGCCAGGTCGGCGGCGGCCCCGCGGACCGTCTGGAGCAGGCGGTCGTATTCGCGGTCGAGGTTCGCCGCGTTGTCGCTTGCCGTCAGGCCTGCGGCCTCGGCGATGCGGTCGCGGATCGGGCCGGCCAGGCGCTTGCGGAGTTCCTCCAGGGCATCGCGTGTCTTCTGGTCGAGCGAGACCTTGCCCTCGAAAGGCTTGGCGACGGCGGCGGCAAGTTCCTCGACCTTCTTCCGCGACGCCTCGAGGGCCTTGGAGATGGTCTCGCGGCGGGCGGCGAGTTGCTTGCGGCGCTCATCCGGCTTGGCCGCGGAGATGGAGGCCAGCCATTCGCTCTGTGCGCCGAGGTCGCCGCGGACCCGGTCGATTTCATCGGCGGTGGCGTCCAGGGCGTACGGCCGTCGGAAACCGTCCGGCGAGAACCGCTCCGCCAGACGCACACGCTCCGAGACGCCAAGTTGCGTGTCGGGCACGTACATCGACGCCGACGTATCAACGAGGACGGCCACGTATCGCTGGATGGTCTTGTCAAGGTCCCACGGCCGCACCGGCTGCGCCAGCATGGTTACCACGAGGGCAACGAGCGCGACTCTAAGTGCGGCCAGTGCGAGGCCGATGCCGCGAGAAACCGTCTGGCGTTCCACGGAGTAGAGGCCGAGAACGGTCTCGACGGCCGCAGCGCCCAGAAGCGCAATCGGCCAGATGGACCAGTTCGTCGCCAGCGCCAGCCCCCGCTGGCAGACCTGGGCGACGGCCAGCATCGCCAGGAATCCGATGATGACCCGACTCGTAAACGCAAGCGCTCGCATCGGCAGCGCCCGGATTCGGGCCTTCAGCCGGTGTGCGATGACCCAGGCGGCGATGGCCGCAGCCGCCATGAGATACACGACCACCGTCGGCACCGACGGCGGCAGGACGTAATGTGGTTCGATTGCCAGCATCATGCCTTCGACGAGCCCTGGGGTTCCTCTTTCGGTATTGCGAGCAGGCTCCTTGCCCGTTCGCGGAATGTCTTGACATCGACCGTGGTCGGTCCGAAGGAGACCGTCTCCACGATGTGCATGCGGCGCTGTAGGGCGATCCATCGCGTCAGGCCGACCTCGGCCAGCAGCGCCACCAGGAGCGCTATGGCGAGATACTTCCACATCTCTTCGCCGGGGACCTGGCCCGAGACGGCCAGCGCCAGTTCGCCCGTCGTCTGCGCGCGGAAGAGGTTGACGTGTTTGCCGGCGGTTTCGATCTCGGCGTCCGTAAGCGCCACCATGCGGCCTTCTTCGGGATCATTGAGGACCACGAACGGCAGGCCTCTCTTCGTGCCCGGCGGGACGGCGTACTGGTCGCCGATCTTCGGCGTCACCACCAGATGATACAGCCCCGGCTCGTATGTGCCCGAGAATGCGACGCGCAGGCCGTTGGCCGTCCGCGTGCCCGTGGCCAGGACGTGTTGGTCCGAGGGCGTGATGACCTCCAGCGACTGCGGCGGCTGCTTGCTGCCGGCCTCGGCCTTGGCGGCCTCGGGCGACTTGAAGGGGAACTCCACGACGAACTCCGACCCCGGCCGCACGTTCGGCTGCACCAGCGCCGGCGACGCCAGGTAGTAGGCCAGTTCGTGGACGAGCGGCACGTAGCACTTCAGCGACGGCAGGTTCGATTCCCGCCGGTCCAGCGACACCGCCGTCATCAGGACGTAACCGTTGCCGACGCGGCGCTCCACGACAAGGGGGTCGCCGGTATCCAGGAGTGCGCCGATGCGGATCGTCGGGTCTTTCTGGTCAACGTCGAGGCCCCAGTAGGCGGTGACAATCGCCCGCTCGGCGTCGGACTGCGTCGCATCGGCCAGCAGCGTCAGGGCAGGGTGGCTGAACGTCTTGAGTCCCAGGTGGGCCGGGGCATCGCCGACCGTCTTGCGGCGGGCGAGCACGGCCGGCACAAACGGCTGGCCGCCGTCCGAGAGCCATCCGTTGTAAAAGGCCGGGACGACGTTGTCGCCGGTGACGATCAAGAGCCCGCCGCCGTCCTGGACGAACTTCCGGAGGTTCTCGGCCACGGCGTGCGGAAGCCTGGGGACGTTCGCCAGGATCACCAGGCGGTACTTGCGGAAGTCGGCAACCGATTGAATCTCCGGCGCGGAGACGGTCGTCAGGGCAACGAGGCGGCCGAGTTTGTCCTCGGGCGGCGCGCCTTCCTTCCCCTTCTGTTCCGACTTGGGCGGCGGGGGTTCGGCCATGCTCACCCCGCCCTGAGCATGGTCGAAGGGCGGCCGCTTGCCGCTCGTTTCCTCGTCAGTGGGCGTCAAGGCGATCTCGATGAACGCCGCAGCGCCGTCCAGCGGACGCATCGAGGGGTCGCCTTCCACCACGAGGACCGGCAGGCGGTCCACCACATCCACCACGCGGACGGCCGTGTTGTCGGAGGGCATCTCGTCTTCGCTGAGGACCTTCGCGCTTACGACGTGGAGGCCCGGCTTCTCGAACAGGCTGTCGAATCGGACGGTTTCTGCGGCGCCGGGGAGGATTTCGCCGGCCTCCTGCCGGGCGACGCTCGCCCCGTCGATCGAGAGTTCCACGCTCTGCGGTTCGATGACCGTGGTGCCGGTGTTCAGGAGCGTCACGTCGATGCGGACGGGCCGGTCGGTGCCGACCACCTTGCGTGAGAAGCGGATGTCGGCGACGGCCGCGTTCCTGAGCGCCCGCGGCAGCGAGAGCGTGCGGCAGATGACCTGCGTGGTCTCCGGGGGCGCGGCCACGTCCTTGAGGCTGGTGGCCAGGAACTCCCAGCGTGCCTCGTTCCGGACGTCCCAGCCGACGTTTTGGCCGTCGGTGATGAGGACGATCTTCTTGGCGGGGTTATGGCCCTGGGCGAGCGACGCCCCTGCGGCCATCATGGCATCGACCGCCCGCATCGACCCGCCGGTGGGCGAGAGGCTGCGGAACGCCGCATCGAGGTCCTTGCGTTCCGCCACAGGGTTGGCGATGACCGGACGCGGGACCGGCCCGGCCAGGATGATACTCATGGCATCCGCCGGGCGGCATGCCTCGACGACCGCGCGGGCCTCCTCGATGGCCCGCTGGAAATTCGTCTGCCCATCGATCGGAATCGACATCGACGTGGATGCATCAATGACGATGGCCACGTCGCGCTCACCGCCGCTCAGCGACCACTGCTGGCCCTGGAGATAGTACTCGACGCCAGTGGCGGCGACCGAGGCCAGGACCAGCACGGCGGACACGGCGAGCAGTATCCAGCGTGCCATGCGGCTGGACCAGACGGCCGCCGCGATGCCGGCGCACATCGCCGCCGCAAGGATGGCCGGAAGCACCAGCGCCCACGGGATCGCCGAACGGCTCGGAATAAAGAGCCGCGCCATCGCCAGCGCCAGCAGCGCCAGTGCCAGGCACCGCAGGGCCATCAGGATGATT
>CAYGWP010000302.1:0-5927 GCA_964353455.1 uncultured Anaerolineales bacterium
TTTTTTCTCCTTGCGGGAGAGGGTAGGGTGAGGGGGCCGTTTCCTTCTCCCTCTCCCCTTGCGGGAGAGGGTAGGGTGAGGGGGCCGTTTTTCTCCCTCTCCCATCGCGGGAGAGGGCTGGGGTGAGGGGGGCCGTTTTCTTCCCTCTCCCCTCACGGGAGAGGGTAGGGTGAGGGGGGCCACGGATCATGGCGGGCCAATCCCCGAAACTTCACCTCCCGGAACCACGGTGCTGGCTGCGGCGCGACTTGCACCACGATAGCACGCCGCGTACCTCCGAAAACGCCGGCAGAGATAAATATTGCGTCCCCGGAACTGTATCGTTAAGGCTTCGGCTTGTTGGTAGATTGAGGTGCAAGCCGCTGGGCAATCCACTGGTGAATGGCCTGCTTCTCCTTCAACTGTTGCAGGCTCACATTGAATGTCAGAGCCTTGTTACTCCTTGCTCCATACGCCATGCCCTCCTTGTTGAGGTAGTCAACCGCCTCGGCGAAATCATGCTCGACGTACTTCACATCAATAAGCGCCCTGTCGTTCTTTCGCTTGTTGACCCAAACACGAGCGATCCCACCAACTGTGAAGGATATGTAAGATTCGAAGTATTTCGTCGGGATGTCGCCGTAGAACTCTGCAAGCAAGTCCTTATACCAGCGTGCACACGCCAGCGTTCCTGGGTAGTTGTCTATCCAATGCTTCTCGTCATACTTTTGCTGGGGGGGCTCCTCGTCCTCCTGCTCCACAAAAGAATCGATTACTCTTGTGAAGTCCAGTGCCTTCACGTCCCCCACCTGCTTGATGCTGGCCTGAATTCCGATGATTGGGACAGCCTGGCTCAGCAAGTGTACCACGTTGAAGAAACGATTCGTGATTTCCTCGGCCACAAGCACCGCGGTATGGCTCCGATTTGGCCACCGGTGCTTCTCGTTGTCCCAGTACTCAATGGTCCGTATGATGTGCGACTCGTCTGTTGGGCCAAGCTGCAACTCCACCTCGTACATGGAATCATCCGCCGGGTCCTTCAGCAGCAAGTCAAGCCGCCGGCCTTGAGATTGAGTCCTCTCCTTCATCACTGCCTGCAAGTCGCCCAAACCCAGAATGCTCGGATCCGCGTAGATCGTGTCCCGAAGCCAGTATTCATCGTGGCCGCACTCGGAAATCGACAACACGGTCGTTACGGGGATGTCACCCATCACATCCTCCTTGCCAGGTAATCTGGTCACAGTTTACCAATTTCCCCTCTTCCAGGGCCGGCCTCCCGCGCCGTGCCGGAGAGCCGCCCGACACAAGTAACGATACGTCGGCGGGGGGCGGTGGTCAAAGGAAATCATCACACAAATCGTCATTGGTCATTTGTGCCTTCTCATTCCCAAGCCCCGGCGGGGCGGATTGCGCTCCAGCCACGTCCGCGGCGGTGTAGGCCGGGGCGCGCCCCGGCTCTCTGCGCCAACCCTGCCGCAGGGCGCTCGGCCGAGCGCGCATTGGCCAACGGCCGTCGCACGGTTCCCGGCCCCAAGCCGTGGCGCGCCACGGCCTACCACTGAAACGCGCCCCGGCCAAGTCTCCAGGGGCACGGACGTCCCAATGGACATTACTTTTACAGGATTGGGCGGCCGGGTGCCGGCCCGTCGCGTGTTTCGGCGGCGTTCAGTCGCCCCTGCGGGGCTCCCAAGACAAAGGATAAAAGAAAAATGATTCTTCCGCTGCGCCACCCCGGGCTCGCGCCGCGGGGCTACTATCAGGCGCCCCACGGGGGGCTTCACAAGGTTGGACGGACCTGTTGGACTCCACCCATTGCGTCTTTGCGTCTTTGCGTGAGCATGCCGTGGCTGTTGTGGGCCGTCTCTTTCCCCAGAACTCCCCTCAGCGCCCTCAGCGGTCTCCGCGTTGAGACCCTTGCCAGTGCAAAGACCTCGCCTCGGCGGTGGCGTGGTAGGCGAAGGATCGCATCCCCCCAAATTCCTTTCATCTGTTTCCATCCGTCAGCGCACGCAGGGCGATTCAAAGGCGTTCAGTCGCCCCTGGCGGGGCTAAGACCAAGAAGAAAAACAAATATGTATGTGCGTCGCCGTGTTCCCCGGGCTTGCGCCGCGGGGCTACTATCAGTCGCCCCACGGGGGGCTTCACAAGGTTGGACGGACCTGTTGTTTTCAGGCCATTGCGCCTTTGCGTCTTTGCGTGAGCATGTTGTTGGCCGTTTTCCCCCAGTATCCCTCTGCGCCCTCTGCGGTCTCTGCGTTAGAGGCTTGAGGCTGGAGGTCGTAGGCCGGAGGAACAGCGGGTCTCAATGGCCCCGGCCGGAGACCGTTTCGGAGCATTGAATGCTTGACAATCGGCTCGGCAGGCGATAGAAAACGTTCTTTGTTTAATCTGCCGGGGCCGAAACGGGCGGTTGCGCCCAGCGGTTTGAGGGGTTTGGCGGGGTCGTTTTGTTTCTGTGAATGGCGCCGCCCCGGCGGGCGTCTGGAAGAAACGTCCGGACCGCGAAATATCCCGCGTCCGGAGGCATGAGAAACTCTACGCACAGACAAAGACCGAATCAGGAAAAGGAGATTGAAGATGACGAGGAAGATCGGAGTGACCCTGGGCGTCGTGGGCCTTGCTGCGGCGTGCGTGCTGGTGGGCAGCCACATCGCCATGTACGCCGAGGCCCCGGCGGCGGGCCTGACGGCCGATTGCCCGCTCGTGCTGGACATGAGCGAGGGGATCAGCGGCGAGACGGTCAACGTTCAGTTCGTCGATGAGGTTCACGGGGTGGCGGGGAACCAGATCGTGCTGACGCCGGAGCAGAAGGCGAAGTTCCGGCTGGCGCTTGTGACGTTCAAGATCAAGAAGCCGGCCGGCAAGCGCGTATCGCTGGCGGCGGCGGACTGCACGCTGCATTATTACCATGCCGACAAGGCCGAGGTGGCCCCGTCGGAGGGGATCTCGCAGTTCAGCACCTCGAACGGGCCGGACGTGGAGCGTCCGATGGACCTGTCGCGTTCGATGGGCCCCGGGTTCGTGAAGGCGATAACCGGAGCGAAGGCCACCGCCGCCGATGAGGTCTTCGTGGATGTGGTCTTCTGCTTCATGGAACCCGACACGAACAACTGCTGGATGTGCGTCGCGCAGCCGCTGTCGAAGAAGCCGTTTACGTCGCAGGGCTGGAAGTAGCCGCGGCTGCCAGCGCGGCGGGTCGGGAGACCCGCCGCGCCTGAGGTGCGCCGGTTCGCGCGGGGGGTCTCCCGCCGCGCCAAGACCAAACGGGGCCTGCGGGCCTCTAGAACAGGGCAACATGGCTACGTCACCCGGACAGGAAGCCGGCGCCGCGCCGGTGCGGCACCTCTCGTGGACGGATGCGGTGGCGGTGGTGGTGGGGATCGTCATCGGGTCGGGGATCTTTTCGCTGCCGAAGATGGTGGCCGGGAATTCGGTGAACGAAACACTGATGATCCTGGCCTGGGTTTTCGGCGGCTTCTTCTGCCTGTGCGGCGCGCTCTGCTACGCGGAGTTGAGCACCGCCTATCCGCATTCAGGGGGCGAGTACACGTACCTGTCGCGGGCGTACGGAAAGACGATAGGCTTCCTCTTTGTCTGGGCGCGAGTGGCGGTGATTCAGACGGGGTCGATCGCGTTTCTCTCCTACGTTTTCGGCGCTCACGCTGCGAAGGTTTTCTCCATTGGTCCTTCATCGACCATGATTTACGCGATCGCAGGGGCCACCATTCTGACAGCCATCAACATTGTGGGCGTGCGGACGGGCAAGTGGACGCAGAACACGTTAACCGCCGCCAAGGTGTTGGGCATCGTGGCGATCATCGCGCTGGCGGTTTTCTTTGCCCCGTCGGCAGACGTGCAGCCGGCGGCCGCCGCCGAGAGCGGCGCGCCGCCAGCCGCATTCGGCCTGGCCATGGTCTTTGTCCTTTACACGTTCGGTGGCTGGAACGAATCTGCATACGTGGCCGGCGAAGTCCGCGATGCAAAAAGGAACATGCTGCGCGTGCTCATCGTCAGCATCGTGGTGCTGACGGCGCTGTACGTGGCAATCAACCTGTCGTATCTGAAAATCCTCGGACAGGCGGGCATGAGCGCCACCTGGACGCCGGCCGCGGACGCCGTGGCGCGCATCGCCGGAACGGGCGGGGGCATCGCCGTCAGCGTGCTGGTAGCCGTCTCGGCCCTCGGCGCAATGAACGGAACCATATTCACCGGCGCTCGGGCCATGTGGGCCCTGGGGAACGACTTCCACGTGCTGCGGCCGCTGGCGCGCTGGCACAACCGATTCAGGACGCCTGCCAACGCGCTTGTGATACAATGGCTCGTGACGGCGATACTGATACTGCTCCCCTGCATGGGCGACTGGCTCCGGCAGAAGATGGGATCGGAGTTCGAGACTACGGCCGAGTACACAATGCCGGTTTTCTGGACTTTCCTGCTCCTGACGGCCGTGGCCGTGTTCGTCCTCCGCCGGAAGGATCGCAATGTCGAGCGGCCATTCCGCGTGCCGCTCTATCCCGTCACGGTCATTCTGTTTGCCCTGATGTGCGGTTACATGCTTTACAGCAGCCTCGCATACACCATGTGGGGTGCGCTGGCGGGCGTCGGAGTTCTTATCATCGGAGTTCCGCTATACTTCATATTCTGCCGCAAACCCGGTAACGCAAGCCCGGCAACGGGGCCGGCCTAAGTCGGCCGACCTAAAGTCGAGCAAGGACTAGTAACGAGGAGACTGACAATGAAACGCAGAGTTGGCATTGCACTGGCGGTCCTGGTGCCCCTGGGCCTGCTGAGCGTCGTGACGGCGCCCAGTTGGGCGGATGAGAAGCATCCCGGCCAGGGCGAGATTGTGCCGTACGAGCCTACGCCGCTGGTGGTCGTCGAGGTTATGCTGAAACTGGCCGGCACGAACAAGGATTCCGTGGTGTTCGACCTGGGGTCCGGCGACGGCCGCATCGTCATCATGGCCGTCAAGAAGTTCGGCGCAAAGGCCGGCGTGGGCATCGACCTTGACCCGCAGCGCGACAAGGAGGCGAAGGACCTTGCCGCGGCCGACGGCGTCACCGACAAGTGCACCTTCATCCTGGGCGACATCCGCGATGCCGACCTGAGGCCCGCGACGGTCGTCACGGCGTACCTCCTCAACACCGTCAACCTCCTCATCCGCCCCAAACTCTTCGCGGACCTGAAGGCCGGCACACCCATCGTCACCCACGCCTTCCACATGGCCGACTGGGAACCCGATAAGATCGAGCACCATCCGAAGGCCCGCGGCAACATCCTGTACATGTGGATCATGCCCGCCCGGATCGGCGGCAACTGGAAATGGACCACCAAGGCCGGCGGCAACGACGTCGCCTGCACCCTCCGCATCGACCAGGAGTTCCAGGCCATCCGCGGCATTCTGACCGTCGGCAGTGAGAAGGCCGTCCCGGTGACCGCCGCCACTCTGACCGGCAAGCAGATTTCCTTCGCCGCCACCGTGAGCATGGGCGGCCAGAACGTCAAGATGACGTTCCAGGGCGCCGCCGAGGACGCCGGCACGATCACGGGCACGCAGGAGTGGTCGGGCGGCACGTCGGCCGGCAAGTACCCGTGGGAATCCAAGCGCGACGCCGCCAACCCGGCAGGCGTCTGGCAGATCAGCGTTCCGACGCACCAGGAACTGAACGGCAGCCTTCGTCTTGAGCGGCGTGAGCATCGGATGGCCGCCTACTACACCAGCGATGCCGAGAAGCGCGAGGTTCCGCTGCCCGCCCTGTACGTCTGGGGCGCCAGCATCCGCTTCGAACTCCCATCGGCCGATGGGAACCCGCTGGTGTTCACCGGGTTCGTCGATGGCGAGAAGGCGGACGGCCTCCTGACGAGCGAAGGCTGGTCGTCGGAGCAGAAGTGGAGCGCGAAGCGGACGAAGGGTCCCGCGACGCAGCCCGCCGCCGGCCCGGCAGCCG
>CAYGWP010000303.1:0-6844 GCA_964353455.1 uncultured Anaerolineales bacterium
CCCCGTCGGGGCTCAAGCATAAGGAAGAAACGAGGCAATCGCGTTGTCGTTCGCTACCACGGGCTCGCGCCGCGTGGCTACTTACAGTCGTGCCTGCGGCACTCCAGCGGACGAGGATCATCCAACAGCATTGATGCAAGATCCTTGCACGTCTCGCCCCGCCGAATCCTCCGCACCCACCCGCCTGGGGGGCCATGCGGCACGCCTTACACCGCTATCATCCCTGCCCGCCCTGAGTCTGTCCAAGGGCCGGTGCTCGGACGGCGCCCAGGGGAGGATCGAGAGGGAATACGCCTAACGATAAGAGTCAGCAACGTGCACGTCGGCCCGCCCTCACTGCACTGAGTTGATGGGCTTCATCCCTTCGGGGCCGTCTGACCCAGAAACTCAAACTCGCGATACAGCGCCGCCATCGTCTTGCCGTCTGGAAGTGTCCGGCACCCGATCACCTGCTGCCCGCCGGCCTCCTCGGCCTGAATGATGACGCATGGCGTCCGCTGCCGCGTCTGCTCGTCAATGTGGTACGCGTACTGAGGCACGGCGATACTGAGCGGGCGACCAATGGACTGGCCGTCGGCCTGCAAGACGAAAACTGCTCTGTCAGCAGCGACATCGTCCTTCGTGGCGGCACGACCAGCAATGCAGGGGTAGTCAGTCAATGCTGGCCACCGAATTGGCTGTGAACTCATCTCTGGTGCCGTCTCCTTGCTGCAACTGCTCAAGGCCACGCAAACGCATAGGGCAATGTAATTAGTTGCACGCATCGTAGCCTGCCAATGATTCGACAAACCGTAATAGTGCGGTAGACGCAGCCCGTGCGTTTCCGCCAAAACCGACAGGCAGACGACCACCGTCTGCCATATCCCTTTGGAGCACAAAGGGTTCACCTGCTTGCAAGTGCACCCTCAATGCCACCCGAAAGCGTACATGAGCAATCGGCCCTTTGCCAATATATTATTTGCCTTTCTTGGCCGGCGGCTCGGGCAAGGGCGGCGGCGCCAGTGCTTTGGCAAAGGAACGGGTCCACACTTCGAAGATGCCGCGGGTTGCTCTTGGCCCCGGATGCGGTATAATCCTGAAGGCGGCGCGGGTGCGGGGCCGGTGGGTTAGACGGCGTCGTCGGGGGCTTAAGCGATGAAGCGAACGCGAGTGTACGTTGACACTTCGGTGATCGGCGGTTGTTTCGACAAGGAGTTCGCCGCGGAGAGCCGGGCGGTGATGCAGGCGGCACGCGAGGGCCGGTTTGTGTTGCTGCTCTCGGATCTGTTGGCGGACGAATTGGCGGACGCCAGGCCGGAGATTCAGAATGTGCTGTCGGATCTGCTGCCGGACGCCTACGAGGAAGTCTTTGGCGGAGAGGAATCGGAGCGGCTGCGCGATGCCTATCTGAAGGCCCGCGTGGTGGGTCCGCGGCATGCCGCCGACGCAGAGCACATCGCGTTGGCGACGGCGTCGCGGGCGGACCTTCTGGTGAGTTGGAACTTCAAGCACATCGTGCACTTGGACAGGATACGGGGGTTCAACGCCGTGAATCTGCGGGAAGGGTATCCGGCGATTGAGATTCGCTCGCCCCGGGAGGTCATATAGATGAAGAAGACCAAAGAATTCGACTGCGTTCGGTTCAAGGACGAGTTGCAGGCCCGTCTGATGCGCGAGTACAAAGGGTTGACGGACGAGCAGATTCGTCGGCGCAGGGCGCGGAAACTGGCCACGTCCAAGAGTCCGATCGCGCAACTGTGGCGGAAGTTGAAGGCTCGCGACGAGAAAGCGGCGAAGGCTGCCGGCGCGCGTCGGTCGGGCCGGCGGTCACGACGGGTGCGCAGCCTTGCTTAAAGGTCTGCCTTACTTGCCTTTCTTGGCCGGCGGCTCGGGAAGGGGTGGCGGCGGGGTACCGCCTATGTAAATCCGCGTGATGAGGCCATCGACCATGTTGCGGTGGACGAGGCGCACGGTTGATGGGCCGGCGGGGAAGGGGATCTCGCCGGCGAGGCGGGTGACCACTTCCTCGCGGACCACCTTCGGCGGGGCCTTTTCCCACTTCGGATAGGTGTTGGTCGGCACGTCGCGGTCTTCCTTCGCAACCGGCACGAGTTCCCCGGCGGGTTTGCCGTCGATCTCAACCGCGATCGACATCGCCGCGCGGGCCGGCGTCGGCACGAACTTCCGATACAGGTCCAGCACCGTCTCCCACTGTGCCTGAGAGCGCGGGAACCGGTCGTTGTAGCGGAATGTGCCCTCGACGGTGATCGTCTGCCGCGCGGCGGCCGGGGCGGTCACGCGGGCCTCCCATGCCTCGTTGAAGCGGGCATCGCCGATGAGGACGCCGGCCGTCAGCCCGTTCACCCACTCGCCATCCACGCGGTAGAGGGGCGTGAGTTTCTTCAGGTCCAGGTCGCCGGGAATCTCTGCGGCGACGGCGGGCTTATCCTCGGCCGGCGGCGGCTCGGCGGGCGGTTTCTGGTCGGGGAAGTCGATGCGGAACGGGTGGGGGTCGCTTCGGGTCGAGAGGCCGGCGGAGGTGAGGGCCGCGAGGGCAACGGTGGCGGGGGCGGCCCCTTCTTCATCGGCGCGGCGGGTCTCCCGACCCGCCGCGGTAGAGTGTCCCGTCGGGGCGGCGCCTGCCGGCTGGTCACGCGGCGGTTCGGGAGAACCGCCGCGCAAACCTATAGTCGAACCGCCGCGCAAAGTTGCGGTGGAAGCGCCGGGCGGAGCCGCGTCCGGCGTGCCGCCGATGTGGTACTCGCGCCAGAGTCGGTCGCGGGCGGCGGCGATGGATGGGGTGATCCTGTCCGGCGGCAGTTTGCCTTTCGCCAGTGCGCGGACGCCCGCCGTCAGGCCCTCCGGGTCCATCGCCTGGACGATGATGGCGGTGGTCCGCGGCGCGAATGCCCACGGAACGGCCTGCACTACTGCCTTGCCGGGACCGGGGAACGCTGCATCGACCGCGGGCCAAAGGATTCCGTTCTTCGTCATTCCCCCCTCGGCCAGCGGGGCATCGCCCTTCTCGCCCGCCAGGTCGAGGACCACCACCGGCTTTGCGACCCGGAACCCGCTCTGGACGCCGCCGAACCAATCGTTCGAGTTGACCGTGGTCCGCTTGATCGTGCCGATGGCCTTGCCGAGGTCAACCTGTGCGTTCTCCAGCACCTGCGCGGGCGTGAGGTCGTAGGCCAGCGTATAGGTGGCCGCCGGCGGGCTGCGCCAGATGGTTGCCTTGACGCCGCGCGTGGCGAGTGCGGCACGGAGTTCCTCGGCCGCCTTCGCCAGCATCTCCGCCCGGGGTGAATCGGCGATGGGGACCACGAACTCCGCCCCCTCGGCGAGCGCCGCCTCAATGGCTGCGGCATCGCGGACCACCACCGTATCGGCCAGCGGCACGGCGGCGGGCATCGGCTTGGCGGCGGTCACGGTGACGGGCAGGGCGGCAACCTGGCCGGTGAGTTGGTTGCGGACCTCCACGGACCACGCCCCGGCGGCAACGTTGGCGGGGATCGGCACGGCCATCGAGAACGTGCCGTCTCGGTCGGTCGAGCGCCAGAAGGATTGATACGGCCGACCGTCGGGGCGCTTCACCGTGAGTTGGAGCGGGATGAGCGCCTTCAGCGTGCCGCCGTTTTCCTTATTGATAAGGATGCGGATGCTGAGGTCGTCGCCGGCCTGGATCTTCTGCGTGGCCGAGAGGGCGGTCGGGCCGATTCTCGCCGGCAGGATGGCGAAGACGCGGGCGGTGGTGACCGTCAGGTCGCACTCGACCGGCCCGGCGGGGCCGAGCGGCTTCTCCTCAGTGGCATCGTAGAGTTGAGCGCCGCCGGGCAGCGGGGCGGTGGGGACGAGACGCTCGCGGACCTGGAGCCAGTCGGCCTGGGTCTTGATTGAACTATCGTTGACGGCCACGAGGTACGCGGCCTCTCCGCCGTCGATGGCAAAGACGCTGACCTTCGACTCTGCCCCGGCCTCGGGCGCAAGGGGCGCGCGGCCGGTCGCTCCGAGGGCGGCAAGCAGGGGCGGGCCGTTGCGGCGGTGCCAGAGTTCGGCCTGGTTGGCGTCGCCGCCGACCATCAGCGGGGCATCCATATTATGCGTCTTGCCGGGGAGGCGGGTGGGGAAGGTGAGGTCGAGTTTCTTCGCCCCGGGCATGGATACGGTGGTTCCGCCGTCGCAGACGATGACGCCACCGGCCTCCGCGAAGCGTGCAAGGCCCGCCTGGGCCGTTTCAGGAAGGGGCACGGTCTGGCCGACCACAAGGAGGGCCTTGAGGCCCGCCGTGCGGCCGCGGGCAAGGTCATCCTCGGTCACGAACCGGGGGGTGTAGCCGAGGCGGGCCAGGCTGATCTGCGCCTGGTACGGGGCGGAGCCGTAGCCCATCGTGATGTGCTGGCGTCCGTACTGGCGGGCCGACCAGAGGATGCCTACGCCGGGGCCGGGCCGGCCGCTTGCGGCAAGGCAGACAAAGCGGTCGAGGAAATCCTTGCCTGCTCGGAGGTCTGCCCCGGCGACGCCGTCCCGCATCTTCGGCCAGTCGAGGCGGAAGACGTTGCTGAACGCCTCGCAGGCGAAGCCGAGGCCCGTGCCCCCATACGCGAGGCCGTGGGCGGCAACGCGGGTGAACTTCCCCGGCCATGCGGCCCTTCCGTGGATGGGGGCCAGGGCGTTGGAAATCCATACGACCCTGCCCTCGCGCTGCATGGCCAGGATTCCCGCAACGTGCAGCCACTGGTATGCGTAGTCGGGTCCGCCCACCTGGTCGTTCCAGGTCGATTGGTACCGGAAGTCGAGCGGTTCGTAGGCCGAGGGGAAGTTCTGGCCGAAGCGCACGGCCGAGTGGTCTGACTGGACGCTGCTCGTGAAGCGCAGCGTGGGCTGGATGGCGCGCAGGCTGTCTATATATGAAATGTAGGATTCGCGGTAGAGGCCCATGAGGTATGCGGACCAGGCGTCGAGCCGGCGCTCGAAGGCGGCCTGCTCGGCGGCGGACATGGGCTTCAGGCGCCGGGCGAGTTCCTCGATCCATCGCCGGGTGGGGAGGTCGATGAACGGCGCGAACTCGGGCCGCCCGATCGAGAGAAGATACGAGAGGTACTCGTCCTCGGCGACCGGCTTGAGTCCGGTGCGGCGTGTAAACTCCTCCATCTTAGCGCGGTCGATACGTTCAAGGTAATTGCGGAGGGCCTGTTCCTGGTTGCCCCACCCCCAGTAGGTCATGAGCATCTTGCGGGCGTCGATGGCGTATCCACATGTGTCCCATCCGAAGCAGAAGCCGCCGAAGGTGGGGAACCGCGCGTTGGCCGTGGCCGTGAGCGCCATGCGCTGGGTCATGCCCTGGAGTTCCGCGGGATGGTTTCCGACGGGGTTGAAACTCGTCGGCCGCGTGTCGGGGTTGATGAGGAGGACGGCGCCGGTGCGCGTGAGGAGGTCGAGCGGGCGTCGCATGCAGCCTGCGCTCTCGGCGGCCCAGGCGATGCAACCCGTGAGCCCGCTCTCGCGCAGGATTTCGGCGAGGCGCTCTCGGTGCGCGCGGTCGATTGCCGCGCGCTTGGCGGGGTCCTTCTCGCCCTTGTAGTCGGGGTCGCCGGGGGTGGCCTCGTCGATGAGCGCTGCGGCGGAAGTCCGGAGCGGGCTGGTGAGCGTCAGGCGCTCGCACACGGTCGCGCCGTCAACCTCGAGCGAATAGTCTCCGGGGGCGAGCCGGGAGGTGTCGAGGAGGATCGCGCCGGGCGCGCCTTCGTAGAGGAGCGCGCGGCCGTCTGCGCCGACCGCCTCGAGTTTCACCGCCGCGCTGGCGGCGCCGGTGACGGCCAGCGGAATCCTCTCGCCGACCAGGTACGCCGTGCGCTCGAGCGGCAGCGAGACGGACGGCGCCTGGGCGGCAAGTTGCGGCACGATAGCCGCGATGAAAACCAGAGGCGCGAGCCCCGCGAGACCGCCCCTTCTTCGATCCATGAATAACTCCCTTCACATATAGATTGATCGCCGTGGTGCAGACCGCGAAATCGCGCCGTGCGGCCGGTGATTATAGTCCATCTTGGCGCCGCCGGGCCAGGTGATTCTCCGGAGCCGGGCGGGGCGTCGGCAGGGGGGCCGGTGTGCCGGATGAGAGAGGCCTGGCATACCCCCGCCACGAGGGCCGCAGGGGGGAAATGTGCCCCAGAGGGCCAGTCATGGCCCGGTTCCAGGGGGCATGGTGGGGCCGAAAATGTTAATCTGGGAAGACTGGGAAGGCGTGCGAGGGGCCGGTGCACCATTAAAAGGGGAAAAAACCCGGGGGCGGTTTGACTTTGTCCCAAGCGTGGGTTATATTCCATAGGCCGCTAGTATTGCGCGGCCAGGGTGTGTTTCCATTGGCGCATGGGGGTTTTTGCTACGCCACTAGGCAAGGTAGAGATGGAAGAACACACGCTCACGTCATCGGTGCGAATCGCTAAAAACGCCTCTGCCGCAGGCGCGGGGCGGCGTTTACGCAACGTTTACACAATTGATGTGCCCGCAGGAGCGAATCCTGTCATGTCAAGGAGAGGATCATGTCTAGCAAGAACGGTCTGAGGTTGCTGGGTGTTCTGGTCGCCGTGACGCTCGGCCTCGTGCTCGTCGCGGCGCCCGAAGCACGGGCGGTGGCGTTCACCTGGGACGGCGACAGTGGCGCCGATGCGTACTGGGCCACGGCCGAGAACTGGGTGGACGACAAAGGCCCGCCCACGGCGGACGACGACGCCGTCTTGGACGACACCGGCAACGACAAGAACCAGGTCGATCTGAACGGCACCGCGCAGACGGTGACGAACCTGACGATATCGACCATCACGGGCAAGAACAACTACGAGATCGCCGACGTGGCGACCGGCGGGTC
>CAYGWP010000304.1:0-4169 GCA_964353455.1 uncultured Anaerolineales bacterium
CCGGGCCATTCGACCAAAGATGATATGGGCTGGCCCCGGCGTCGGTCGAAGTGGCCTCCTGGAGTTGATAGTTGAACTTGTTTCCCCAGGCGTCAGTGGGGTCTTCCTTCAGGTAGGGTCCGCTCCACTTCTCGGCGGCTGCCTCGTTGTCGAACGCGGGCTTGACGAGCAGTGCCTGCATGCCGCCCTCCTGCTCGTTCGGGTAGTGCCCGATGTTGACGTTGTAGGCCTCGATGGCCGTCTCGATACTCTTGATCTTGAGTTTGGTGGTATCGATCCGCGCCCTTTTCTGTTGTGGCACGAGGGCCACGATAGCCACGCTCGCCAACAGCATGATAATGCCGAGCACAATCAGGATCTCGATCAGGGTAAACCCGCGTCTGCCTCTGGAACGCTTAAACATTCCTCTACTCCTTCCTCTTACCTTGTCCGGGCCTTGCGGCCCATATCTCCGGGCGAACGCCCGGAACCGTTTCCTTACTTCATTGCCGACGCCATGCTGAAGATCGGGTACACCAGGGCCACGCCGAAGAACCCGATGCCGACGGCCATCATCACCAGGATAATAGGCTCGATCAGTCTCACGGCCAGGTCCACCTGGCGATTCGTGCGTCGCTCGACCGTGTCGGCGATTCCGAGGAGCGTCTTCTCCAACTGGTTCGATTCCTCGGCGACGGCGATCATCTCCAGGATCTCCGCCGGGAAGAACCCGCTCACCTTCAGCGGCTCGGCCAGAGTCTCGCCGGCCCGCACGTTCTCGGCCGCCACCTCGATGCTGTCGGCCAGCACGACCGACCCTGTTGCATCCTTCGAGATCCCCAGCGCCTGAAGCACCGGCACGCCGTTTTTCAGCATCATGCCAAGCACGCGGCAGAAGCGCGTGATGGCAATCAGCCGCGCCGCCGTCCCGAACACGGGGATCTTCAGGCGCCACCGGTCCCACATCCGGCGGCCGTAATCGCTGGCCACGAAACCCCACGATCCGAGCACCACCGTCACGACGAGCATCAACACGATCGGCCAGAGGGCCCGCACGGCGTCGCTGACTCCGAACAGAATGGCCGTGGGCGTCGGCACCTGCATCCCCTCAAACAACGGCCGGAACATCGGGACCAGGCCCACCAGCACGCCCGTCACGATTACAACGCCGACCGTTGCCACCAGCAACGGATAAACCATCGCCCCGAGCACCTTATTTCGCAATTCGTCCTGGCGCTCCAGAAAGTCCGCCATGTTCGCCAGGACGTCCTCCAGGAACCCCGCCCGCTCGCCCGCCCGGACCATGGCCACGTGCAGCGGCGTGAACACGTCCGGATAGGCCCCCATCGCCTCGGCCAGGGGTTTCCCCGCCGCCACATCGTCCTTCACCTTGCCGATGAGGAATGCCAGACGCCGATTGACCACAGACCGCGAAAGAATCTCCAGCGCCCGCAACACGGGCACATCGGCCTTCAGGAGGTCCGACAGTTGTCCGTACATGACGCCGACATCGCGGCCGCGGACCCGGCCTCCGCGTGCCGCCCTGGCGGCCGCCTGCTGCTCCGTAACGCGGACCGGGAAGAGGCGCCGCTCATCGAGTGCCCGGACGACGGCGGCCTCGCTGTCGGCCTGGATGACGCCGCCGACCTCCTCGCCGCCGGCCGTCTTCGCAATGTATTGAAACGTTGCCATGCCTGCCCGTTATCTTTCGAGCCACGGCCGTAAGGCCGGGGGTATCACGGCCCGAGGAGAAGCCTCGCCGGCTCGCGCCTGCGGCCCGCAAGAGGCTAGATCTTCGTGGACCTCATCACCTCTTCGGGGGTGGTGATGCCGGCCCGGACCTTCATCCACCCGTCCTCCCTGAGGAGGCGGATGCCCTGCGTGCGCGCGGCATTGAGGATTTCGGTGGCCGGCGCCCGCGCCATGATCTTGTCGCGGACCGCCTCGTCGGCCAGCATGAGTTCGAAGAGGCCCGTCCGTCCGCGGAACCCCGTGCCGCGGCACTTGCGGCAGCCTGCGCCGCGCCAGAGTTTCGCCCCCGGCTCCAGCATGAAGTCGCGCGGGTAACTCGCGCGGTCCGGCTCGTACTCTTCCTTGCAGTCCTGGCAGGTGACGCGGACGAGGCGCTGCGCCATCGCCCCGGCGAGCGTGCTCGTGACGAGGAACGGCTCAAGGCCCATGTCCAGCAGCCGCGTGGCCGCCGTGCAGGCATCGTTCGTGTGCAGCGTCGAAAGGACGAGGTGGCCGGTAAGCGACGCCTGGATGGCCGCCTCGGCCGTCTCGAGGTCGCGGATTTCGCCGATCATCACCACGTCCGGGTCGTGACGCAGGATCGCGCGCAGGCCGCGCGCGAACGTCATCCCGATCTTCGGCGACACCGGGATCTGGTTCACGCCGTCGAGGTGGTACTCAACCGGGTCCTCAATGGTGACGACCTTGACCTCGGGGCGGACGATGTCCTGGAGTGCCGCGTACAGGGTCGTCGTCTTGCCGCTGCCCGTCGGGCCGGTCACGAGGAGGATGCCGTGCGGCCGCGCGATGATCTCCAGGAACGTGGCGAAGGTGTCCTGGGCCATACCCAACTGCGGCAGCGTAAACAGAACGGTGGATTTATCCAGCAGCCGCATCACGACGCCCTCGCCGAAGAGCATCGGGATGACCGAGACGCGGACGTCGATCTGCTTGCCGCCGACCTGGAACTTGATGCGGCCGTCCTGGGGCAGGCGCTTCTCGGCGATATTGAGATTTGAAAGAATCTTGATGCGACTGATGATCGCCGCCTGGAACCGCGAAATCTGCGGCGGCATCGACGCCTCGTGCAGCACGCCGTCGATCCGGTACCGGATCACCAGGTGCTTGTCGTACGGCTCGATGTGGATGTCGCTGGCGCGCTCGTTGACGGCCTCAAGGAAAAACTCGTTGACCAGTTTGATGACGCTCGCCTCCTGGGCCATCTCCAGGAGGTCCTCGGCCTCGGCCGAGGCGTCGCCGACGACCGCGACGCCGTCGTCATCGGTGCCCATGATCATTTCGTCGATCGTCTCGCCGCCGACGCCGTAATGTGTCTTGATGACTTTACTGATCATTTCCTCCGTCGCAAGCACCGGCTGGATCGCCAGGCCTGTCAGCAGCCTCAGTTCGTCGAAGGCGTACAGGTCGAACGGGTCGCTCGTCGCCACCGTCAGCGTCCCGTTCTCCCGCGAGATCGGAACGAGGTTCTTGCGGTACACCAGTTTCGGCGGCAGGCTCCGCAGGATCTCGGTGTCGATCGTGATGGTCGAGAGGTCCACCAGCGGGATCGCCAGTTGCTCGCTCATCACCTTCAGGAGCGTCTCTTCCGGCACGTGCCCGAGTTTCACCAGCGCACGGTCGAGGCGCACGCCCTCCTTCTTCCGCAGGTCCATCGCCTCCTGAAGATGGGCGGGCGTAATCAGCCCCTTTTCCAGCAATGTCTCAACGATGCTCATGCAGCGGCTCCGCGGCGTCCTTCAGCAATCGGGTCACCCGGCCGCAACTCCCCTGCGGCTCTCTCATTCTAACCCGTTCACCAGCCGAGAGTTTCGACGTTCTTTGCCTCTCCGGAGGCATGTTTTCCGGGCAACCGCCGTCTTTTCGCTTGAAGGCGGCCCGCCGCGGGCGTATCTTGCCGCAAGCCTGGTTTTCGCCAAAGGGAATCGCAGAGGGCGCTATGAACACCGTCGGCGTGGGAGTGATTGGTTTCGGGACAGTCGGCGCCGGCGTGGTGAGATTGCTCCTTGATGACGCCAAGCGCCTCGAGGAGGCCGCGGGGTGCCGGCTGGTCCTGAGGCACGTTTGCGACATCGACCTGGCGCGGCCGCGGCCGGTCGCCGTCCCGAAAGAACTCCTGACGGACAAGGTAGAGCGCATCATCGCCGACCCCGAGGTGCAGGTGGCGGTGGAGACCGTCGGCGGCACGACCTTTGCCGTTGACCTCATGAAGAGGCTTTTGGCGGCGGGCAAGGACGTCGTGACCGCCAACAAGGCGGCGCTCGCGAAGCGCGGGCCCGAACTCTTTGAGGCCGCGCGCAAGGCCCGGCGATCCATCAGTTTTGAGGCATCGGTGGCCGCCGGCATCCCGATCATCCGGGCGATTCGCGACGGGCTCCTCGCCAACCACCTCACGGCCGTCACGGGCATCCTCAACGGCACATGTAACTATATCCTTACCA
>CAYGWP010000305.1:0-6067 GCA_964353455.1 uncultured Anaerolineales bacterium
ACCTGCCGCGCGTTCAGGCGTACTACGCCGTCAAGGCCAACCCTGACCCGGCCATCATCCGGACCTTCTACGAGATGGGGGCGAGTTTCGACGTGGCCAGCATGCCGGAGTTCCTCATCGTCCACGGGAACATCCGCGGCATGCCCGCCAGGCAGCGCCAGGACTGGATCTGGGACAAGATCATCTACGCCAACCCGATCAAGGCCATCGAGACCCTCGAGCAACTGGACCAGTACAAGCCCCTGGTGACCTACGACAACGTCGAGGAAGTCCGCAAGATCAGGAAGCACGCCCCGCACGCGGGCCTGTGCCTGCGCGTTAAGGTGCCCAACACCGGGGCGATGGTGGAACTGTCGAGCAAGTTCGGGGCCGCGCCCGGCGAGGCCATCGACCTCATCCGCGCCGCCTACGACGCCGGCCTGGTGGTCGAGGGCATCAGCTTCCACGTCGGCAGCCAGTGCACCAACTTCCAGAATTACGTGCAGGCGTTGTACCTTGCAGCGGGCATCTTCATGGAGGCCTGGGGCTCGGGCTACGAGCAGATGAAGATACTCGACATCGGCGGGGGGTTCCCCGCCCACTACGAGAAGAACATCAAGCCGCTGCGGGACCTGGCGCGAAGGCTGAACTCGGAGTTCGACCGGCTGTTCCCGAAGCACATCGAGATTCTGGCCGAGCCGGGGCGGTTCATGGTGGCAACGGCCGCAACCCTCGTGGCCAGGATCATCGGCAAGGCCGTCCGCGACGGCAAACCGTGCTATTACATCGACGACGGGGTGTACCACACCTATAGCGGCATCATCTTCGACCACTGCAAGTACCATGTGAAGGCCTTCAGGGGCGGCCAGAAGCAGATCTCGGCCGTCTATGGCCCCACGTGCGACGCCCTCGACACCGTGTCGCTGGCCGAGGGACTGCCCGACATGGAACTGGGGGACCTGGTGTACAGCGAGAACATCGGCGCCTACAGCCACGCCTCATCCACATATTTCAATGGATTCCCGCCGGCGAAGGTGGTGCACGTCAACCGGTAGGCGCCCGCCCTGCGCGGCGGGTCGGGAGACCCGCCGCGCGGAGGCAGAGACCCGCCGCGCAGGGGATCGTGAGGCGATGCGGCAGCAGGCGCTCTTACTTCAGCGTCGAGAGGTACAGCGCCAGGTTGGCCGCGACGGCCTGGGCGTCCTCGGTCTTGTAGCCGCGGCAGCGGAAGGCCTCGTACGAGAGGGCGCTGAAGACCACGTCCAGCGGCATATAGACGCCGATCATCCGGTCGCCCGCGAAGACGCCGAATATGTCGGCGTACTGGCGGTTCAGGCGCAGCATGCGGAGGCTCGTGCGGAACTCCATGCCGCCGGTCAGTTTGTGCCCTGCGGCGGGGTCCATCCGGCCGGTCATCAGCGGATGGTCGGGCGGCAGCATCCTCAGGTCCCACTTCATGTCGCGGGCCAGTTGCTGGAGTCCCTTGTCGAACGCCGCCGACCCGCCCGCCGCCTCGAACCACAGGAACCCGCCCTGGTCGGCGAAGGTCTTCAGGGCCTCCTTCTCCGTGTCGGCCAGCGCCAGGCCCGTGCTGCCCGTGATGTAGGCCACCTGGTATCCCGCGAGGTCGGCGGCGCGAACGCCCGCCTGGTTGAACGGCGGCCCGGCGGCCTCCTTGACTTCAAGCGCCACGCCGGTCTTTTCCTTGATGCGTGATGCCAGCGCCGAGAGGGCGCTGTAGTTGGCGTTGACGGCCCAGTTGCCGCCGTGCTGGACGCGGGCGACCTTGATCGCGGTGCGTGGTCCGGGCTTCAGGGGCTGGACGTATCGCCCCGTGGGCTTCGGCGCGCCTGCCAGTTTCGCCCGCAGCGGGGCGCCGTCCGTGGCGTATGCATATAGATTGATACCCCACTGGAAGAGGTACTCGCGGCTGGCCATCGCGCGGGTCCGCCAGGCGCACGAAACGTCGTCGAGGGCGTAGAAGAGGAACGTCCGCATGCCGTCGTCGATGCCCAGGATCTCCGGCCGCTGCTTCAGCGGCACCGGATACGTGAACACGCCGTGTTCGGGGCCAATGGGCTTGACCGGCCACTCCGGCCAGACCGCCTTGGCGAAGTCGCCGAACCACTTTCGGACCGCCGGGTTGCCGCAGGAGGCCTCAAAGAGGATCGTGCCGCCGGTGTCGGTGAACTCGCGGAGTTTCTTCCGCTCGGCCTTGGCTTCGGGCGTGTCGTCCATCCACCGGGGCAGACTCTCGGCCGTAATAAACAGGATGGGCGCCTGGTGCAGTTCCTCCAGCGGCGCCCTCAGTTCCATTATCTGCCAGTGGAACTGCTGCTCCTTCTTCTTCTCGACGTAGGCGGTCAGGTTCGCTATGTCGCGGCGGTGCGAGTCCCACTGGCCGGGCTTGCCGTCGGAGCCGAGGAACCGCAATTTGTGGAAGAGGACCGGCGCGCGGCCCTTGTAGAGGAACAGCAGGGCGAAGCAGGTTTCGTACAATTCGCCCCATCGGCCCGACGCCCCGCCGTGCTGGAGGAGGTGGGCGGCGCCCTCCCGGTACCAGTCATGCTCGCCGAAGTACTTGTATCCGGCCGCAATGCCGACACGCTCGGCCGAGTAAAGCCAGTATATGTGCCACGAACTCTTGCCGGGGTTGGTGGTGGCCGTGAAATGCTGGGCGAGCCAACTGAGGGCCAGTTCCTCACGGCGGCGGTTCTCGGCGTCGATGGGCCCGCTGCGCCCGTTCTGGCACGGGCACCCGCTCAGCGGGTCCAGCAGGTCGTTCAGGATGAAGATGGAGGCCGTGCCTCCAGCCGACATCGAGCCGTACGACTCGGCCTTGTTCTTGTCCTGGTAACTCCACCCGCCGTCGGGGTGCTGCTCCTGGAAATACAGGTCGCGCGCCTTCTTGAGGCAATCCAGGGGAAACTCGATGCCCACCAGGCTGGCCTCGCGGAAGGCCAGGATCGGCCACTGAGAATTCGAGAAGTCGTACGTATCCCTGGGGAACGTGTACCGCCAGCCGCCCTGCCTCGATTGGCCGCTGATGAACCGCATGCAGTCCTCGGTCATCTTCTGTCGCACGGCGGCATGCCTGTCGCTCGACGGGCTGAGCCGGGGCAGCAGGTACGCGAAGGCCATCACCCGCATCGGCATAACGTAGGCCTGCTTGTTGCCGAACTCACCGTCGCCGGCGGTCAGCAGGTAATCCATCGCGCTGGAGATTTCCGGCCGGTTCGGGTGCTCGCCCATGTAGGCAAGGGTCATGAGGGCCATGGCGGTAGAGCCGCCTGCGCCGCCCTCGCCGCTGCGGCCGCCGCCGCCCCTGCCGCCGCCTTTCAGGAAGTCCAGCAGATACTGCCGCCCGGCCTCAATCGCCTTGACCACATCGTCGTCGGTGAACTCGGCTGCACGGGCCGGCGCCTGACCCAGACATGCAACGAGCGCCAACAAGAGACCCACAGCCATCGGAAGCGATCGCGACATCGGAGAACCCCTTCCCCCGGCCCAATCCCCAGCCCCCGCGCCACCACGGCGGCAACTGCCCCATTATATAAAGGTTATACGGACAAACAAGCGCCGATGGCGGCGGCATCTTGCAGTGCGTGGCGGTGGGTGGCACGGCGCTACAACTGGGCGTGAAGGCTTGCAGCGAGGTCTCGCGCGAGGGCCAGCGCGCGCTCGGCGGTCGCGAGGTCGCGGGTCCCGAGGCCGCAGGACGGGGTGATGAGGCTCTGGCGGAGGACATCGCGGCGCTTGAAGCCCAGCGCCTCGACCTTCGCCACGAGACCGAGCAGACGTTCGCGGAGGCCTGCGGCCGTCACGGTCGCCAGCGCTTCGGGGTCGGTCGGCACGATGCCCCACGCCAGGTTCCCGCCGCGAGAAAGAAACCCCGCAAGGTCGTCGCGGTACACCAGGAAGTTCTCGGCAAACCCGAAGGCGTCGAACGAGACCGCCGACAGCGTGCTCCCCAGGAATATCGACCAATCGGTATTCGAGCAACAGTGCGAGCCGGCCGTCTCGGCCCCTGCCGCCACCGCCTCAAGCACCTCGCGGGCCTGCTCGACGCTCCACCCGAAGAACGGCGTTCCGAACGACGCCAGAAACGGCTCGTCCACGAAGATGATCGGCCGCGCACCCGCCCCGCGCAGCCGCTCCGCCTGCCAGCGGACCCGGAGGTGCAGGAACTTTACGAGCACATCGCGCAGCACATCATTGTAGAGGATGGGGTTGCCGTCCTCGCCCAGTATCGCCATGCCGACCGTGATGGGGCCGGCGATCTGGCCCTTGGCCTCCGGCACGTCGCGCCTGGAGACCTCGGCGACGAACGGCTCGAAGCCTGCGGCGGAATCCGCCCCGAGCGCCGCCACGGACGCATCGGCCGCCTCGTACGCCGCAAGCAGCCGCTCGACGCCCAGAAAAAACTCCTCGTCCTGGACCAGCCTCAGCCGCCCCTCATCGGTGATGCGAAGCCCCGGCAGGCCGGCGGCCGCCTGCTCGTTCATGCCCTCGGCCCGCGAACGCTTCGAGAGTTGCGGCCAGTACGGAAGGTCCGGCGCGGAGGCGAAGACCGCCTCGACGGCCGCCGCCGCATCGGTGTGCGGCAGGCTTCCGATCCCCGTGGCGCGACAGTTGCCGAGAAAGGGCATGCGATACTCCAAAATGTTTGCCGCCCGGCTTGCCGGGCGCTGGCGCTAGCGCCGCGCAAGCGCGGCGGCTAACATTTCTTGCAGCGCCGCGCAAATTCGCGGCCTACCAGCGGTAATCCACCGTGTAGGTCACCTCGGCCTTGCCGTTCTTCGAGACGGGGACCTCGAACTCGATGGTGTCGGCATCAACCTTCTTGTAGTCCTGGCTCTTGGCGGTGATGGACCACTGGCCGGGGCCGCCCAGGTGCTCGCGGACGATGATCGCGGCGTCCTGGTCCTTGTGGTTCCTGAGTTCGATCTTGACGGCTTCCTGGCGCCAGCGCTGCTGCTGCTTGCGGTCGGTCACGGTCTTCTCGCCCACGATGTCGAACGCATCGCCGACGTACAGCGTGATCTTCTCGTCGCGCGGGGTGTGGTCGATCTGGTCCTCGCCGACGAACTCGATGTCGCCCTTGTCGCCGTCGTGCTTATAGACGCGGACCTTCCCCTTGGGCAGCGGCATGCCCAGGTGCGATGCCTCGGCGTTCTTGAATTCCACATAGACGTTGATCTTGTAGAAGTTCCCCTCGCCGTACCTCCTGTGCCAGTACTTCCCGTTCGGCTCGAAGACGTAACGTTTGACAAGCGGGACGGCGGCGGCCGCCAGGAGTTGGACCTGCTTGATCTCGTTGTCGGCCACGGTGGTCGGCCAGCCGAGGGTGTACATGTGGTACTCGAAGAAGGCCCTTTCCTCGAAGGCGGGCGCGGCGGCGGCGTTCGCCTCAGCCAGCGCATCCATCGCCTGACGTGCGCGGAGGCGCTGCGGTTCGATCTTGCGGACGTCGCCGGCGATGAGTTTCACCTGGGCATCGCGGAACGTCGCCCCGCACTGGTTCGTCAGCGTAACCCAGCCGTCCAAGTCCATCTTCGTCTCGTCGGCCGAGACGACCACCGAGTAATCGGCACGCCAGCCCATGCCGGTCGTCTGGTACATCACCTGCACCAGATGGTCCCCCGGCTTGGCCGCAGCCACCTTCCAGAGGAGGGTCGGCCGCGTCAGGAGACCTTCCGGCAGCGCCGAGAACTCGACGTTCTGGACGTTGTCGGGCCGCTGGATCATCGACAGGCCCGCATCGCCGCGGATGACCAACTGCTTCGCGTCGAACGACATCAGCGTCCCGGCGTACCGCTGGCCCTGCTTCGTCACCACCACCAGCGGCCGGTCGATGTACCGGTCGAGCAACTTGTCGGCGTTGACCAGGTCGAACTGGTAGTTCTGTTCCTGGACGGTCGTGCCGTCGGGGTCGGTCAGGCTCTTGAAGTGGACGCTCGTCGGGTCGATCTGCTTGGCGACATCGCGGAACTGGACGGTCGAGACCTTGTCGGGGAGTTTCATCGTCCGCGTCTCGCGGACCACCGCGAAGTTCTGGTTATAGACCGTGAGCGAGACGCCCTCCTTG
>CAYGWP010000306.1:0-1967 GCA_964353455.1 uncultured Anaerolineales bacterium
TTGCACGCCCGAGGGCGGGCGTGCCACAGTTTTGAAACAGTTTCTTAATGCGGATCAAAGGAGATTCTCATGCGTCTATATCGAATCGGACTGCTGGCAGGCATCCTCCTTGCGGTGGGGGTTGCGTACGGCGCCGCCGCCAAGTCGTGGCAGTACGGCCAGTGGAGCGACAAGCAACAGTTCGCCAGTTCCGGCGGCGACTCCATCAACTACTACCTCTTCACCCCGAAGGCGGCCGGCGGCGGGAGGAAGTTGCCTCTGGTCGTCTGGATGCATGGGGGCGTAAAGTCGAACGGCGAGGGCGGGCCGAACTTCGCCCAGGACGCCTTCTACAAGGATGAGCACCAGAAGGACCACCCCGCGTTCTGCCTGCGGCCGGTGGCCATCAAGGGCGAGAACTGGGTCAGCCCGCGCGGCGCCGGCACGGGCACGCACAAGATGCCGGCCGAGCCGTCAAAGTCGATGAAGGCGGTCGTTGAACTCATCGACAAGGTCGTCAAGGAGAACCCCATTGACGAGGCGCGCCTCTATGTCGTCGGGGCGTCGATGGGCGGCTACGGCACGTGGGACCTGATCGAGCGGTATCCGACGAAGTTTGCGGCGGCCATGCCGATCTGCGGCGGGGCCGACCCGTCTCAGGCCGAGAAGATAAAGGACATGGCCATCTGGATCACCCACGGCGACAGCGACCGCATCGTGTCTCCCAAGGGATCGCGCGACATGTTCGACGCAATCATGAAGGCCCGCGGCGAGAAGCCGGTCGTCAAGGATGAAGCCACGAGGGTTGTCCGCACCTCGCCCGACGATCGCATCCGTTTCTATGAATATAAAGGCGGCAACCACAACGCCGCCTGGGACCGCGGCCTCACGGAGCCGGACCTGGCGGAGTGGATGTTCTCGAAGTCGCTTGCGGCGAGGAAGGATGGGCCGTAGGCCGCCGCACATCAGCCCCCGGCAGGGGCGGAAGGGCGCATCGGGCTTGCGGCAAGCCAGCGCGCGGTCTCTTGACGGCGACAAGGGCGGACCGTACTCTGTTCAGTGGAGCGTTTGCCGGGAGGCATGCCATGGTTGGGGAGAAGACCATCCGCGAGGCTGTTGATCGCCTTCTTCGGGCGGCGCCGGGATCGACCGTGATCCTTTTCGGTTCGTACGCTCGCGGCCAGGCGTCCGAGCAAAGCGACCTCGACTTTCTCGTGGTGGAACCCCAGGTGAGCGATGCCATGGGCGAGATGGTGCGCCTCCGTCAGGTGCTGGCGGACCTGCCGGCAGCCGTCGATTTGCTTGTTGTCAGTCGCGAGAAATTCGAGTACTGGAGGGACACGCCCAATACGGTCATTTCTCGGGCGGCGCGCGAAGGAATGGCGTATGAACCGGTCGGATGAATACGCCCGCCTGCTTCTTCAGAAGGCCAGAGGCGACCAGTATGTCCTGGTGCGCCTGGCGGCCGACGCCGCAGCGCCGCCGTGGACGCTGGGGTTTCACGCCCAGCAAGCCGTTGAGAAGGCACTTAAGGCGGTTCTTAGCGCCAGGGGCGTGGTGTACCCGATGACTCACGACATTCAGCGTCTGTTGGACCTGTCTAAAGGCGCGGGCCTGGCAATGCCGCCGCAAGCCAGTCAGATGCCGCTTCTGTCACCCTTTGGCGCGGCGCTTCGTTATGACGAAGTGCCCGAAATTGCGGGCGGCAAACCCTTTGACCGCCAGTGGGCTATGAGATTGGTCGATGACGCTCTCGGATGGGCTGATAAGATGCTGGTTTAGGCCGGCAGCAACTCACCCCCGAAGCCGCTTCATCACATGGCGGGGAAACCGCCGCCGGTCGGTCCATCCGGCCCGTGAGTATTGCTGTGCGCGGCTGGCAATGTTATGCCTTCGGCGGCTCCTGAACCTGCGTGGTTGTGGCGGCGGCCGGCGCGGCGGAAGGCGCGGGGGCGGAAGCCGGGGCCGGCGCGGATGCGGCCGCGGCG
>CAYGWP010000307.1:0-4708 GCA_964353455.1 uncultured Anaerolineales bacterium
GACCGAGCCGCAGCCCGAGAACGCATGGGAACTGGTGCGGCGGGCCGTGCAGCGCGGCGTGATGCTGTTTGCGCCGGTGGGAGTGGGCGGGTGCGCGGTCAAGATCAACCCGCCGCTGGTGATCGGCGAAGAGGCGCTGCGCGAGGGCCTGGGCGTGCTGGAAGACATCGCGCGGGAACTTTGATCCGCGCAAAGTCAAACCGCTGCCGGAATGTCGGCAGAGCGGCGCCGGCGCCGCTGCGGAGGCGAAATAGTTGCATCCCCCTGCGGCCGGGCTATGATTGCCGACGTCAATTCAGGAGGACCTGCCATGCGAAGGTCGGTGAATCTGGTTGCGGTTGCCGCGCTCCTCTCCCTTGCCTGTGCGGCCTCAGGCGCGGCGGGGGCGGCGGCGACGAAGGATGAACTCATCGCCAAACTGTGGCCGAAGGAGCGGATCGAGTCGGCCCTCAAGGCGGTGGACGCGCAGCGTGCGGCCGGGCTTCTCTCGGACGCCTCGCACGCGAAGCGGAAGGCGATGCTGGAGTCGCGGGCGGCGGGCCGGTTCCAGCCTACGATGCTCTCGGTGGAGAACCCGCCGCTGAACTTCATCCAGAACGAGGGGTTCGAGGACATCAACAAGAACTCGGCGGCGAACCGCTCGCGGTGGCTCTGGTGGGGCGGGTGGAGTTGGGGCGGCGACTACGAGAACAAGTGGGAAGAGCGGCCGGAGTACGTGCATGGAGGCAAGTACTCGGCCCGGATCACGTGCAAGGGGGCCACGGGACGCATCGGCATATCTACGCCGCCGATTCCCATCGTCCCCGGTGCAACCGAGTACGTCTTCACCGTCTGGGCCAAGGGCGAGGGGGACAACATGCTCTTTCTGAACTTCGAGAGCGGCGCCAAGGGCACGCTGCGGCAGAAGATGCCGCCCGATTGGACCCAGGTGACGCTGAAGGGCGTGCCGGAGGCCGGGGCGAAACAGTTCTCGCTATATATTTATGTAACCGGCAAGGGAACGATCTGGCTGGACGATGCGAAACTGGTCCCCGTTGGAGGCGCCCCCGATGAATAGTTCTCGGCCGGAAGTCCTAACGCAGAGGGCGCGGAGAACGCGGAGAAAGGAACTTCTTTATTTAACAGCCGCTTACTCCGCGCCCTCCGCGGCCTTTGCGGTTAAACGGAACTGAATCAATCGTGCAAGGGGCTCAAGCATGCGATACGGTATGGCTCTTATTATCTGTATGGCTCTATGGCAGACCGCCGCCGCCGCGGACGTTGAGATATACGTGACCGATTACCTCGCCCCGCAGGACCTCCAGGTCAAACCCCTCGGCGCGAAGGCCGCGACGGCGGCGAAGATGTTCGCCTGCCCCGGAGAGTACGAGCCGGTCTCGTTCGCCCTGCGCCCCAAGGAGCGCCTCACGAACGTCTTCATCAAGCCGGGCGACCTGACGGGCCCGGCGGGCGCCATCCCGGCGGCAGCCGTCACCGTTCGGTCCGTCGAGGGGTACCACGGCAAGGCCCGCGACATCCTGATGACCCTGGGCCACCCGTGGGACATGCCCGCGTGGTCTAAGGAACTATTCTGGATAACTGTTCACGTGCCCGATGATGCTAAGCCGGGGACCTACCGCGGCGCGGTGACCGTGACGAGCGAAGACAAATCCGTGGGCACGGTGGATGTGGAACTGGAAGTGCTGCCGATCCGCCTTGACGAGCCGCCCTTCGCACTCGGCTACAATTACTCCAGCCCCAAGGATCCGGCGGCGCTTGCCGCAGAACTTAAGGACATGCGCGAGCACGGGATGACCGTGGTGGCCCCGCTCTACGATTTCCACCTGCCCGTGCTGGATGATGACACGTCGGAACTCGGGGAATTCATCGAGGCGTACAAGAAGGCGGGGTTCCGGCAGCCGATCTACTTCGCCACGCCGATGAACCTGACGATCTCGGCCCTGACGGGGTACGGAACGCTCGACAGCCGGAGGTTTCAGCAGAAGTACATCCAGGTGATGCGGAAACTGTACGCCGAGACGCAGCGGCACGGCGTGCCGGTCATTTTCAGCATTGGAGATGAGTTCACGAATAAGGGCGTGAAGGGCGTGGAGTACGCGGGGAAACTCGCGCGCCTCACGTGGGAGGAACTCCCCGAACTCGTCACCACGAGCGACATGAACGGATACAAGGAAGTCATGGCGATGGCCCCATACCTGAACGTCGCCACGTTCAACAACGGGTGGGACGGCATCGACCACCACAACGAGGGCCGGCGGTGCATCAACCGCGACTTCATCCGGAAGGTGCAGAACGAGACCGGCGCCATTCCGTGGTTCGTCAACGCCAACTCCGGCCGGTTCCCGTTCGGCTTCTTCTTCTGGAAGATGGCCGGGTACGGTGCCCGCGGCAAGGTGGAATGGTATTACTGCCTGGAGAAGAACCGCGAGGGGTCGGTCGTCCGGATCGACGGGATGACCATCTATCCGACGCTGGACTACGAGCGCAGCCGCGAAGGCATCGACGATTTAAGGTATGTATGTACGTTGGAGAACCTTGCCGCAAAGGCCCGCAAGGCCGGGAAGGCGGCGGCAGAGGTCGCGGCGGCCGAGGCGCTCCTGAAGAAGATCGCCGCATCCATCATCGACGACTGGACCGCCTACACGCAAGGCGGAGAGGTCTTCTCCGTTGACGGCTTCGACGCCCCCGACGCGGCCCGGACCGCCGAACTCGGGAACTTCAACTCCGTCCGCCGCGCCCTGGCCGACCGGATCATCGCCCTCCAGCAGAAGATGTAGATGTAGGCCGGGGCGCGCCCCGGCTCCGTGCCGCCGATCCCGTGAGTGCCACTGGTTGCTTGCAACCAGTGTTCTTGGAGTGCCGCCGATCCCGTGAGTGCCACTGGTTGCTTGTGCGTGTTCAGCGTGGCGCAGTTCACCCCTCTCCCCTTGTGGGAGAGGGGCAGGGGTGAGGGGGCGGAGCAACGGCAACCCCTCACCCGGCCTGCGGCCACCCTCTCCCGCAAGGGGAGAGGGTCAACGCCATGGTACGCTAAACACTTACGGTTGCTTGCAGCCAGGAAATGCAGCCCGGGCCGTGCCCCGGCTCTACTGGAGGAACGCAAATGCCCCAACGTATTCCGGGCCTCCGACTGGTCCTGAGATGCGCCGCCCTTGCCGCCATCCTCTTTCTCGCCCCGCCCGCAATTGCGAAGACCGCCATCGAGCACCTCCGCGAGGCCCCCAAACCCGAGTTCCGCGCGGGGCACACCCTGTTCCCCCTCACGCGGTGGGGCTGGAGCATGCCCTTCGACGTCCGCGTGGAACTTGCGGAACGCTGGGGCTATGCACTGGAACTGGGGCAGGCCGATGAGCGGCTCCTTAAGCAACTCGACGACCCGCAAAGCGTCGCATCGCGCTTGGCGGCGCTCACGGCCGCCGACCCGAAGAAATATCCGCTCTCGGTCCTCACGTACCGGGCGTGCCTGGATAAGAACTTCACGGCCGCCCTGCCGCCGGAGACGTGGTGCCGCGATGCCGACGGCAACGTCATCGGGGCGCCCAAGAAACGGGCGTGGAGTCCGGAGGCCCCCGATGCGGTATTCCAGAAGGCGGGGGCCGCCGCGGCGGAACCCATCAAGGCCCTTCGGCAGAAGGCCCCCGTGGCGATGGTCCTGAACGGCGGCGAGTACGCACTCGGCGTCTATGGTTTCAGCAAGGATGCCTGGTCCGGGGACCCGGCGGTCACGCGGGCCCGCGGCAGCACGGGCTGGATGGAGTACATCTCGGCCCGCAAGGCCCGGCAGGAAACCATCATCGCCGATGCCTGCCGCGCGGCATGCCCCGATCGCCAGTTGTACATCTATTACTTCAACGTCTGCCCGCACCGCGACCGATACGACACATGGTGGCACTGGGCGTGGGATTACCCGGCCCTGAAGGGCACAAGCGACCTGCCGTCAAGTTCCATCTATTACCTTGAATTCAATACAGGCTGGACCGGCGACAACGACCTCCTCACGCTGACCCTGAACGCCGTGGCGTGGCAGATATCGGCCGGGCAGCCGCTCTCTTACAACTGGGTCTGCGGCGGATGGACCCGCGATGCGCTCGGCGACAAGGCGTTTTCAGGTCTGGACCGCTACACCGGGTTCCTGAAGTGCTACTACGCGGCCGGGATGCTGGGGGCGTGCGCGGGGTACTTCGCGTACCCGAAGGGCGGCTTCGACGGCGACCAGGGCGAGGCCCCGCCGCACTGGCTCGGCCAGATTACGGCCCTCGCCCACGTCCACGCCCTCTTCTCGCGCGAGGAGGAGTTCCTGCGGAAGGGCGACCTCCTGGCCGGACCGAACCGCAACAAGTGGTCGAAGGATTTCCCGGCCTACGAGTTCCCGACCGGCGATGCGGCCGTCCGCGTCCTTGCCCGTCGCCACCGCGCCCGCCCCGAGTGGCTGATCGTCGCCTGGGCCGCAGGCTCGCCAGGGCGGCCCGGGCCGACCGGCGGCCCCGACCGCGATGTCTCCGTCACCATCCCCGACCTCGGTCCCGTCCGCCTCCAGGCCCGCCCCTGCGGCAGCGTGTACCGCGCCACTCTCCAGTCCGGCCGCGCATCCCTCACCCGCCTCGATGAGAACGGCATGGTCCCGACCGCGAGGCCGTAAAGGTGGCCCCGAGGGTTGCAGGGGGTTGTTGGGTGTTTAGGTCCCGGACGTTTCGGCCCCACCGGGGCC
>CAYGWP010000308.1:0-5047 GCA_964353455.1 uncultured Anaerolineales bacterium
CTAAGAAACTGTTTCAAAACTGTGGCACGCCCGCCCTCGGGCGTGCAAAATGACCGCAATCAAGCACAGCCGAGGGCGGCTGTGCTACAGGAACCGGGTTTTGAAACAGTTTCTAAACGCGTACGGGTCGGGAGACCCGCCGCGCTAAAGTGCTACTTGACCAGTGTCATTAGCCCCAGCCGCCAGGGGATGTCGCCGTACTTCTTCCCCGCGCGGTCCTTGTCGGAGACGCCCTGGATGAGGAACCGGAGGTCGGCGGGATCGACGGTCATGGTTTCGTCGCAGCCTGTGCGGATGAGTTCGCCGTGGCTGATGCTGTCGGTCCAGGGTGGATCCGGCTGGCGGACGTTTGTGGCGCCGGCGAAAGGCTGCTGGTAGGCGTCGGCCAGGGGCTGCCACTTGCCGTCGAGCCGGTCGGCAAGATAGGCCTTGTAATAGCGGCGGCCGCCGGGGCCCTGGGCCTCGACGACCGTGAGGTACCGCTCCTCGCCCTGGAGGCGATATGTGTGACTGGCCTCAAAGATGTCGCCCTGGAGTGCGAGTTCCACGTGGTCGAAACCGAGCGGGAACTTATCAATGGGCGTCCACATGCGCCACATCCGCCCGTCAAGCGAGGTGAAGAAAAGGTAAGCGCGCTTGTCGTCGCAGATGACCCAGAAGTCCAGCCACTTGGAGACGCCCGCCGGGTCCTTCTCGGGGAAGAAAAGTTTGCCCGGCGCCCACGAGTTCGGGTCGGCGATATTGTCGGTCGTGGCGTACGACGGCTGCATGAGGCGGTTGTTCCCCATGCCCCACTGGTACACCAGGTACCACTTCTTGTGCGGCCGGAAGTAAAAGACCTGCGGGGCGCAGAAGTAGCGGTCGTGCCACTTGAAGACGTGCCGCGGGGCGCGCTCGGCGTTCTCCCACTTATCGAACGACATGTATTCCGTGTGGACGGGCGGCAAGGCGCTCCGGACCGTCACGAAGACGTGCCAGCGGCCCTCGAAGAAGACCACCGTCGGGTCCTTGACGGAGGTGACCCGGTCGTCCGGCCTGTCGGGCGGAGAAATGAGCGGCGGCGACAGGGTCCACGAGAACGGGGCCTTGAGGTCAACCTGGGCGGCCGCCGCGGCCAGGAGCAGCACGCCCGCGGAGACGCACGCAAGAAATGCGGCCCAACTTGCTCCGACGGCAACGGCGCGCGCCAGTGCCATGAGCGGTCTCCTTCCTGATGTTACTGCACCACTGTGCGCGGCGGGTCTCCCGACCCGCCGCACCCATCGCGACTTCGGTGGCGCCAAGGCCGGCGATTGCGCGGCGGGTCTCCCGACCCGCCGCGCAAAGCCGCAAGTGGCGCCGTAGTATTGTGCGGACGGGCGCATTCTCCCGCGCGAGCGCTGGGAACCGCCAGTGTTTTCCGCCGCGGCAAAACGGCCGGAACTTTTCCGCCGCGGCGGTGTCTAATTGAGTGGTGGAGGTTCCGCGGGTCCTTTCTGCACATCAGCCGGCGGGGGAAGTTCCGTGAGGAATGCAACTCGCTACGGTCGCGCCGCAACAGGTTGTGCGGCGGGCATACTGCTGGCCCTTGCGGCGGCCGCAGCAGGCGGCGAGGCCACGGCCTCGCCGGCGGACATTCCGCCGCCCGCGCCGCCGGCGTTCTACTCGGCCGACATCAACCGCGTACGCAACGTAGAGGGCGATGGCTTCGACTTCCAGCGAGACGACGGCAAGACCGTCCGCATACGGCTCCTCGACGCCGATTGCCAATCTCTCGGCGAGCGCAGCCGGACCACGGCCACGGAGACCGCCTCAGACCTCCTCGCGACGCAGCGCGTCTGGATCTTCCCGGCGGGCCAGGCCAAGACGGGCGAAGTGTACGCGTGCGTCTGGACGTCGCGCGGCTGGCTCGCCGACGTCCTGGTGAGCAGCGACTGTGCCGCGCGCCCGCCCTTAGCCTGGCGGGCCGCGCTCGGCCTGGCGCCTGCGGATCCGCCTGCCGCGCCCGGCAAGGGTCCGCCGCCGCCCGCGCCGGCGTTCGCCTCCGCAACGTGCGCGCCGGTTGACGGCGACGCCTTCGAGGTCGATCGTGCGGGCCAGAAGGTCCGCGTCCGCCTCTTCGACGCGACCTGCCAGGATATGGACCAGGTGAAACGCGACGATGCGAAGGCCGAGGCCGCGCGGATCGCCGCCACAGGCCCCGTCTGGGTCTTCCCGTGCTCGCCGCGGTGGGCAAAGCCGGCCGACGAGCCGCGAGTCCGCATCTGGACCAGGCAGGGGTGGCTCTCGGATGCGCTCCTGAAGGCCGGACTGGCGAAGCGATATTCCGACCCCGACCGCGGGACGGTGCAGGTGGCAACGGCGCCGCCGCCCGCGCCCGCCAAGCATCCGGAGCCGGCGCCCGCGCCGCCGAAGCCGCCGTCGCCTCCGCCGCCGCCGAAGCCCGCGACGCCTACGAAGGCGCACGGCGCGCCTTCCGGGTCGCCCGGCACGTGGCGCGAGGTCACCGTGCCCAAGGGCACCGCCGATACCCTGAGTTGCGAGAGCGGCACGTTCAAGATTCCGAACGAGATCTGGCGGATCACGTGGGACCTGAAGCCTACTCGCGTCGGCGGCCACGTCCTCATCAACGTGTACCGTATAGATGAGGCGTGGCAGACGAAGATGTCGTCCACGCACGTAGCGGGGTTTTCGGGGCTGTCGGGCGTGCAGGTCGTCCGCTCGAAGCCGGGGGACTACTGGGTCCGCATCACCGCATCGACGACTCCTGGCTTCAAGATCGAGTCGCTGGAGCCTCCGCCGCCGGGGCAATGAATGCCGCCCTGGACCTCCTTGCTCCTGAATTGACGGGTGGCAGGGCCGCGCTAACCCATCACCACTTCAACCTTGTGCCGCAGGCCCTTCGCGGCCGGAATCGGCAGGAGCGGATCGGTGACGACGAACTCCCGGCCGTCGTCCGAGAACCGGCCGAGCGCGCCGAAGCGCGACGGCTGGGCGGCGGCCTTCGGCCTGGCGGACGCCGGCGATTTCTTCGAGCGTTTCGCGGGCACGGCGGCGCAGCCTCCGTCCGTCGGGCGCCGAGGTTACGGTTTCGGTTTCCCGGGCTCGGCGGGCGCGGGCTGCGCCGGCGGCGCAGGCTCGGCCGGGGGCACGATGATCGGCCCCATCGTCTTCGGGCGAAGCCAGCGGACCCCGTCCACCTGGTAGTAGTCATCATGGCGGGAGAGGCGGACGATATAGAGCATCGGCCCCTGGCGCTGCACCAGGATCGGCGCATCGGCATCGCGATTCAGGACCTGCCACGTGAGGCCCGCGTTTGCCAGCACGGCCTGACGCACGGTCAGCGAAAGCGGCGTCAGCAATCTGACGAGCCACTCTTCCAGGCCTTTCTGGGCGATGGCGACGGGACTCCACGCGAACTGCTTTGCGATGAGGCCGCTTGGCGGCGTGGCGACCGGCGCCGTGCGGGAGGCCCCCGCCACCTCGAAGAACAGGTGCTCGCTGATCGGCTCGGCGTCCTGGAGTTCCTTCAGGATCATCTCCGCGCGGGCGCGCACGATGTCCTTGCGCGGACCGAAGACCTGTTCCCACATCACGGCGGCCATGACGGTGATCTGCTCCGGGCGGAGCGACTCGCCTTCCGCAATCATCTTCGCGTGGAACCGCCTTGCGTAATCCTGGTAGAGGCGATCAAACTCCTTCTTGACTGCCGCATCGTCGGGCGCCGCCGCCTGGACGGGCGCGGCCCAGGACCAGATGAAGGCCGCCGTGACGGCAGCGGCAAGCACAAGCAGGCGGCAGTCGGGTTTCATCGGCATCTCCTTTGGGCGGCTGATTCCGTTCCGCAGGGAATCCTAACGCGCGTGGGTGCGGTTTCAAGGCTTTTGGCGGCGCGCGGGCAATGTTTGACAGTGCGAAAAAAAACCCCCGATCCGTTCGGACCGGGGGTCGTTGTTTCGGCTCTGCTAGGCGGTCAGGCGCTTGACGTTCTCCGCCTTGGGCCCCTTGGGCCCCTTGGTCACGTCGAACTCGACCTCTTCGCCCTCGGCCAGCGTCTTGAATCCCTCACCCTGGATGCTGGTGTGATGGACGAAGACGTCCGGGCCGCCCTCCTGCTCAATGAATCCGAAACCCTTCTGGTCATTGAACCACTTCACTTTTCCTCGAGCCACGGTACTGCTCCTTCACTTTCCCCGGCGTGCGTTCCGACGGTTCGGGGCCGGGAAGCCGAACTGAACCGCCGGTTCGGACGGCCACCCGGCCGTCCGGGCGCCCCCGCCGCAACCGGCCGCCAATGGCGAACCGCGCTGCGCCAGGGACTTCTTGGGGACAGATCATACGGGGCCGCGGGGGGGCGTGTCAATGACAAAAATGTCAATGTTGCAACTCTTCCGTCATGGCCGGCGCGCCGCGCGCCGGGCGGGTGCCGTGTTATCACTTCCTGCCGGCGGGGGGCGCTGCGCCGGGCTGCTGTTGCTCCTGGGCCTGCTTCCGCGCCTCCTCCATCATCCCTTGCATTCGCCACTGCATGCGCCGGGAGAACTGCTTGACGACCTGTGCGGCGCCGCGGACTTCGGACTGCGGCACGGCCAGGTCGATGTGAACGGTTCGGCCGGAGACCCGCGCGGCGAACGTCACGAGGTCCGCCGGGGCCGGCGGCTCAAGCGGCGGCGGGGCGCCCTCGGCGGCGGCCTTCGCCCGGGCCGCCATGCTCTCGGCCATCATCCGGTCGGTCATGCTCATCGCCATGTAGAGATAATTAGGAATCGACATAACGCCGGCGGCGCACGATCCCTTCGGCAGCCGGCCGATCGCCGCCTGCACCTTCGCGTTGGTCGAGAGTCTCGGCTCCTGCCCGCGGACGGCCTTGACGGCCCGCGCCGCATCCGCCGCATCGCCCATCGAAATGATCGCCGTCTTGTCCGCCACGGTCATCCGCATGACCATGCCATCGGGGCCGTACATTGCCGCCATCATCTTCTGCATCCGCTCTCTGACTTGTGGCGGCGCGTCGGGCGGGGGTTCCATCTCCATCTGCATCTTCATCACGTCCACGGGCAGGCCCTCG
>CAYGWP010000309.1:0-8778 GCA_964353455.1 uncultured Anaerolineales bacterium
GCGTCGAACGGGGTCTCCATGAAGGTTGCGGCCGTCCGGGCGGTCCCCTCGTGCGAGATTCCGTGGAACCCGAACCGCCGCAGGTTCGGGTCTGCGGCCAGGTCGCGCGGCAGGGCGTAATGGTATGCCATCGGCGGCAGCGTGAGGTGGAAGGCGGTGTCGAAGACGGCCACCTGCGGCACGCCGGGGAAGAGGCGCTCGCACGCCTCGATGCCGAGGAGGTTGTAAGGGTTGTCGAGCGGAACGAGGTTAGCGGTGCGCCGGATCTCGGCCTTCGTCTCGGCATCGATGACGGCGGGGCCGTTGAACTTCGTGCCGCCGTGGAGGACGCGATGGCCGACGGCCGACAGGTCGGTCGCCGCCCGAATGACGCCGCCCTGCGGGGCGGTGAGGGCCGCCAGGGCGGCCGCAAGCGCCGCCTCGTGAGTCGCCGGCGAGACCTTGCCGCGCGTCTTGCCCTTGGGGCCGTGATAGACGTGTTCCGCCTCGGCGCCGCCGAGGCCGGTGACCGCGCCGTGCGCGAGGGCCTTCTCGCTCGTGGTGTCGTAGTATGCGTACCGGACGTCGCCCTGGCGGCAACTTACCGAAAGGAGCCTCATCGGCTCGACCGCGCCCAGGGCGAATCGTGCGGCCTGGCGTCGGCCGGCGCGGGGCTGCTCGGGCTGCCGCTCGGCAAGGCGGCGGGCGAGGAGTTTGGTGATGAACCGGATCGCGCCCGGGTTCATCGCCAGGATGGGGCTGATCGCCTCCTGGAGGAAGATGACCGCCTCCGACGGCTCGACGGCCATGACGTCGGCGGCGGTGGGGTTCCCGGTGAGCATCGACATCTCGCCGAAACATTCGCCCGGCTCGATGTATCCGAGCCGCTGGCGGTCGGGCGTGCCGTGTCCGCGCACGGCCTCCAGGCGTCCGCTGGTGAGGATGCCGAACGTTTCGCCGGCCTCATCGTGGTGGATGCATACGTCGCCAGGACGGTAGGTGACGGCGGTGGCCAGTCGCGCCGCCTCGGCCAGCGCCTGCGGCGTAAAGGCGGCGAACAGCGGATGCGACTGAAGCCGGCCGAGTATGTCCATGCGGCGTCCTCCGAGAAGGATGTGCTGCCCGCGTCAAGGCGAAACGATAGCAACTCGGCGTGCGGCTGTAAAGCGGCGTTGTGCGCGGCAGGCGCTGCGAAAGAGGTCAGTGCTTGTCGGCAAGGGCGGCGACGAGGGCCGAGATGTTGACGCTTTCGCGGATGAGGTGCTTGGCGGCCTCGATCTTGTCGGCGTCCTCGGCGCGGATCTTGAAGCGCATCTCCTTGAGGAGCGATGCCACGGAGTAGGTGTCCTGGCTACAGAGGACGACCGGGATGCCGGCCTTTTCCAGCAGCGCGAGGATGCTGGCCGGGGGGTGGAACCCGCCCGTGAGCACGAGGCCGCTTACGCGGCGCGACGCATCGAGTTCCATCGGGCACGCGACGATGGAGACGAGTATGTTGTCGATGCGGTCGCCGGGCGTGACCACGAGGGTGTTCTCGCGGATATATGTGCAGACGTGCTCCGGTTCCATGGCGGCGACGACGGTGTGCTCGACGGTGTTGGTGATGGCCTGGCCGCCGCAGAGGATGCGGCCGCTCACTTCGGCTGCGACCTGGTCCATGCGCGGGTTCACGAGGAGCGACCGGTAAGGCACGATGCCGAGGAGCCTGGTTCCCAGGTGGGCGAGGCCCTTTGAGACGGCCCGCTCGACCTTCGAGAGTTTGTCGGCGCGGACCTTGTTGAGGATGACGCCGAGGACCTGGACGCCGTGCTTCTGGAAGAGGTGGTAACTGAGGGCGACCTCGTCGAGCGCCCTGCCGATGCCCCCCTCGGTGACGATCAGGACCTGTGCGCCCAGAAGATCGGCTACGCGTGCGTTGGAGAGGTCGAAGCATGAGCCGACGCCGGCGTGGCCCGTTCCCTCGATGACCAGGGCGTCGTGGACGGCCCGCAGGCGGTCGAACGCGGCCCTGATGCGGTCCTCGAGCGGCGCCGGGCGGCGGTCGAAGATGTAGCGTTCGGTGAATCCCCGCTCGACCGCGACGGGGCTCATGTCGAGGGGGAAGTCGGTGAGGCCGAACGCCTGTCGCGCGAGGACGGCGTCCTCATCGACGTTGGCCCCCTCGAACCGGACGTACCGCTGGCCCACGGGTTTCATGTAGCCGACATCGTGTCCGAGGTCCCGCAGGGCCTGGAGAAGGCCGACGATGACGGTGGTCTTGCCCGAGTCCTGCTGCGTGGCGCTGATATAAACGGGTTTCATGTTTCACCAAGTGCGGGTCTCCCGCACGTGCATGTGCCACGGGTCGCCGCGGCGACCCGTAATCACTGGTTGCAAGCAACCAGTGGCACATGATTGCACGAACACACAACGCTAAATCGCTCTACCGGTGCGAGCCGGCGACGCTCCGGTACGCCTTCAGGAAACTGTCGGAGTAGATCTGCTTGTTCATGAGCATCTCGGCGGTGGCGACGGCATCGACGAGGACGTCGTCGAGGACGTCGACGATGGCCGAGTCCGCCCCGTGCCCGATGGCCATTGCCAGGAACGTGCGGTTGATGAGGCTCCGCTCGGTGGTGCCCTGGCTGATGTTCGAGAGGCCCATGGTGATGTGCGGGGGCGGGTCGGACATGAGGCGTATCTGGTCGATGGCGGCCAGGATGCTGCCCGGCTGGGTCTGCGCGCCGGGGACGTTGACGGGCAGTATGATCGGGTCGATGAAGAGTCGTTCGGGCGTAAGGCCGATTTCGAGGCACTTGGTGAGGATTCCGGCGGCGATCTCGACGCGGCGGTCGGTGCTCTGGGGGACGCCCTCGCGGTCCATCGTAAGCGCGATGAGGCTGCCGCCGGCCGACTGGGCCATCTCGGCGTACTTCGCCAGAATTTCCGGGTCGCTCTTCTTATTAAGGGGCGTGGAGTTCAGAAGCACCCCCCGCGCGGTGTCGCAGACCGAGAGGCCCGCGCGGATCACATCGGGCTTCTGGCTGTCGAGGCAGAGGGGCGTCGGCGACGCCTTCTGTGCGATCTCGACCAGCCACTTGATGGTGCCTTCCTGGTCGGCCGCCGCCGTCCCGACGTTGATGTCGAGGTAGGCGGCCCCGGCCGCGGTCTGGCGCTTCGCCAGGTCGATGACGGGCTTGGGGTCCTTTGCGGCGATGGCTTCCTTGACGTCCTTGAACATTCCGTTGATGCGTTCGCCGATTGCTATCATGATGGCCTCCCGGGGTTATTGTTCGCGCGACCCTTCGGGTCGCGGCTAAAAGTTCACATCGCCGCGGCTCGCCGGTCGCGGCTAAAAGTTGATCACGTTGCGACTAGGCTTTTGCGCCCCAAACGCTGTCGATGTAGGCCTTGACGGTTGCGACGGCCGCAGGGTGCCGCATGCGGAGGATATCGACGCCCGACTGTAGCAGTGCGACGGCGGTGGCGGCCTCCCAGAGCGGCCCGCGGCGGTCGGCATCGCCCCACTTGGGGGCCTCGGCGGCGGTGATCTTGGCCTCCTTGGCGCGCCAGGATTCGTAGCCGATGTCGCAGATGACCGGCAGGGCCATGAGTTTGTCGCCGCTGAGGGCCGCAAGGCGCTCGCGCTCCTGAATGGAGTAGGCGTACTCCAAGCCGTATCCGAGCGCGCCGGTGGTCTGGAACATGACCATCCGCTCGAGCGGGAAGCCCATGTCTGAAACGAGAATATTACATTGCTTAGCGATGTTGATATCCAGCGGCGCCTGGGCGATGAGGAAGTGGCCGTCGGCCATGGCCACGGCCGTCAGGTTCTTGTAGTTGTCCTGCGCGACGGTTCCGAGGAGGACGTTTTCGCCCTTTGCGGCCTCCGAGACCTTTGGCATGACGGCGTTGTCCTTCTCGTCGTTGCCGCAGCCCCACAGGATGAGGGGGCACCCGACGGCCGCGAGGACCTTGCGCGTGACGGCGACGGCGTGGTCTGCGGCGCGGTTGCCCTTGTCGGGATGGATGCCGTCGAACTTGAGGCACACCATGTCCGCGCCGAACTTTTCGACGGCCTTCCTGGCCCATGCGGCCGGGTCGTCGAAGACGTCGCGGTAAGCCTCGGCCAGCGGCGGCGCCCAGTCGGTCGGCGCGGCATCGAGGACGTCAATGGCGATGACCGGCCGGCGCCCGGTCGTGGCGCGGTCGCCGCCGTACGCGATGGTCCTGGCCCCGCCGATCGTGACGGCGGTCTTGCGTGTTCCGCCGCCGAGAGTGATCTCGTTGACGCGGCCTGAGTACGATTCCTGTGCGACAGGCAGTGGCATAGTGTCTCCTTCTCTATTTCCGTGACGGCTGCGCCGGGATGCCTTCCAGAGCGCCAACGACCTCGCCGACGGCCGCGAAGGCCGGGCTGTCGGACGGAAGTTCAAACACCGTTGTGCCGCGCATCGATCCGTCCAGCACGGCTTTGTCGTACGGAATTGCGCCGATGACGGGCAGGTCGCCCTTCAGGGCGTCGAGCGGCGCCGGGCCTTCGCCCGCCATAGGGCTACGGCCCGCAGGCGGGTCGGCCACCTTGTTCCATAGGACGGCCCGGCGGCGGACCGTGATGGGCAGGCTCTGCGAAAGGTCCATGATGCGCCGGGCGGTGGTCGCGCCGACGCGGGTCGGCTCGGCAATGATGAGGAGGTGGTCAACGGCGTCGGTCGTTCGTCGCGAGAGGTGCTCCATGCCGGCCTCGGTATCGACGACGATGAACTTGTAGTCGCGGCCGGCCTGGTCCAGGTACTTGCGGAGCAGGTGGTTGATGGCGCAGTAGCACTGTGGTCCCTCGGGGCGGCCCATCGAGAGGAGGTCGAAGCCCTCGGCCTCGGCCACGGCTCGCTGGAGTGCGTACTCGAAGGCCCGGCCGCGGTCTTCGCCGGGGTTCTCGCCGACCTTCCGGTCGCGGGTCTGCTCGCGGATGTCGGCCACGGTGATCTCTGTCTCGACGCCGAGCGCCAGCCCCAAGCACGAGTTCGGGTCGGCATCGACCGCCAGGACCCCCCGGGCCCCGCGCTCCACGAGGTGCCGCACGATCATGGCGGAGACGGAGGTCTTGCCGCTGCCTCCCTTTCCCGATATGGCGATGGTTACGCTCATGGTACTCCGTTGCTGCCGCGCCCCAAGGTCCCCCTCACCCCTTCCCCCTCTCCCGCAAGGGGAGAGGGGAACAACCCTACCGCTTCACTCCCGCGGCCGTCCGCAACTCGGCCAGGCGTTTCTCGACGGTGGGGAACCGCGCGAGGTCCGTGTGCGGCAGGAAGTTTGCCCGGAGAAAAGCGTCCATGTATCCGGGATGGTTCATGAGATCGAAATAAGTCATGCGGTTGGCGATTTCCTCGGCCTTGGCCATGGCGTGTCGGCTCATTATGGCCATCTTCGCCCCCGCGATGGAGGTGTTGCCGACGAAGCGGATCCGCTCGACCGGCACGTCGGGGAGCATCCCGATGAGGATGGCCTTGCGGACGTCGAGGTAGTTGCCGAAGCCGCCCGCCACGTATATGGCGGCCAGCGATTCGGCCCGCGTGGCGGTGCTGTCGAGAAGCGTCTGGATGGCGGCATACACGCCGGCCTTTGAGCGGATGAGGTTCGAGATGTCGGCCTGCGTGATGACGATTGCGGGGTGTCCTTCGCGGGCCGGGACGAGGGTGAATTCCGGGCCGTCGGGCCCCTCGGCCATGCGCGGGTCGTGCGCGACGGCGAATCGCCCGCCGCGGTCGATGATGCCGGTTTCCAGCAGGCACGCCAGCATGTCCAGGAGTCCCGAGCCGCAGAGGCCCCTCGGCGGTTCGCCGCGGATCGTCTGGTACTTGAATTGTCCGTCGGCGGCGACCGAGAACCTCTCAATCGCCCCAGGGGCGGCCCGCATGCCGTGCTTCACGCCGGAGCCCTCGAACGCCGGGCCGGCGCTGGAAGATGCGCACACCATCCACTCGCGCGACCCGAGGACGACCTCGCCGTTGGTGCCGATGTCGATGAGGAGGCTGAGGCTGGGCGCCTCGTAGAGCCGCGTTGCCATGACGCCCGCGACGATGTCGCTCCCGACATAGGCCCCGACGGCGGGCAGCGTGTACAGGAGTCCGCGCTTGTTGATGCGGATGCCGGCCTCCGATGCGCGGATCGGCGGAATCCAGGCGGCGGTCGGGATGTAAGGAGACCGGCGTATCCGCCGCGGGTCGAGGCCCAGGAGGAAGTGTATCATCGCCGTGTTGCCGGAGCAGATGACTGCGCCGATGCAACCGAGTTGGATGCCGTGTCGCACGGCAAGCATTTCGATGAGTTCGTTGACGTCGCCGACTATTCGCCGCTGGAGTTCGTCGAAGGCGTCGTGCTGCTCGGCGTAGATGATGCGGCGGATGTAGTCTTCGCCGAAGTGCATCTGAGAGTTGTACGTAGCCTCCGCCCCCACCGTGGAGGCCGTCGCCAGGTCCACCAGGTGCACCACGACGGTTGTCGTGCCCACATCGACGACGGCGGCGTAGTGGCACTTGCTTGTGTCGCCGGGCTCCACGTCCACGACCTCGAAGGTGCCGGCCCGCTGGGCGATCATAGCGGTGACCTTGTAGTCGGACTGCTGGAGGAGGGCCGGCAGCGCCTGGAGGATGCGGTAACCGGTCTGCATCGACGGGGCGTCGATGCGGCGGCGGATGGCCATGTAGAGCCGCTCGTGATCGGCCGTCTGGTCGCTCTCCGTGGGCGGCGGCATCTCGAGGTAGTGCTTCTGGACGAGCGGGTCGTAAGGGAACGCCCCTTCGCCCACGTCTTCGCCGGGAAGTTCGCTGAAACGATGGGCATCGCTATCGACCAGTATGCGGCCGGTATCCAGAAGGTGGCTCTTCGGGACGGTTACGGTGACGTCGGAGAGGATCTTGGTCTGGCATGCGAGGACGACGTGTTCGCGGACCTCCTGCTGCGAGAGGAGGACCGTGGGTGGCGTCTCAACGTCGCCCTCATCGACGATTGTCTTGCACTTGCCGCAGTACCCATCCCCACCGCAGATGCTCGTGAGGTACACGCTGGCGAGGCGTGCGGCCTCCAGGACGGTGGCGCCCCGCGGGACCTCGGTCTTGAGTCCCGACGGCTCGAAGCGGACCTTGCAGGTCTGCGGCTTGGATGATGGCATGGGTGTTTGCTCTATTTAAGTTCAAAGTCAGCGCCGCGCAAGCGCGGCGGCTAAAGGTTTTTGTTCTACTACACAATCCGCAATCCACAATCCACAATTTATTTTGTGGGCCAGACCTCGCGGAGGTAGCGCGGAATGACGCTGGACTCGCGCGGCCCGACCATGATTTCCCAGCCCGTTTCCTCTTCCAGTTTGCCGCTCATTACGGCCACGTAGCCGGGGATGATGAGTTTGCGGTGCTTGACGACGCTCTCGACGTTGGCGGCCTTCATGGCCTTGGCGACGACCTTTTCGTTGAGTTTGTCGCCCGAGTAAGAGGTGAGGACGCTGGTGCCCTCGGTATCGACGCAGAGGATCCACGACGGTATGCGTGCGGCCTCCACGTCGCTCTCAACGGTGTAATAGGTGAGCGAGAAGTTGGTGGTGAACAAGAGGGGGCTGTCGGGTCCGGCCTCGCCGACGCTGTAGAGTTTCGGCTCGACCTGGACGGGCTTCTGCGGGTCGGTGTAAAGGTTCTGCCGCGACGTGAGGAGCGCCAAGAGGGCCCACGGCTCCACGGTATCAATGACCACGATGCCGCCGTATTTGCAGACGAGCGAGGTTGCCCGGACGATCTGGTCTTCGGGCCTGCCCTTGGCGGCGAAGGCGATGGTCGGGTATCCGAGGGGCCGGAAGTTTTTCTTCAGGGCGAGTTTCCGGGCGAGCGTGAGGCCGGTCATCTCGGCCCAGCCGTCGGGGGCGTCGAGCCAGAGGACGAGATTATCGCAGCCCGCGGCCTTGATCTTTTCGGTGAGGGCGGCCATCGCCTCGAGGTCCGGCGCGCGGGCGATCAGGGGGCACTTGGCGTCGGCGGCGAGTTTGGCCATGGCGGCGGCCGTCGCATCGGTGGCGGCGCCCAGCAAAGGCAGGGTGTCCTTGACCTTCGCCAGGGCGGCCTGGAGGGCATCGGGCTTGTCGGTCAGGAGGATGAGGGCCTTGCCGGTGGTCTTGGCGGCCTCGGCGGCGGCGGCGAACTTGGAGGCGTCGCCGGAAGAGTTCATCACGGCTACCGCGCCGATCGGCATCTGCTGGCCGATCCGCTCGAAGGCGAAACCCTTGATTGTTTCGGCGCGGGACTTCAGGGCCGCCCCGTCGAGCGTGTCAGGCATCGTGATGGCCACGACTGTCGGGCTGTGGAACTTTTCCTCGTGGCGGAAGAGGACGGTCTACTGGCCGGTCTTGGCCTCGGCCAGGCCGGTGCCGAACTTGATGAGCCGCATGGGCGGCGCGGCGGCGGCGGCGAGCGTCTCGCGGGCCTGGGCGCTGGCGTCCGGACACTGGTCCAGGCCGACCTTCTTCTGGGCCAGGGCCATGGCGAAGGCCAGGCATGTGGGCTGCCCGCACTTCTTGCAGTTGGTCTTGGGGAGGAGTTTGAAGATGTCCAGTCCGCTCAGAGCCATTCCGGATCGCCTTTCCTTAAGAAGAGTACCCGTTGTTATGTGGCACAGCCGCCCTCGGCTGTGCAGCTTCTCGGCAATTTGCACGCCCGAGGGCGGGCGTGCCACAGTTCGCAGAATCATTGTAGACAACCCGCCGACGGCGCCGCGCCAGCAATTTCTGGCAGAGCCTTTTTTGCTGTCACCCCGCGCGAAGTCGAGGGGTCTCGCCGT
>CAYGWP010000310.1:0-6883 GCA_964353455.1 uncultured Anaerolineales bacterium
TGGCGATGACGAAGAATGGGGCCGGCAGCGGGTACGTCTTCTGGCCCACGGTTACCTGCCGCTCCTGCATTGCCTCAAGGAGGGCCGACTGGGTTTTGGGGGGCGCGCGGTTGATCTCGTCCGCCAGGATGATCTGTGCGAAGAGCGGCCCGCGGACGAAGCGAAATTCGCGCCGGCCCTCGGGCGTCTGGTCCACGAGGTCCGTGCCGGTAATGTCGGAGGGCATCAGGTCCGGCGTAAACTGGATGCGGCGGAACGAGAGGTCCATCGCCCCGGCGAGGCTGCGGACCATCATGGTCTTCGCCAGGCCCGGCACGCCCACAAGGAGGCAGTGTCCGCGGACGAAGACGGTGGCCAGCATCTGGTCAATCACCTCTCGCTGGCCTACAATCAGACGGCCGACCTCGCCGACGAGGCGGTCGCGGAGGCGCTTGAATTCTTCAAGGCGTTCGTCGAAACTCAATTCGGGCATGCGAGACCTCACGCAAATTGCTGCGCCACCCAGCGCAGGTTGCCGATAGAATCATCGTGGGTTCGCGCGAACCCGCAGCGAGGGCGCTGATGCATCCTTGTCGTACGCTTTTGTTATCGGCCATTGCGGCGGCCGCAGTTAGCGCATTTCCGGCCCGCATCGGGGCGGAAGAGGCGCCGGCCGGGCCGCAGGTCCGGGCCGCCATCCTGCGGGCCGTCGAGGCCATGCGCCGGGCACAGCGGCCCGACGGCACGTGGCCCGACTACGCCCAGCCGGGGGGCGTGACGGCCCTCGTCACGTACGCCCTCCTCCAGGCGGGCGTCTCGCCCGATGAGAAGGGCGTGGCCGCGGCCCTGGAGCAACTCCGCCGCACGCCCAACCAGAGCACCTACGTCGTGTCCCTGAAGACTCTGGCCTTCGCATCGGCCGATCCGAAGAAGTACGGCCCGGACCTCCAATCAAGCGCCGACTGGCTCGTCCAGATGCAGAGCGCCACGGGGGCGTGGGGCTACGGCAAACCGCCCGCCTTCGCCGAGGCTTCGGCGGGCAGGCCCGAGGCGGGGGCGAAAGACGCCGACTGGCGCCGGCTGTACGAGCGGCCCGACGCCTCGAACACGCAGTTTGCCATCCTCGCCCTCTCGGAGGCCGAACGGGCGGGCGCCAAGACGCCACCGGAGGTCTGGAAAAAGGCCGACCGCCACTTCCGCGCTACCCAACTGCCCGGCGGCGGATGGGGGTACGTCTATCACGACCCCGACCCGGAGGAGGCCTACGGCAGCATGACGGCCGCCGCCGTGGCCAGCCTCTATCTCTGCGGCGACCGCCTGGCCAGGCAGGAGGCGGCCGACGCCGTCGCCGACCGCACCGCCGTCATCGAGCAGGGCCTGACCTGGATCGCCAACCGTTACACCCTCAAGGAGAACCCCGGCCGCGCCCTGGCCTGGTACTACTTCTGGCTCTACTCGCTGGAGCGTGCGGGCGTGACGAGCGGCCGCCGCAACTTCGCAGGCCACGACTGGTTCCGCGAAGGCACCGCGCTCCTGGTCGGCGGTCAGCGGCCCGACGGCACGTGGACCGACCGCCTGTACCAGGATGCCCTGTGCCTGCTGTTCCTGGCGAAGGGCTACAAGCCCCTTCTCGTCCAGCGGCTGGAATGGGACGGCCAGTGGCGTCGCGATCCGCGGGACCTCGACCACCTGGTCCGCTACTTGGAGCGGCGGATCGGCGGCGAGTACGCCGCCTGGCAGACCGTCCGGAGCAACGTGTCGCTTGAGGACCTGATGGCCGCGCCTATCCTTCACGTGTCCGGTCGCGGCCCGCTGCGTATGCTCGCGGGGGCCGTGCCGCACCTGAAGGAGTACGTGGAGCAGGGCGGCCTCATCCTTTTTGACGCCGAGGGCGGCGATGCGACGTTCATCGAGAGCGCGCGGCGGACGGTGGCGGAACTCTTTCCGGAATCGAAGTTCGAGCCGCTTGCCGGCGACCATCCGATCGCGCGGGCGGTCCACAAGGTCTCGCCGGCGGGCCTGGAGGCGGCGAACATCGGCTGCCGCGCGGCAGTCATCCTCGCACCCAAGGGCCTGGCCGAGCAGTGGGCCGCAGGGGACCCCGCGCGGCCGAACGAGGCCCTCTTTCTCGGCGAGAACCTCGCCGCCTACGCCGCCGGCAGCGACCCTCTGCCCGACCGGCTGGCCACAGCAACTCTTCTTGAGATGCCGCCGCAGTCGCCCCCGCCGCGCGATGCCTGGCGAATCGGCCAGGTCCAGCATGATGGCGACTGGAACCCGCGGCCGTTCGCCATGCCGCGACTGCTGGCGGACATCGTCCAGCGGTTCGGCGAGGCCGTCGTCAGCAGGCCCGTTCCGGTGCGCCTCGTGGAGAAGGACCTGGCGGGCTTCGACCTCTTGTACATGACCGGCCACTACACGTTCCACCTGTCGGACGCCGAGCGTGAGGCCCTGAAGTCGCACCTTGAGCGCGGCGGGTTCCTGTTTGCCGAGGCGTGCTGCGGCCGGGCGGCGTTCGACAAGGCGCTGAGGGACCTCATGAAGCAGATGTTCCCGGACGCGCCGCTGGCGGAACTGCCGCAGGATCATCCTATCTATAAAAGTAAGATAGGTCTTCAGATCACGAGCGTCTCGTACTCGCCCGCCGTGAAGGCCGAGTCGCCGGACCTCGCGCGGCCGGTGCTCCTGGGCGTCTCGCGCGGCGGGCACCTCGTCGTCGTCTATAGCCCGTACGGCCTGGCCGTCGGCATGGACGGCCTGAAATGCTACGGCGCCCGGACCCTCGCCCCCGACGACGCCCGGCGCATCGCCATCAACATCATCCTGTACGGCAGGGCGTTCTGAGAATTTCAGTTGACACGGTTCTCGGCCGCTGTAGCATCAATCGCCGAAGATGAAAATATTCATTGCGATTTGACCGGTGGCCGATATCGTGTATAATAGTAATGGATTACCACCCCGTCGGCTCATAGAGCAGACGGGTATATGACCTCCCGAGGGTTGCCCCGCAGCCCTCGGTTTTTTTATGGAATGAATCATGGACCGGGTAAGCATCTTCCTTGCCCCGCTCTGGATGAATCGATAGCGGCCCTGCTATCGTGTTTCGGCCGTGCGCCCCGCGCCTTTTCGTTGCCCCCGCCCGAAACGGCTGCTATAGTGCGGCGCGCCGCTTGAGCAACTCCGTGGAGGCGAACGTGCCGGACCTCCGCAGCCGAATCACCGCCAGCCGCGCCATCGTCCTGGCCGTCGCCCTCGTCGCACAGATCATCCTGTGGGCGGTCCTGTCGGCCATCGACTTCCAGACCGGCACGCTGCACTGGCCGTACTTCCTCACGTGGGACAACGCGGTCGATCTCGGCGGCTCGTGCGCCATCAATCTCATCCTCGGCGTCGGCATGACGCTGGTCATCATCGGCGGCGGAATCGACCTCTCGGTCGGACGCCTCATCGCACTGACTCACGTCTGCCTGGTCGTTGCCGCAAACGCCACAGGCCGGCTTGAGGCGGGCATTGCCGCGTGCCTTGCCGCCGGGGCGGCCGCCGGACTGGCCAACGGGGCGCTGGCCGTCCGATTCCGCATCCCTTCGTTCATCGTCACCCTGGGCACAATGATGGTTGCGCGGGGCCTGGCGATGGTTGCGGCAGGCGGCAAGAGCATCGGTTCCGACTTCCATCCGCCGCTTGAAGTCCAGCGGTTCCTGCCTATCGCCGTCGCGCTCGTCGTGGCGCTCATCGGGCACGTGCTCCTTACGGGGACGATCTTCGGGCGGCACGTGTTCGCCGTGGGCGGAAGCACGGAGGCGGCGCGACTGTGCGGCATCCGAGTGGGCCGCGTGCAGGTCCTCACGTTTCTCGCCAGCGGCCTGTGCGCGGGCCTGGCGGGCCTCGTCTATTGGTCCCGAAACGGTCTGGGCGACCCGCTGGCCGGCGACGGGCTGGAACTCTATGCCATTGCCGCGGTCATCGTCGGCGGGACGAGCCTCTCCGGCGGGCGCGGCAGCGTGGTCGGGACGTTCCTGGGGGCGCTCATCATGGGCGTCCTCCAGTACGGACTCCACTTTATGCTTGTGCCGACCCACTGGCAGTGGGTAATCATAGGCGGCGTGGTGATTGCGACCGTGCTGATCGACAGGCTGAAACGCAGCGAGGGTTAGCCGGTCGCCGCGGCGACCGCGGGCGCAAAGGCATCGCCAGCGTTGCCGCCAGCGCCGCGCGAGCGCGGCGGCTAACCTTAGGCGCCGCGCACAATTCAAGTAAGGGGCCGCAAATGAAATACGTAACGTTGATGCTACTTGTAGGTATTGCCTGCCTTGCCACCCTAGCCGGCTGCAAGAGCGACGCCGAGTCGTCCGCCCCGCGCATTGCCCTCATCTACAAGGCCACCACGAACCCGTTCTTCCAGGCGATGGAGACGGGGGCGCGCGAGAAGGCCAAGGCCCTCGGCGTGGCCCTCGAACCGGCCGGCATCGAGTCCGAGACCGACGTTGACCGCCAGGCCGACCTGGTGCGGAACATGGTCAACCGCCGCGTCGGGGCGATCATCATCGCCCCGGCGTCAAGCCGCGGCATCATTACGCCGCTCCTGAGGGCCCAGGCCATCGGCATACCAATTATCAACATAGATAACCGAATCGACCCGGAAGAGGCCGCCAAGCAGGGCCTCAAGATCGCCACCTTCATCGGCCCCGACAATTTCGAGGGGGCGCGGCTGGTCGGGGCGTACGCCTGCGACCTCATCAAGAGGAAACTCGCCCCCGGTAAGACCGGTCGCGTCCTCATTCTCCGCGGCATAGACGGCGTCGAGAACGCCGAGGCACGCCGGCGCGGTTTCGAGGCGGCCGTCAAGGATGCCGGCTTCGTGATCGTCGGCTCCGAGTCCGCCAACTGGCACACCGAGGAGGCGCAGCAGGCCGCCGCCGCAATGCTTGCCGCCAACCCGGAGGTCCACGGCATCCTGTGCGCCAACGACAAGATGGCCCTCGGGGCGATCTCCGCCGCCAAGGCCCGCGGCCGCATCGGCGAGATCGTCATCGTCGGCTACGACAACATCGACCTCGCGCGCGAGGCCATCAAACGCGGCGAGATGCAGGCCACCGTCGAGCAGAACCCCGCCATGATGGGCGCCCTCGGCGTCGAGTGCGCCCTTAAGGCCCTCCGCGGCGAAACCCTTCAGGAGGTCACCCCCGTCCCCGTCAAACTCATCACCCCCGAGGAGGTGAAGTAGGCCGGGACGGGCAATAAGAAACTATCTCAGAACTGTGGCACGCCCGCCCTCGGGCGTGCAAACTGCGCCGGGTCATTAGGGGGATCCGAGAATGATGAAACGTTTGAGCGTTTGCCTCCTGGCATGCATGGCTGTCGGATGCGGCAAGAGTTACGACCCGGAGAATCCCACCGCCGAGGACATACCGGTTCTGCTGGACGCCGCCAAAGAGGCATTGATCGCACAATACGACCTCAAGAGCGGTGTGGATGGCGTTGATGCACTGAGGCGGTGGCACGCGCTTGATCAGGCGGTTGAGAAGGTCGGCCAGCCGGCGGTCCCCAGGTTGCTCGAGATACTCGCCGACAGGGGCAAGCATCGCATGTCCCGCAGTCTGGCCGCCCAGTCCCTCGGCAAGATGGGGAAGGTGGCGGCGGAAGCGGTTCCCGCACTCATAGAGGCGAGCAAGGAGAACGACCGCATGCTCTCGGAATCCGCCGCCAAGGCCGCCTGGAAGATCGATCCCGACGCGGCCGCCAAGGTCCGTCTGCCTAAACCCCCGCGCAGCCCCTGACCGGTCGCCGCAGTTCAGCCGAAGGCGTGCACGGAGTGAGTGACTGTCCCGAATGGCTAACTTGAAGGAGACGCGCCATGACGACTCGAACTCAGAGGGCATTGGGGCTGATCGTGTGGGCGGCCATTGCGTTTCTCTTCGCAGCCGCGGGGTGTTCAGACTCCGGTTCGCAGCCCGCAGCGCCCGCGCCTGCGCCGGCCGCAGGCGCAGCACCGGCCGCCGTACAACCCGCGCCTGCTGCGCCAACAGCCGCGGCGCCTGCCGAGTTGGCCCTGGACCTGGGCGGCGGCGTCACGATGCACATGGTCCTTATCCGCCCCGGCAAGTTCATGATGGGCGAATACCAAGACCGGCACGAGGTCACTATCTCCAAGCCATTCTACATGGGCGTGACTGAAGTGACCCAGGCCCAATACGAGGCGGTCATGGGCACGAATCCGAGCAAATTCAAGGGCGCGACAAATCCGGTAGAGATGGTTGCCTGGAACGATGCCACGGATTTCTGTAAGAAACTTTCCGCGAAGACCCGCCGGGCCGTCCGCCTGCCGACAGAGGCCGAATGGGAGTACGCCTGCCGCGCGGGCACGCAGACCGCGTTTTCCTTCGGCGATGACCCTTCCGCCTTGGGCGAATATGCCTGGTACGAGAATAACAGCAAGAAGATGCCGCACCCCGTGGGCCAGAAGAAGCCGAATGCATGGGGCCTGTACGATATGTATGGCAACGTCTGGGAATGGTGTGCGGATTGGTTTGGAGATTATCCGAAAGGTCCCGCCACGGACCCCTCCGGTCCTGCATCTGGGAAACTCCGTGCGGTGCGCGGGGGGGTGGTGGAACCTTGGCGCTGCCGACGGCTTCCGGTATGGGGTTCGCCTCGGCCTCGGCCCGGCGGGCCGCGGCGACGACATCGGGTTTCGTTGCGCCGCCACTCTTCCTTGACCTTTGCCCTTTGGCTGCTTTACCCTTTGCCGTTGCCGGGGCCATACTAACACTACAGCGCCAGTGCGCCGTGAAAGGCGCCGGTTCTCAGCGGGGAGATTATACCCGCCGGGCAACTATCGCTCCAGCCCGTAGCAATCGGAGCGGCGGCGGAGGCAACGAAGCCGTCGAAGCCTCTGGTGGAAAGG
>CAYGWP010000311.1:0-9147 GCA_964353455.1 uncultured Anaerolineales bacterium
GTCCTCATCAACACGCCGGGGAGCAAGTACCACCGCAGCGAGACGCTCAGCCGACGGGTCACACGTGACCTAGTGTACCATAGCCGCATCTTCACCGAGCAGTTCCGCGACAAAGGCCTCCGCGGATACTGGGCCCTCAACGGGGCATCCGACAAGGGCGTACCCGTGGGCAGCGGCTCATGGCAATCGCGGTCGTACCTCAGGGCCTGCACGCTGCTGGACTCGCGGATGAAACCCGAGGAGCAGCAGGCCTGGCGCGAAGGGGCCAAGTGGCTCATCGCCGCCCTGACGGTTGACTGGACCGAGAACTACGGCCCGTGGTGGAGCACCAACAAGATCTCGGACCACGTGGCCTTCGTCGCCCTGTGGCTCCACCTGACGCAGGATCCGCAGGCCCGCTTGTTCCTCGACCGGCAGTTCGACTGGTACTGGGCGGCATTCGCACCGCAAGGGATGGCCGACAAGTACCACAACTACTTCGCCAAGACGCTGTACCGGCTGGCGGCCATCCTCTTCGCCCCCGAGGCCAGCCGGTACTACGCGCCGCTGCTGGAACGGGCGCGGATGTTCCGCTCGTTCGTGACCGACAACGGGCTCTTCGATGCCGCGCTCCACGATGAGCCGAACTCGGAGCAGAGTTGGCACGCCAAACTCGGGCCCGTCCTGGCCCTGCTACTGGTGGCATCGCCGCAGGAACCGGACCTGGCGATTGTGGCTCAGAACATCGTCAACGAGCGTCTGGCCGACTGCGAGTCCGATGCGTTCTGGAAAAGCCAGTTCGACCTCTACTTCGACCTGCACTGGGGCAGCCTGGGCATCATCATCGAGTCGGCCCCGCAGTGGGAACCGGTTCTGGCCCAGGTGCGGCCGAACCGGCCTGCGAGTTTCGCCCAGATGCGGTTCTTCGATTACTGGCAGGGCCTCGGACGCGTGGCCGTCAAGACCTCCACCTACCAGGCATCGTGCTACCCGCACTGGGCGTGGACGTGGGACTTCGCGCGACTCGGCGGCACGCTGCACCGGCTGACCACGCCCGGCACGTTCCGTTTCCCCGAGTCCGGCAAGGTGGCCGCGCGGACTGACTCCGCCCGATGCTGGCTCGACTGGGACCCGCACAAGAACGTGGAAACCGGCGGCGAGCGGACCTCAATGGTTGTCGCGCGGGCCGGCGCAGCCACCTTCTCGACGCCGCCGTACTTCCCCGACGAGGCCATCGTCAGCGGCTCGCCCGCGGGGCGGCTCTACGGATTCACGCACTGCCGCTACCGCCTCGGCCCCGCGCTCGAGGTCCGCACCAGCAACGCCTTCCTCGATGACATGGTCATCGTGCTCAACACCGTAACGGCCCTTGAGGATGCCGCCTTTGACGCCCTCTACATCGAGGAGTCGCTGGCGAACCCCGGCGACCTTGAAGCCGTGACCGCCGACGGCCAGACTATCCAGTTCGACCCGGCGAACGTGCGGCCGAAGGCCAGCGTGCCGCATCCGGTCAACGGCCCCGTTGACCTTCGCAGCAAAGACGGGACGGGCGCCATGGGGTTTGTGCCGCTGGCCAACGCCTTCGTCAAACAGGAACTGGTCGATATCGCCCTCTTTCGCGAACTGAAGGGCGACCCGAAACAGGCCCCTCACCGCGTGGAGTCGTGGCGGGGCCACCTGCCGCTCCAGATGAAGAAGGGCGATGTGCTCGTGGCCGATTTCGCCTACGTGCCGCACGCCGCCGATGCGGCCTTCAAGCCCGCCTTCCAGGTTATCCGCACGGAGAAGGCGCACGGCGTAATCGTGCCTGGCGAGCCGTCAATCATCGTGGGCCAGGCGCTCCGGAGCGGCGAGGCGTCGGCCTGGACCATCGGCGACTGCCGCGCGACGGGCCAGTTCTTCGCCGCCGAGGTCGCCGCGGGCGCGCCGCGGAAGGTAGCCCTGTACGGCCTCTCGGTCGCCTGGCGCGACAAGCCTGCGCTGGCGCTCAGCCGCGAGGCCGCGGCAACCGTCCTGACGCAGACCGGCGAAGGCACGGTCGATGCCGGCGTCGGCCCAATCGCCGTGACGACTGCCAAGGAAACCCGCCGCGTGTTCGCCGCCAACCACGAGTTCCCGCGCATGGCGAGCACCAGCCTTTCGCTGACCGCGGCCGCCGAGGGGCTGGGCGCCGCTCCGGCCGATGTGGCCGCGGAGTGCCGGCGGTTCACCACGCTACCAGACCGGATCGAGATTGCCGCGCGATTGGCGGAACTGGAAATCCTCGTCCGCTTGGCCGACGCGCGCGGCAAGAAGGCCGACCGTGCCGCCGCGCTGATGACAGAAGCGAAGCAGGCCCTCGCCGCCGGGGACCTTGCCCGTGCCCGGACGGTTGCCGCGGAGATCCAGAAGGAAGTGCTGGCGGCGCACTCCTCAGCCGACCAGGCGCAGAAGGCGGTGGCGGCGCTCGGCGGTTCCGACGCCCCCGCCCAGCCGCAGGCCGCGCGCACCGAGCGGGTGCCGGACAACTACCGGATATCGCTCGTCGAGGAAAAGGGGCGGCAGGCGGTCATCCGGCGGGCCGAGATGCTCTGCCGCGCTCTCGCCGCCCGCCCCGATGGCGAGAAACTCTGTGCCGAGGTCTGCGGCGCCGAGCAGACCCTCCTCACCCGCTACTACGGCCTGCCCATACGCTGGACCCGCGAGCACATCCCCGGCCAGCCCGTTTTCTTCTGGTTGCCGGTCCTGGCGGGCAATCCGAAAGGCGAGGCCGTGACTGCCGACGAGTGGACCGGGACTCTGCTCAAGTATGTGCATCAGAACAACCGCCTCGGCCTGGCCACGGCACGCCTTCAGGCGGCGGCAAGGGAAATCGGCGATCGACGAGAAGGAGGCCGGCGACATGACGCCTAAGATGATGCGCGCGACAGTCTCGGGACTCTCCCTAGTTGCATTGCTCGCCCTCCTCGGAGGCGCGTCCGCATCGAGCGCCGCGGCCGACCTCGGCGAAGCGGGCATCTCGGACCTGCCCATCCCCAAGGAAGCGGTCCTGTTCGTCGATGGCGTCCGCTGCGGCGATCCGAACGATCCGCACAAGGTCACCGACTACGCCGACCCCAGCCGCGTGGAGCCCGTTCTGGGCCGGCCCGCCCGCGTGGCCGCCGATGCCTGGCAGGTCTTCGGCTACACGCTCGCCGTGAAGCACCCGGAGAAGCCGCACGTGGTGGTCGTGACGTACCCCGACGATGCCCCGCGGCGGGTGCACTTCCGCGTCTCCACGCAGAAGGGATACCAGGCGCTCCGCGCGGGCCTCGACACCCTCTACAGCGCCACGTACGGCGTCAACACGAAGGCCTGGGCGAAGACGTGGACGCCGCTTTTCATCCCCGGCGGGACGGGCACCCAGGTAACCATACTCTTCGCCGACAGCCGCAACTCCAGGGACCTTGCCCCGAACAACGAAGGCCCGAAGCAGTTGCAGCCGTGGGCCGTCGGCGAGGTGCTTCTGTACGAAGTGGCGGACCCGGCGGCGCTCCTGCCGCCGCTCAGGATAGCGCACCCGGTGGCGGCCGAGGATGAGCGGTACTTCGGCTTCAGCACCCTGGGGCACGCCGAGAACTACATGCGCGACGCGGCAAACACCGACTTCCTGAAACGGTATCTTCAGCACATCGGGGTGAACTTCCTCCGGTTCGCGGGTTCTGCGGGGACTCAAGGCGGCCCGCCGTTCGGGCAGCCGGCGTTCGAGAATTCCCTGGCGCTGCTGGACGACCTCGGGGTCCGCACGAGTTTCGGCTTCTATAAGTATTTCAATGCGTTCCTGATGGACCGCATCAAGACCGGCACGCTGCCGGAGGAACTCATCACCACGATGCCCAAGCCGATCAAGGAGGCCATCGATTCGCTGGACGGCTGGAAGAAGCCGACCAATCTTTACGAGGGCGGCTCGTACAACGCCAGGTTGATGGTCATGCCCCTCAATTGGCTCGACCCCGAGATGGGTCCGTGGCTGAAACAGATGGTGCGGTATTACCTGGCGCCGGCGGCCAAACACAAGGCGGTTTGCTCGGTCCGTTTCTTCGGCAGCGGCGGAGAGGACCGCGATTCGGCTGATCGGCGGGCACAACTGCCGAAGGCCGTCGAGGCATTCACCGCCGCCATTCGCAGCGTCCGCGACGACCTCGTCACCGAGGTGCCCACGATGTACATGGACCTCAGGGCCCGCGAGCGGCTGAAACTGCCGGTCCCGTACGCGTTCGATTACGCAAAGCCCTTCACGATCACCACCGACAAGGGCGAAACGCAGGTCGTGGACCGCGTCGGCTTCTACGACGGCTGGCCGGAACACGTTAAGGGCGTGATCGGCGGCATGGGGGGGAGTCTGTGGCGCGGATGCCACGTGCCGCCGCCGGGGCTGGCGATCCTGGAGTCGCCCCAGGCCGTGGCGAACGTGCGGAAGTTCGACGACGGATGGATCGCCGAGTTCCGCATCGCCGAGCAGAACGAAAGCGAGAGCCCCAAGGGCATCGGCTGGATAAACGACTACTACATGTGGTCCGGCCCGTCGTACCGCATAAATGTTCTGAAGATGATGGCTGCCAACCCGCGGTACGTTCTCCTGAGCACGGGCCACGAAGGCACGGCCTGGCAGGAGGGCAACCTTCGCGTGCTCGCCGCGGCATGGCGGGCGTTTCCGTGGGGACCGACCGACGACCTCTCTGCCTCTCTCGCGCCGCAGGGCAGCCGCGTGACGGTCCTCAAGGCAAAGGGCCGCTGGCTCCTGGCGAACCACGACCCGGTCCAGCGCACGGCGAACCTGGCCGCGGAGCAAGGCCCGCTCGTCGATGCCGTGACGGGCCAGGCCCTGGCCGACGGCCGCGTGGTCCTCCAACCGTTCGGCATCCGCACCGTCATGCGCCAGCCCGCCGGGGCCGGTCGCTGAGCGGCATCCGCCTGCGTAACCGAAGGACTTCCACTGCCGAAATGGCGCGCCTGCCAGGACTCGAACCTGGAACCTACGGCTTAGAAGGCCGTTGCTCTCTCCAGTTGAGCTACAGGCGCAACCTTCGCTATAGTAAGGAGTTACAACCACACGCCAATGGGGTATAATCTCTAACGACAACCTTGACGACAACCGGTTCAGCGTTTATACTACCTTGACCCGGTTCAAGAACTCGAGTTGTCGCAAGGAGCGCCATCATGCCAATGCCTCGGCCGCGCGAACGCCGACGAAAGCCTGCAAAGCCATACCCTTCGTTCCCGTTGACCGCGCACAATAACGGCCAGTGGTGTAAGAAGATCCGTGGCAAGATCCACTTCTTCGGTGTGTGGGAAGACCCTCCCGCTGCCCACGATCGGTATCTGCGCACCGCCGCAGACCTTCACGCCGGCCGGCGGCCTCACCGAACTCTACCGCCGGATGCCGTTACCGTCAAGGACGTATGCAACCATTACCTCACCTACCAACTTCACCGTGCAGAAGCCGGGGAGATCAGCCACCGGTGGTTCGAGGATTGTCGCTGTGTGGTCGAGAACTTTGCATCGTTCGTAGGGGAAGCCCGTCTGGCATCGGACCTTGTACCTGAGGATTTTCTCACATATCGACAGAGGCTCATGCGATCGGGCCTAGGCGGCAGGAAGGGGCTGGGTGTCCATGCCCTCATCCGCGCCATTACAGTCATCCGTGGGCTGTTCAAGTACGCATATGAAATCGACCTGCTCGACAAGCCGATCCGATACAGCAAGGTTTTCGAAAGACCCGGCGCGACCTCGAAACGGAAAAGCCGCAGGGCAGCCGATCTGCAGAACGGCAACGCTGCCGCAGCCTGGTCGGGTCTATGCCGGCTGATGACATGCAACTCTTAGGGCGCCTGCGATCGGTCCAGCAGGACCATCCTGAGGCCAAGATCTGCACCTCGCCAGATGACACTGGCAGAATCATGTCGGTCCGGATCGGCGGCGAAATGGTTTTCTCGCCCCAGACAACCCAGTACGAGGAACTCTTCTCGCTGGTGACAACGGTGGCGGCGTTGGCTGACCACGCCGAGGAACAGGTTCTTGGCGTGGACAAGGATGTGGACGGCGACGAGGTTGATTCCGAACTGGAGGAAGGATGAACACGGTAGCCAACATCCTGGCCAACCGTGACTCGCTCCCGTACTCGTCGCTCAGGCTCCAGTATCGGGCCGGCCAGGTCCAGGTCTTGCTGCCCAGTGGCCGCAGCCAGAACATAACCATAACCCGCGATGGCCTGTGGTATCGTATGAGTTCGATGGTGCTGGGCGCCGACACGGCAGCAGAGTTCCTCGAGGACAGTCAGAGCCTGTGGTGGGTTTGGCGGCGGAACGCCAACGTAGACATCGTGAACTTCACGCTGGATAAGCAGGGCCGTCTTGTCGGCCGAGTTGACCAGATTGCAGCGACCATGCAGGAGGCTGAGCTGCTCTTTGCCATCAGCCGCCTGGCTATCGAGTGCGACCGCATGGAATACATCTTGGTGGGTCGCGATCGCTTCTGAAGATGGCGCGTATAACGGTTAAGAACCCCACCGGCGAGGCATGAACTACCTTCGGGGTGACACCCCGAATGTCGTTTGAGTCCCTGCTCGGTAGCACCATCACGACGTCCTGAAGGAACCGTAATCTTTATAAACCCGGGCGATAACTACTCTCAGGTAGTGACAATCAGCCAGTGGCGTAGCGTGTGTCAGCCGCCAGGTGTTTCTTATGACCTCGGAACTCGAAGGACATCTCATCGAAGATGGCAACCGGCTCAGCCCTGAGGCGGTAGCTGGCAAACTAATGGGCCGGCAGGATCAGGCAAGAAGACTGCACACCTGCTTGGCCCCCATGCTCCGCCGCGAGCCCGCACTCAGTGCTTGGGTCTGCGGGCCGCCTGGCAGTGGCAAGACGCTGTTGGTGCAGTGGGCTACCCAGGAGGCGTGCGGAGGTGCCGGATCGAGGGTCGCGGCGTACGTGAACTGCTGGGAGCACCGCAGCCTCTACAGTGTGCTTCGGGCCATCATTGATGAACTCAAGATCCTTGGGGCCGAGGCACAGGATACCAACGTCAAGATGGACCGGATCCGGCAGGCCCTGCGCGGGCGGCCCTTTGTCGTTATTCTGGACGAAATCGACCGCCCTATGCCCGCCCAACGGGAGGAGATCATCTATGGACTCCTGAGCCTTCCCAAGGTAGGTTTGATCTGCACCGCTAATAGCACCCAGACTCTGGCCACAATGGATGCCCACGTCCAATCTCGCCTGAACCCCGTTGTCATTCGCCTGTCCCCCTACTCGGCCAAGGAACTCGAGGCGATCCTGACGGACCGCGCGCGGAGGGCGCTGGCCCCCGATTCATGGACTCCGGCCGTCCCCAAACGGATAGCGGCCACCGTTAACGGCGACGCTCGTGTGGCCATCCAGATCTTGCGTCAGGCGGCTGCCGCCGCCGAGCAGGCCGGCAGCAGCAGACTGGACCTGCGGCTCATCAACCCCCTCCTCAAACAATGGCACGCGCTGGCCGAGGAGACGAAACTCACCGGCGTGACCGAACACGAGAAGATGATCCTCCAAGTGGCCCGGACCCGAGGGCCCCTAGGGACAACCGCCCTGGCGCAGGCCTACAGGACCTCGCGCCGCGTGAGCGGCCTTCCTCCGGTTGCCCAGCGGACCTTCTCCAAGTACCTCGGCCGCCTGGCTGCCCTGGGCCTCCTGCGCGTCGCGGACCGTCCGATGGCTCAGGGTGGCCGTCTTGTACGCGCTGCGAAACCCGGAGCAGACTGAACAACCGGTGGCTTTGTGCGGTCGCCTTCCGTCTTTGGGCTGCCGAGGATCCGCCGCTGAAGGTCCGGCTGAACCCCAACCCGAACAGCGCCGTGTTCATAGCGTTTCACGAAGAGCGGCCGTTTGTGGGCCGCCTGGAAGACCCGGTTGACGAGGTTCTTGGCCGCCGTCGGCGTGATGTCCAGGTGCCCGGCGATGTCGCGGTACGAGAGAAGTCCGGATTGAAAACACACTTGGAAGACCCGCCGCTCCTGCCGCGTAAGCGCCCGGATGGCCGCCTGAGGCGACTGATTCGTCTCGGTCGCCCGAGTCGCCCCTGGTTGGTCTTGCGACTCGGCCGACCCATTCGCCCCGGTCGCCTCATCCAACCTCACCAGGAGGGCCTGCCTGAGATCCGCGATTGCCTTGTCCAACCCTACCGGCACCCGGCGGAGGAGTTCGCTTGTGTGCTCGTGCACAGTGCCGAGGCGAACCTCGATGCGCCCAAGGCTTGCCGCAAGGGGCGACTCATCCGAACGGTTCGACCTGTTCGCCCATTCCGCAAGGTCCGCAGCGTCGCGCTCCAGTTGCCACGCCAGACGCGCCAACTCTCGGGCCAAGTGCTCCATGCCTGATTATTGGCCTGCCCTGTTTATATGCCTTCCGCTGCTCGCCCCCACGGTGCCGGAATTTCTGGGAAGATTTTCAACCTTTTCTGGGAAGATGTTGCAGGTTTTCTGGGAAGATTTTCACCACATTGAAAACAGGTGGTACACCATCTCCTCCAAGCCGAAAGACAGTACTCTCTCTTCTCTTTCTCTTCTTTCTTTTATTACACTGTTATAGTTACAATCCTCACTACAAGAACACCGCACGCCCAGTCTTCTCTCCCGCTTGTCGTTCGCCTCAAGCCAGAAGGAATGTCAGCGGCGAGCGCCCCGGCCTGCCAAAGCAATGCCAGGGGGCCGTGGCGCACCACCTAATTTCCATCCCTGGAAAAAGTTCCCAGAAAGTCGCGGCTGCTATCTGTTGGCCGGGATCGGCCAACATAGACCACCAGCGGCTTGCGGCCGCGCTCGGTAGGCAGGGCCTGCCGCAGAATCAGCCGTTGCTCCGCCAACTCCTGGAGGTATTTCTGGACCGTGTCCCAGCCGCATGGCCGCAGGCGTCGGGCATCGAGAAGCCCTTTGACCGTCGAGATGGTAGCGGGGTATTTGTAACCGCCAAGCGCTTTCAGAATCTCTCGCCGAAACTCTTCCCGGGCCGCCGGCCTGCCTCGCTTCATGGAGCCCTTCCCTCCTGGCCCTTCCAGACCCCGACGAAATCGGCCGCACAAAGCAGGATGATCTTTCGGACCGGCCCCGCCGCCCAGTCCAGTGGGTAATAGGCGGCCGGATTGGTATGGGCAATTCGGCCCAACAGGCCA
>CAYGWP010000312.1:0-14063 GCA_964353455.1 uncultured Anaerolineales bacterium
GCAGCGGCGGGTCCTGGCCGAGACGAGGCCGGTGATTCGGCCCGCCCAGCCGCCGCCGGCATCGGCCGAGACGGCGAAACGCGGTGAGGCCGGCCTCGGCCTCGCTGCGATCCTCGGCAAGCCGGTGGTTCTGACGTACAGCCACCTGGCGATCGCGCTGGTGGGGGTCATCTGCCTGTGCGTGATCGTCTTCGTCATCGCCTCGCGGTTCTTCGGCCCCGGCGAGACGCTGCCGGTGACAGAGAAGCACCCGACGTTCCCGGAAGTCCAGGCCGGCGGCGTGACACCGAACCTGGTCGCGCCTGGGCCCACGAGGCCCGCGCCGGTAGCGCCGTCGCCCGGTCCGCGGCCGGTGGGACCGGCCCCTGGCCCGCGGTCCGTGGCGCCCGATAAGGCCGTGACGCCGCTGCCGATGCCGCGACCGGCAGGGCCGGAGAAGGTGGTCGGGCCGGAGCCCGCCCCGGTGCCGGCGCCTGCGGCGCCGAGCGGCCCGCGGTTCCGGGTGCGGATCGCGCAGCTGCCGGTGTCGCAGCCGAACATCATCGACCGGATGCGTGAGTTCCTCTCGCAGAAGGGCGTCGAGACGGAACTGGAAACACACAGCGGGTATTACATCCTCTATGGCCGGGATCGGTTCCCGGACAAGAAGAAGTCGGATGAGGTGGCCGGGCAGATCAACAAGCACCTGATGGCCTTCGAGAAGCAGACACGAATACCGACGTCGAATGATGCGTATTCGGTTCAGACAAAGGAGTGAGCGGATGTCGCTGGATAAGAGCCTGAGGAGTCATGGTGCACTGGTGCGTCACCGGAACGTGCTGTCGCGGGCCGAGCGGATCGTGATGCTCAAGGACGCGGGCAAGTGGGATGACGAGAAGGACGTCTTCGGACTGCCGAAGGTGGCCCATCGGAAGGTGACGACGAAGAAGGTGAAGGTGGCCGCCGCCGCTGCCGTGGAAGGCGTGGAGGGCGCCGAGGCCGCTGCCGCCGTCCCGGCCGAGGGCGCGGCCGCGAAGCCGGCAGCCCCGGGCGCGAAGGGCGCCGCCGCCGCGAAGGGCGCCCCTGCCGCCAAGGCCGCCGCCCCCGCCAAGGCCGCGCCCGCAAAGGGCGCTGCCCCAAAGGGCAAGGCGTAGGTCGCTCGGGCAACACTTCAGGCACATCGCCCCCGGTGTGCGCGGCAGGTCGGGAGACCCGCCGCGCGAAGTGGCGCGGTGTGTTCACCGGGGGCGGACTGTGCAGGGAATCAGCGACCATGGCCAAGGCAAAGCCGCTGCTGGCCGAGCGGATGGGCTGCATCGATGCCTCCGGAATCCGGAAGGTGTTCGACCTGGCCGCCAGGATGAAGGACCCGATCGACCTGAGCATCGGCCAGCCGGACTTCGACACCCCGGCGCCGTGCAAGGACCGGGCCATTCAGGCGATCCTCGCAGGCCGCAACAGGTACACCGTCACGCAGGGCGATGCGGAACTCCGCGATACAATCGCCAACGAACTTCGCCGCGAGTTCGGCAGGTTCGACGGCCCGGTGCTCGTCACGAGCGGCGTCTCGGGCGGAATCCTCCTGGCGCTCTACGCCACGATCAACCCCGGTGACGAAGTCCTCATAGCCGACCCGTATTTCGTCATGTACAAGCATCTGGTGAACCTCCTGGGCGGCAAACCTGTCTTCATCGACACCTATCCCGACTTCCGCCTGCGGGCCGACCGGCTGGAGGCGGCCGTCACCCCGCGGACCCGCATGATCATCCTCAACAGCCCGTGCAACCCGACGGGTGCGGTCCTGACGGCCGAGGAACTTGCCGGGGCCATCGCCGTCGCCATGAGATACAACCTGCTCGTGATGGCCGATGAGTGCTACAACGCATTCAGTTATGAAGGCCCCTGCCCGAGCGCCTGGCCGCTGTACGACCGGGTGATCCTCCTGCGCGGGTTCTCGAAGACCTACGCCATGACCGGATGGCGGATGGGGTACGCCGTCGGCCCGGCCGACATCATCCAGGCGATGACGACCCTTCAGCAGTACACGTTCGTGTGCGCCCCCGCGCCGCTTCAGGCGGGTGCGGTGGCGGCGTTCCAGACCGACCCGGCCGGGAACATCGAAGACTTCCGCGAGCGGCGCGACATGATCTACGACGGGCTGCGCGAGCGGTTCCGCGTCGTGAAGCCGGCCGGGGCGTTCTACATCTTCCCGGAGGCGCCCGGCGGCAGCGGGACGGAGTTTGTGGCCCGTGCGATAAAGGCGAACGTGCTTGTCATTCCCGGCGGCGTGTTCAGCGAGCGCGACACGCACTTCCGGATCGCATACGCGGCCAGCCGCGAGACGATAAAGCGCGGCCTTGAGGCGCTCAATCGCCTGGCCCGCGAGATGTGGGCGGGGCAGGGAGATTCTTGATCTTCAACGGTTGATGGCATCCGACTAATCATCCTCGATCCGCTCCATTCATTGAGGAAGGCGATGGAACACGACAAACTCATCCGCGATGTCATTCAGGCCGCCCGGGATTTCCACGCGCGGCAACTGTGGAAACGATTCACCAATTTCGACTGCTTCGCGGTCCGGGTTCCCGGCAAGGAAGACCCCCTGCTGGCCTGCGTGATGGGCGATGCAGGCGAGCAGTACGGCTTGATGCTCTTGCAGGGACCGCGGGCGGCCGAGAGTTTGGCGGCTCTCATCGACAGCGACGGCCCCGGCGACGATGCGACCGAAGACATGGACATGCTGAGTTTCAGCATGGACGCCTTCGGAGAGATGGCCACGGAGACGCAGGCGTTCTTCCGACAGGCCGGCATCCACCCCAAGTACAACGAGGAGGTCCCCAACTTTCTGGCCAAGCCGGCCAATTGCCGCGTTCGGCTGCCCGACGACGCGGAACTGGTGCTCTTACTGGCGGTGCTGAAGGCAGTGGTCGCAGCCGACGGAAGGCGGCTCCTCCAGCCTGCCGGACTTGAAGACAGGGACGGCATCTGCTTTGTAACGCTGGGCGGCGCTATGGCCGATCCGACCATTTCGGTGACCCGCGACAGACTGCCGCGGCAATCCGTGCTTTCGCAGTCGCATGTCTTTGCGGCCGCAAGCCTGGACTTCTCCGGCATGGAACTGCTCGATGCGACGTGGCTCGTGGGGACGCCGGTGGTGCCCGTGGAAATCGCGGATGACAATCGCAGCATGCAGTTGCTGCTGGTCGCCGATGACGCCAGCGGCATGATTCTCCAATCGCGCCCGTTCTTCTCGGAACAGCCCCAAGAGGCGGTCGATGCCCTTGTTGAGACGTTCCGCGGTCGCCTTCCCAAAGGCCGCAAGGGCCTGCCGGGGAGCATCGTCTTCTCCAATCGCAAACTGCACGACGCGCTGGCTCTTCCCCTCCGGAAGGCCGGCGTGAAGTGCATCTACATGCCGGTGATACCCAGACTGCACGAGATTGCGGCGGAATTCCTCGGCCTTATGGGCGGGGACATGCCGTCGCTACACGAATACCTGGAGGAGGAGGAACCCGAAAAGGACAAGATGCCGGCACCGGATGATCTGTCCGGGTGGAAGGAGGCCGACCGCCGCCTCTGCCTGCGTTTCGCCGACTTCCTGCGGTACGAGGACCGCTTGTGGTCATCCAGGGCCGCCACGCGGTACCTCGGCCACGACGACGTCGAGTCCTTTCTCGATGAGCACGAGAGATGCGGCGCGGTAATGGCGTATTCGGCCTGGGGCATTCTGGACTATCGCCCCGGCAAGAACAGCAAGACCCACGCCGAGAAGATGCTCGCTCAGGGCCTGCCGCAAGCCCAGGCGATGCTGCTTCGCGCCCGTATAGGGGTCAACCCGACCCTGTATCGCGTGGCCGGCCACGACCCCAAGGCCGGAACGGTTGATCTGGAAGACGTGCTGCTTGGCGGCGCGGTGACGGTCTGGGACCAACTCCTCTCGGAGAACATCGACAACAACATGTTCATCCCGGCCCGCGCGTACCCGGCCGGGCGGTTCCACTTCATCGAGATCGCCGGCCCGCCGCTTGGGTTCGGGATGGGAATGGAGGCCGTCGAGTTCCTGCGGGACTGCGAACTGGAGTTCACACGCGAAGGCCTGAACCGGGGAGCCCACAAGTTCGGCTGGCTGTGGGGCTGGGCCGACGAGTGGCAAGCCAACCGGCAGCCGCCGCGATTGTGCAACACGGATGGCGACGACCTCATCTTTCACACGGCTTCCTTCTCGGTCGCAAATCCGGCCGAGGTCCGCAAGACCCTGCTCCTGCGGAAGGACATTGACTACGACGAGCAATCGGCTGAATTCGTCTGGAGCAAAGCAACCGGCGAAGGCGCCAAGATGCTCGGCGAGACGGTCACCCTGGGCAGAATCCAATTCGTCGGCGACGAACTGGTGCTGACAGCCAACTCGGCCAAGCGGTTCGAGACGGCTCGCGCGTGGTTGACTGCTTTGCCAGGCGTGACATTCCTGAATCTTACTACCAAACGCGTGGACGAGCCCGACGAGAATCGTCCGCTGGATGACCGCCTCGCCGCATCTCAGCCGGTCGAGATAACGCCGGAGATGGCCACGGCATTGCAGGAGATGTTCGACAAGAGATATATGGAATGGCTCGACACGCCGCTGCCGATCCTGAGCGGCAAGACGCCCCGTCAGGCTTGCCGGACGCCCTCCGGGCGGGAGCAGATCACAACACTGATCCGGACGATGCCGGACCCCGTGGGGGATGCGCCCATCAGCGTGCCTCGGCAGGCGATGCTGCGGGAGTTGGGCCTCGACACGAAGCCTTTGGCGTCGCCATTTCTCCCCGTTTCGGGGTTGCCGTCGCCCTCTCGCCCGACCCTTCCGCCGTCCGGCGGCAAGGTGGGCCGAAACGATCCCTGTCCCTGCGGCAGCGGCAAGAAGTACAAGAAGTGTTGTGGGCGGTAGGAGGGGCTTTCTGTTCACCTCCGGTTGCGCCGAGGCTTCCGCCGCCGCCAAGGCTTCCGGCTTCGCCCGCCTTTGGAGGGCTGCGGCGGGACAAGCCGCCGTGACAGGCCGCGCTCCGAGTTTCAAGTCAAGCGCGCCGGCCAAGGCCGGCGGCTGACTGGGCGCAGCGCGGGCAAGGCGGCTTTTTGGCTTGCAAGGGGCGGCGGGGTCTGATAGATTCCGCCGCCTTGTTTCTGGCGACTTCCCGCGGTGCCGGGGCAAAAAGCGTTGCATGATGCGGGTCTGCGGCTATACAATGGCCGCTTACAGGATACCATGAAATTCTACTTGGTTGATCGCATTCTGGAACTTGCGCCGCCGAAGCGGATCGTCGCGGTCAAGAACCTGAGTCTGGCCGAGGAGTACCTGGCGGACCACTTCCCGGCATACCCGGTGCTGCCGGGCGTGATGATGCTCGAGGCGCTGGTGCAGTCGGCCGCCTGGCTGGTCCGGGCGAGCACCGACTTTCAGAAGACCGTGCTCTTGCTGCGCGAGGCCCAGAATGTGCGGTATGGAAACTTCGTGCGGCCGGGCGGCCAGTTGGTGATGACCGTCGAGGCCCTGGAGATCGGCCCCGATTCCAGCCGCTTCAAGGCCGCCGGCGAATGCGACGGCCAGCCGTCGGTGCAGGCGAAACTGACCCTCGAACACCTGAACGTGGCCGATGACGACCCGTCCTGCAAGGACATCGACGAGCGGTTGCGGGTCTTCTGGCAAGAACGGTTCAGACTGGTCGGAGGTCCCCAGGCCCTGGCGGCCCGCGTTGGCGCCTGAGGGCGGCGCGGGGGAGAGACGCGCGGCAGCGGGGACGCATTACCCAAGGAGGTTGACCGATATGGCCTTGAGTCGCGACGAGATCACCAAGAAGGTCCGCGAGGCGCTGGTGGATGCCCTGGGCATCGACGAGGAAGAGGCCGTTGCGGAGGCCCGCATCGGGGCCGACCTCGGGGCCGAGAGCATCGACTACCTGGACATCGTGTTCCGCCTGGAGAAGGCGTTCAACATCAAGATACCGCGCGGCGACCTGTTCCCGGACAACATCCTGACGAGCGAGGAGTTCGTCCAGAACGGGAAACTGACCGAGAAGGGCCTGGGGGAACTGAAGGCCCGCATGCCGTACGCCGACCTGTCGAAGTTCGAGAAGAACCCTAACGTTCAGGACATTGCCGACCTCTTCACGGTCGATATGATCGTCGGATACGTCGAGGCCAAACTGGCGAGCGCCGGGGCATAGCGATTTTCCGCTTCGAACCCGAACGAGCCGCCCGTACGGGCGGGTAGTCGAATGTATCCGCGACCTCACGGTCGCGGCTCGTTTCTAGCCAACTTCAATCGGAGTTCCGATGCGCTGGATTTGGATAGATAAGTTTATCGAATTCGAGAGCGGCCGGCGGGCCGTCGCCATCAAGAACGTCACCCTGGCCGAGGAACACCTCCACGACCACTTCCCCGGATACCCGGTCCATCCGCCGACGCTGATGATCGAGGGGATGGCTCAAACCGGCGGCATCCTGGTGGGCGAGGCGTTCAACTTCCGCGAGAAGGTGGTCCTGGCGAAGGTGTCGCGGGCCAAGTTTTACCGGCGCGTCGTGCCGGGCGACCAGATACGCCTCGAGGCCTTGGTCATCGGCGAGGTCCGGCCCGAAGGCGCATCCATCGAGGGACGCATCACGCGCAACGGCGAACTCGTGGCCGAAATACAGATGATGTTCGCCCACCTCGACCAGTCGCGCACACCCATCGAGGCCGGCGAAGACAATTTCGTCTTCAACGAGGATTTCATCCGCATGCTCCGCATGCGCCATCTGAACCACCTGTCGCCCGGCAACTCCGGCGCCGGCGCCTGACACGGAGACCACGTGCACCGACGGGTCGTCATAACGGGACTGGGAGCGGTCACCCCTGCCGGCATCGGCGCCGCGGCGCTGGCCGAGGCGGTCCGTGCGGGCCGCTCGGCCGTCACGGCCGTCTCGCGGTTCGACGCCGCCCCGTACCCCAGCCGCGTGGCAGGCGAGGTCCGCCAGTTCGACCCATCCGACGGCACCCGCAAAGACCAGGGCCGATACATCAAGAAAATGGCCAAGGTCATGGCCATCGACATCCAACTGGCCGTGGCGGCGGCCAACCTGGCCATCCTCGACACGGGCCTCCCGCCCGGCGACCCGAAGACGAATGAACCGGCCCTGCCCACGATCGACCACGCGCGGTTCGGCATGGTCTTCGGCACGAGTTTCATCCCGACGGAACTGGACGACCTGGCCGGACCCGTGCAGGCATCGCGGGTGGACGGCCAATTCAGCCTCAAGGCCTGGGGCACGCACGGCATCCCGAAGATGTTCCCGCTGTGGCTCCTGAAGTACCTGCCGAACATGCACTCGTGCCACACGGGGATCCTGTGGGACGCCCAGGGTCCGTCGAATTCGCTGACGACGAGCGATGCCGGGGGCCTGCTGGCCCTGGATGAGGCGACGCGGATCATCCGCCGCGGGGCCGCCGACTGGATGCTCGCCGGCGGCGCAGAGAGCCGCGTCAACCCCGTCATGATGCTCAGGTACTGCATCGTCAAGCGGCTGGCCACGGCCAACGCCGACCCGGCCGCCGCTTGCCGTCCGTTTGACCTCGACCGGACGGGCCAGGTGGCCGCGGAAGGCGCCGTCGTCCTGGTCGTCGAAGCCGCCGAGGTGGCCGAGAGTCGCGGGGCACGCATCTACGGCGAGGTCCTCGGCACCGGCGCCGGCACGACCACCGCCGGCATGAACGCGTGCGATGCCGACGGGCGCGGCGTGGCAGCGGCCGTCCGGCAGGCCATCGCCCAGGCGGGCATCGAGCCTGGCGACCTTGCCGCCGTCATCGCCCACGGCACGGCCTTTGAGCCGCAGGACCGGTGCGAGGCCGCCGGCCTCAGGACCGCCCTCGGCCCGGCCGCCAAGACGGTCCCGCTCACGGCCATCAAGGGCGTGACGGGCGACATGGGGGCCTCCAGCGGCCTTGCGGAACTGGCGGCAATGCTCCTGGTGCTCCGCGACGGCCGCTTGCCGCCGATCCTCAATTGCCGGCGCCCGGACATCGAGGCGGGCCTCAATCTCGTCGTCGGAAACCCAGTCGCCCTGGCCGGCGACAAGATCCTGGTCACGACAAACGCAATCGGCGGCCAGACCGCCGCCGTCGTCGTGAAACTTGTTCGATAGGCACTTGCAACGTCTAGCCGCGAACTGAAAACGTTTAGCCGCGACTCGAAGAGGAGCGCGTGACAATGAGATCGATTAACACATGAAACGACGCGTGGTCATAACTGGAATGGGTTCGGTCACGCCCCTGGGCCTCTCAGTCGAGGAGACGTGGAGGAACCTGATTGCCGGCAAGAGCGGCATCCGGCCAATCTTCATCTTCGACGCCGAGACGTTCCCGACGACGTTTGCCGCGCAGGTCCCGGATTTCGACCTCGCGGGGTTCGTCCGCGACCCCTCGGCGTTTGCGAAAGCCGGCCGCAACGTCCGCTTCGCGATGGCCGCAGGTCGGATGGCACTTGAGGATGCGGGCCTCGCCGGCGGCGGCATCGACCCGCTGCGGACCGGCATCTACATGGGCAGCGGCGAGGGCATCCTCGATTTCCTGACGCTCGTTGATTGCATCGCCAACGGCACGGGTCCCGACGGCAAGGTCAGCGCCCCCGGCTTCGTCGAACTCGGCTTCAAACGATACGACGGAATGCGGGAACTCGAGCAAGAGCCGAACATGCCGGCCAATCACCTTGCGGCCGAGTACGGCATCGCCGGGCCGACTTACTCGTGCCTGACGGCATGCGCCGCCAGCACGCAGGCCATCGGCGAGGCGATGGACCTCATCCGCACGGGCCGGTGCGACATGATGCTGGCCGGCGGCACGCACTCGATGATCCATCCGTTGGGCGTCACGGGCTTCAACCTCCTGACGGCCATCTCGACCGACCACAAGGATCAGCCGTGGCGGGCCAGCCGCCCGTTCGACCGCGACCGCGCCGGGTTCGTCCTCGGCGAGGGTTCGACCATCATGGTGCTGGAGGAACTGGGGCATGCCCGGGCACGCGGGGCGAGGATCTGGGCCGAGATGACCGGCTTCGGTTCCTCGGCCGATGCCTACCGGATGACCGACATCCACCCGGAGGGCCGCGGCCCGGCCGTAGCCATGCGCCTCGCGCTGGCCGACGCAGGCATCGGCCCCGACCGGATCGATTACATCAGCGCACACGGCACCGGGACCACGGAGAACGACAAGGTCGAGACGCTGGCCGTGAAACTCGTCTTCGGCCCGCTGGCGCAGAAGGTGCCGATGTCGAGCGTAAAGAGCACCCTCGGACACCTGATCGCCGCCGCAGGGGCGACGGAACTCATGACGTGCGTCCTGGCCATCCGGGACCATGTCCTGCCACCAACGATGAACCTCGAGACGCCGGACCCGGAGTGCGACCTGGACTACGTGCCGAACGCCGCCCGCAAGGCCGACGTCGAGGTGTGCCTGTCGAATTCCTTCGGGTTCGGCGGCCAGAACGACTCGCTGGTGGTCCGCCGCTTCGTGCCGTAGTCGGCGGGTGTGGGGATCCACGCGGAGGGCAACCGATGGTTCCGGCTATACTTCGCGGCTCCTGCCTCGCCGAACAAGCCACCGTCATCATCGGCGATCCCGACGGGGCGGGCGCGAGTTTCTGGGTCATACTCGCCGTCGTCCTCGTCATCGCCGTAGTCATCGTGGCGATTTCGCTCCTGGCAAGGTACCTGCGCATTGCGATCAACCTCTTCCTGGACACGCCCCTGCCCGTCACGGCGAATCTGACGGACTACACGCCGCCCGAAGGCGAGATCGTCTCGTTCCCGAGCCTGGAGGGCCGGAGCCTGCGCGGCATGTTCATCGACCGCCCGCCGGGGCTGCCGGACCGCGGCACCATCATCTTCTGCCACGAGTTCGGCAGCGACATGATGAGCGCAGGCCGCTACGCACGGCCTCTCGTCGAGGACGGGTACACGGTCTTCACGTTCGACTTCCGGGGTCACGGCGGGAGTTTCACGCCGCCGCATTTCGAGCCGCGACACTGGCCGTCGAACCACGACGTAAACGACGTCTTGGCGGCCATTGCGTTCGTCGAGAGCCGTCGCGACACCAACAGCAGGGGCATGGGCATCCTGGGCGTCAGCCGCGGCGCCAGCGCCGCCGTCGTCGCGGCGGCCATCAACCCGGCCGTTCGCTGCATGGTGGTGGACGGCGTCTTCTCAACCGATTTCTCCATCGACGAACTCATGAAACGCTGGGTCCAGATCTTTGTGCGAATCGATCCCGGCCGCGCCGACCGCACCTTCATGATGTACCGTGGTTTCCGGGCGCTGACGATGTTCTACGCGGAACTGAAGTGCCGCTGCCGCTTCCCGAGCACGCGCCGGGCACTGACCAAGCTCGACTCTGTCCCCGTCTTCTTCATCCAGGGTGAGCGCGACACCTACGTGCGGCCCGAGCAGGCCCGGGCACTCCATGACATGAAGCCCGGCCCCAAGGACATCTGGATCTGCCCGGGCGCCAAGCACAACCAGTCGGTCGCAACCGACCCGAAGACGTACGCCGCAAAGATCACCGAGTTCTTCGGCCGCCACATGACCGAGGAGGCGCCCGCGTCCCCGGCGGGGCTGATGAGCCGCCAATGAAGACCCCGCTCCGCATCCGTCTCCGCCGCCTGCTTTTCGCGCCGCTGAGCGTCCAGGCGCATCACGAGTTGCGTGCGTGGCGGCGGGCCGTCGAGCGGACTCCCGAGACGCAGGCGCGCCTGCTCGCGGACATTCTTGAGGCGATGGCCGGCACCGCCTTCGCACGCGACTTTCATCTCGACGGCGTACGCACCATCGAGGACCTCCGCAAGGCCGTCCCGATCGCAGGCTACGAGCGCGCCGAGCCCTACGTCGAACGCCTAAAGGCCGGCGAGACCGACGCGCTCCTGCCGCGCGGCACGAAGATACATATGTTCGCCATGACCAGCGGCACAACGGGCGAACCGAAGTACGTCCCCGTCACCGACGCCGTCCTCAGGGCCTACCGCAAAGGCTGGCAGGTCTGGGGCGTGCAGGCGCTCGACGATCACCTCGACGCCTTCGGGGCAAAGATCCTACAGGTCGCCAGCCGCATGGATGAGAAGATGACCCCCGCCGGCATCCCCGCCGGGGCGATGTCGGGGTTCACGGCCCACGCGCAGCACCCGCTCGTCCGGCGGATGTACGTCATGCCGTCCGACGCCTCGACCGTAGCCGACGCCGCCACTAAGTACTACCTGGCCTGCCGCCTGGGCCTCCGCGACCGGCGGGTCATGCCGATCACCGCCAACCCCAGCACGCTCCTGGGCCTGGCGAAGGCCATGGATGCCCGCAAGGAGGAACTCCTGCGGGACCTCGCCGACGGAACGCTCTCGGCCGACTTGGCGCTAGATGCCGCGACTCGCGGCCGCATCGCCGCACGCCTCCGCCCGATGCCCGACCGGGCGCGGGAACTCAGGCGCGCGGCCAGCGCCGCCGGACGCCTCTACCCCAGGGACGCATGGGAACTGCCGCTCATCGGCACCTGGAAAGGCGGCACGCTCAGCCTCTACCTCCGCGAGATGCACGAGTACTGGGGCGACGCACCGGTCCGCGACATCGGCCTCATCGCGTCCGAGGGACGATTCTCTGTGCCGCTCCAGACCGCAGGCAGCGCCGGCGTCCTGGAGGTTACGGGCGTGTACTTTGAGTTCGTGCCGGAGGAGGAACACGGTTCGCCTCGCGCCACGGCCCTCTCGGCCCACGAGACGGAGGTGGGGCGGCGGTACTTCATCGTCTTGACCACGCCGGGCGGCCTCGTGCGGTACGACATCGGCGACGTCGTGAAGGTCGTCGGTCGCACGGGGGCGGCGCCCGTCATCGAGTTCCTCAATAAGGGTGAACATATCTCGAATCTTACCGGCGAGAAGATCACCGAGTTCCAGGTCACAAGCGCCGTGAACGACGTCCTCGCCCGCCTGGGCCTGCCGGTCCGGAGTTACTGCCTCTCCCCTGCGTGGGGCGAGATCCCCTCGTACAGCCTCCTCGTCGAGGAAGGGGACGTGCCGGCCGCGCGGGCCGCGGAACTGGCATCCGCGGTTGACTTTGCCCTGCGGGAGCGTAACATCGAGTATGAGACGAAGCGTTCAAGCGGCCGCCTGCGGGCCGTCCGCGTCAAAACGATCCCGGCGGGCGCGTGGGGCGAATTCGACGCCCAGGCCATCGCCGCCCGCGGCGGACGCGTGGAACAGTACAAGCACAAGTTCCTCGTCAACGAGATCGATTTCGAGAAACGGTTTGATGTTCGCGCCGCCTACGCGCCGCCGAACGAAGCATGAGATTTGCGCGGCGGGTCTCCCGACCCGCCGCGCATCAAAGGCACCGCCCAATGCGTGTGAAGGTCATCGCCTGCGAAGTCGTCGCCCGCGAACTCTACTGGTGCGCCGCCCGCGCCCGCCACGCCGCCGACATCACCGTCCTGCCCCAGGGGCTCCACGATAACAGCGAGACTTGCCGCGCGCGGCTCCAGCAGTTGATCGATGCCGCCGGCCCGGACCGGTACGACGCCGTCCTCCTCGGCTACGGCCTGTGCAATAACAGCCTGGCAGGCGTCCGCGCCGGGCCGATCCCGATGGCCGTGCTGCGGGCCCACGATTGCATCACGCTCCTCTTGGGCTCGAAGGAGCGGTACGCAGCGCTTTTCGGCGAGTGCCCCGGGACATACTGGTTTTCGAGCGGCTGGCTGGAATGCCGCGAGAGGCGGGGCGAGCGGTTCGAGCCGCGACAGAACAGCGGACTCGGGCCGACGTACCGCGGGTCGGACTACTCGGCCCTCGTCGCCAAGTTCGGCGAGGATAATGCGAAATATCTCGCAGAGTTTATGAGCCACTGGGAGGAGCATTATACCCGCGGGGCGCTCATCCGGTTCGACTTCGACCGCCACCTGGGCCTCGAAGACAGGGTCCACGAAATCTGCCGCGAAAAGGGCTGGCAGTTCGCAGCCGTCCCCGGCGACCTCTCGCTGATCCAGAGCGGCCTCGACGGCGACTGGGACGACGCCCGGTTTCTCGTCCTCCAGTGCGGCCAGGCGGTCCGCCCGTGTTACAATGATGAGATACTGGCGGCCGACCCGGCCGCGTGCGCGTGCGGCGGCTGCGCACAAGCGGAATCGCAACCATGACGCAGTTGCTCGACATCGTCCGGCTGCTCGGACTCGCCAAGGCCATCCGGACCAAGCGCGGCATCGACAAGGCCCTGCGCCACGTCCGCGGCTACGCCGTCTGCTCGTGCCTGTGGGCGATGCTGGAGACGGGCACGCTCGACGAGGTCCTGTCTTCCACCTCGGTTCCGATGGAGCGTCTGCTCGGCGACGGCCGCCTCGACCGGCACGTCCTGGAGAGCATCCTGTCGTACCTGGACGGCATCGGCCTCGTGCGGGCCGAGGGCGGCCATGTTCGCGCAACCGCGAAACTCCGGCGCCTCATGGCCGAGCCGCGCGGGCTCTTCGAACTTACGTATGCCTACTCGCCGATATTTGCGAACCTCCGCGACCTCCTGACGGGCAAGGCCCGCTATCCGCGCGACGTCCAGCGCCTCGGCAAGTACGTCGGCCGCGGCTCCGGGCAACTCTGCCGCGCCCTCCCCTACCCCGTCCTGGCCGACATGCTCCGGCGCCGCGGCGCGCGGAAGGTCCTCGACCTGGGCTGCGGAGACCTGGCGTTCCTGTTTTACCTCTGCGAGACCGTGCCGGAGGTCCGCGCCGTCGGCATCGACGTTGACGAGCCGACAGCGGCGTACGCGAAGGAAGTCCTGGCGGCGTCGCTGCTGGCCGGCCGCATCGAGGTCCGCTGCGCCGACATGTTCGACCTGGCCGCCCTCGCCCGCGACATGCCCGACGTGGACGCAATCACGGCCGTCGATACGTATCACGAGTACCTTTCCGAGGGCGACGCGAAGGTCGTCGCGCTGCTGCGCTCGCTCCGCCGCTCGTTCCCGAAGGCGCTCCTCTGCGTGGGCGAGTTCTGCAAGCAGCCGCACGCCAAACTGCGGCGCCGCCCAACCGCGTTCCTCGAACATCACCTCTACCACGA
>CAYGWP010000313.1:0-7591 GCA_964353455.1 uncultured Anaerolineales bacterium
GCCTGGCCGACAAGGGCTTCTACAACGGCGGCGTGTTCCACCGCGTCATCGCCAACTTCATGGTCCAGGGCGGCGACCCGACGGGCAAAGGGACCGGCGGGCCGGGCTACGTCATCGCCGATGAGTTCTCGCCGCGCCTCAGGCACGCCCGCGGCGTCATCTCGATGGCCAACGCCGGGCCGAACACCGGCGGCAGCCAGTTCTTCATCACCCACGTGCCGTGCTCGCATCTCGACGGCAAGCACGCCGTCTTCGGCCGCGTCACCAGCGGCATGGACGTTGTGGACGCGATCAAGGCGGGCGACAAGATCGTCCGCATCACCGTTGACCGCAAACGCAACCACCCGTACCAGCCGCAAACCCTGCGCTAACGGTCAGCCGCTGACGACGTACATCAGCACCCAGTAGAGGACCGCCGCTAGGACGGCCGAGACAGGGATCGTCACGACCCAGGATGTGAAGATTCTGCGGATGACCCCCAGGTCGAGGGCGGCGAACCCGCGCGCCAGGCCCACGCCCATCACCGCGCCGACGATGACGAAGGTCGTAGAGATCGGCATGCCGAGTTTCGAGAACACCAGCACCGTCGTCGCCGTGCCGAACTCGGCCGAGAACCCGCGCGTCGACGTCATCTCCGTTATGTTCTTGCCGATCGTCTTCATCACCTTATATCCATAGGTTGCGAGGCCCAGCACGATCCCCGCCCCGCCGAACGCCAGCAGCCACGCCGGGATGACGATCTTCTCGGGCGTCACCGAGGGGTTGCCGATGATCTGCATGGCGGCGGCCAGAGGACCGATGGCGTTGGCGCAGTCGTTTGCGCCGTGCGCAAAACTCATGTAGGATGCCGTCGCGACCTGCATGTAGCCGAACCACCGCTCGACGGCCGCATACCGCTCCTTCAATCGCACCCGGTGCTCCCACATCTTCTTGCGGAGCGTCAGGCGGATGACCACGAACACCGCCAGGCCGACGCCAAGCGAAATCGGCGCCGCCAGTGTAATTTCCATGTTCAACTTCAGGCCCGGCAGCCCGCGATAGACGGCCGAGAACGTTACGATTGCCGCCAGCGCCGCCATCGCAAACGGCACGAACACCATCGCCATGAAAACGGGGTGGCGGCTCTCAAGGACGTATCGCCTGACACCCCAGCGGTAAATGACGTAGGCCAGCACGGCTCCGAAGAGCGGGGAGACGACCCAACTGGCGGCGATCCGCCCCATCTCCTCCCAATGGATGCACCACGGCCCGCACGCCGCAACCGCGAAGCCTATCACACCGCCGATGATGGCGTGCGTCGTCGAGACCGGCTGGCCGAAGAACGTTGCGATGTTCAGCCACAGCGACGCCGCAATCATGGCCGCGATCATGCCGATCGCCAGCACCTCCGGCTTCATCCACGGGCAGTCGGGACGCGATGAGAATGTCTCCAGGCTGACGATCGATCCGGAGATGGTTTCGGCCACGGGCGCGCCGACGAGAAACGCGCCGCTGAACTCAAAAACAGCCGCAAGCAGAACGGCCTTGCCCACGGTGATCGCCCCGGAACCCACCGACGTGCCGAAGGCGTTGGCCACGTCGTTGGCCCCGATGTTCCAGGCCATGTACAGGCCGCCCACGACGGCGATAATGAGCAGGATGGTCAGTGGTTCCATCGCGTCTTTCCGGTCAGGCGCGGCACTACCGCCGCGTGATCATCAGGCGCATGTTCTTGCCGACGTTCTCCGCATGATTGGCTATGCCGCCGAGGGCGCGGCAGAGTTTGTCTATGAGGAGGATCGTGATGGGGTCCATGTTGAGAGCGCCGTAGTAATGGCGCGCCAGTTTGCGGCTGAGTTTGTCGGACTCCCACTCCATGTGCGCCACTTCCTGGATCTTCCCCAGGACGAAGTCCGCCTCCGGGCCGACGAACGATTCCTTCTGGAGTTCGCCCAGTTTCTGCGCAACGCCCAGCAGCGTCTCGCTAACTTCGACGACCTTGTCCACGTATTCGAGGAACTCTGCGTGGTACTCCTTCGGGATGTCGAGGACGCGGAACGTCGCCACGATCGAGAAATCCTGCGCATCGTCGGCGATGCGGTCCATCTGGGCCAGAAACCGCGCCATGTCCTCGCGGTCCACCGCCAGCCAGTACCGGTGCGGCAGGTTCTCGCGTATCTGGTCCTTCAACTGGTCCGCCTCGTACTCCGTCTTCGACATCTGGTATTGAAGGTCGTTGACGCGCTGCTGGTCGCCTGCCAGTATCGCATCGGCGATGGGGCGCACCAGCGCCACGCACTCGTGCACCTTCTTCGCATGTTCCACCAGCGGCCCGAACGGCGACTTGCCGAATACGCCCAATAGGCCTCCCATGACCCGCTCCTTTTCGCAAGAGGTGGCTGCGAGCCAGTATCCTACTAGTGCTTTGTCAGTCGTCAAGTGATGAATGGCCGGGTGGCACGGCCACGCTGTTCTGCGTGGCCGTGGTCTCTCCCCAGGCGGCAACCACGGCCACAGCCTGCCCGCCTGTGGCGGGCAAAGGCACAGCGTGGCCGTGCCACCCTTCAATTGACGCTTGACGGACTACCGGCCCTCTCGCCGAATGCACGCGACGGATTCTCCGCAATCGGAAGGCGACACGGGAGTTTAATATACCGACCGGCATGGCAGGCACGCGCCGCATCCGCGGAGAGGAAATGATCGAGCACGCGAGGATGACCGCGATTCTGGCCGCCGCCCTTGTGGCGGCGACGCTCACCTGCCTGCCGCCGGCGCAGGCCGCCGCGCCATTCGATGCCGCGGCCATCAAGACCAGCGTCGGCCCGGCCGTCTGCCGCATCGTGGCCGCCAACTCGTGGGGCGTGCCGACGGCCTACGCCACCGGGTTCCTCCTCGGCGACGGACGATTCATCATCGCCGACATCGGCGTGGCAGCGCAGGCCGGTGCAGGGCAGGTCACCGCCGAATTCGCCGACGGCACGTCGCTGACATGCAAGGAGTTCGGCTGGGCCGATCCGGGGCTGGGCCTCGTGGCGCTGCGGGCCGGGGCGGGCGACCCGAAACGGTCGGGCCTGCCGCTGGCCGCCGCCGTGCCGCCGCTCGACGGTTCCGTCGTCGTCGCCGCCCAGGGGTGCCGCTGGGCGGGCGCGCCCGAACTCGTGACCGGCCGCATCTGGCGCGGGGCGCCCCTGAAGGACATGGCGTCGCGCGCCCGGATCGAGCCGCCTGCCGGCCCCGATGCCTTCATCCGCATGGACGGCGGGCGACTGGAATTGGCCGGCGGCTCGCCCGTCATCGACCCCTCCGGCACGGTCCTCGCCGTCATCCTCGACCTCTCGGTCGGCGACGTGACGCTTTTCCAGGGGATGCCGGCAGCGTCCGTCCGCGCGGCCATGATGGCGGCCCAGCCGCAACTCAAGCCCCTGGCGGAACTGCCGAGACCGCTCTGGCCGAGCAGGTTCGTCCGGATTCCCGGCCCGCCGCTGACGGCCGCCGAAATCACTCACACCTTCCAGGCCGTAAAGAACGCCTTTACGTGTCAAATGTGCAAGGGCACCGGCAAGGTGGAAGTGGATCGCGGCCGCGGGGGATTCCTCGGCTTCTTCAGCCGCACGCACGAGCGCGAGTGCCCCGACTGCGGCGGCGGCAAGATCGCGTATCAGGACAGCCTGGGCCTTCAGTTGGGGGCCCTCGCGGACGAGGCGACGCGCACGGTCTGGGCGCCGGTTGGCGTCGATGAACGTGCCCGCGTGGCGGCCCGGGGCGCCGTCTCGGACGTCTGCAAGACCATCGCGGCAGCGCGGTTCCAGTTCCAGCGGCCCTACGCCATGGCCGTGGCCGACGAATTCGCCAAGCCGGCGACCCGGCCGCCGCGCGGCGTGTTCCTCTACGCTCAAGTCCAGCGGCACCTTGATGGCCCCGACGGCAAGTACGCGATCCTGGGTGCGTGGCGGCTCCCCAAAGAAGTCGCAGTTCGCGTCAATGACCTTCAGGGAGGTCCCCCCGGCAAGGCCCCTGCGGGGCCGCGTCGCGATCCGGCCGACGGCACGTGGGTCGTCGTCGGTGGCACGATCCTCTCGGGCTATAACACCGGCAACGGCGAGGGGCTGTTCATGCTCCCGGCGGAGTGGTGCACGGCGGGCGTCCCCGGCATCGCGCCGCCGCCTGCCGCCCCTGCCAGGCCGTGAGACGGATGTTTTTTTGACCCGCGCCCGCGAGGCGGCATCACATCGTTGCATCATCGCCACGATCTGATATGATGCGCCCGCCGTGATCACACGCGGTCGGCGACCGTGGTTGCCGCGCATCGTCACCTGCAAGGAGCGCCCGATGAAGCGTTCATCGACTTGTGCCGTCGTTGCGGCGATCGGCATTGCCTTGCTTGCGGCGGCGGCAGTTGCGGCAGAGAAGGCCAAGGCCCCCGAGGCCCCCAAGATCGACCCCAGCCTCCCGAAGGTCCTCATCATCGGCGACTCCATCTCCATCGGCTACACCCCGACGGTGCAGAAACTCCTGGCGGGAAAAGTCAACGTCGTCCGCATCCCCGGCAACGGCCAGCACACCGCGACGGGCATGGCCAAACTCCAGGGCTGGCTCGGATCCGAAAAGTGGGACGCCATCCATTTCAACTGGGGCCTCTGGGACCTCGCCTACCGCGGCGTCAAGGATGAGAAGGTCCGCGATAAGGTCGATGGCAAGCAGTTCGTTCCGCTTGAGGAATATGAGAAGAACCTGCGCGAACTGGTCAAGCGCCTCAAGGCCACCGGCGCCAAACTCATCTGGACGACCACCACGCCCGTCCCCGACGGCGACAAGGGCCGATTTCCCAACGACGAACTCAAGTACAACGCCGCCGCCGAGAAGATCATGAAGGGAAACGGCGTGGCCGTCGATGACCTCCATGCGGCCGTCATGCCCAGGCTCAAGGAACTCCAACTGCCGGGCAACGTGCACTTCACGCCCCAGGGCTACGAGTTCCTCGCCGAGCAGGTGGCCGCAAGCATCCTGAAAGCGCTTCAAGCGCCGGCGAAGTGACCGCGCCGGCCGTTGCTCAACGCACCTGCTGAATCTGAGGAGGCCGACCATGAAGTCGCACGCCCTCTTTGTCTTCGCGATGCTGGCCGTGTCCTCCGCAACTCCGGCCGCGGAGCCGGCCAGGGCGCCCGAGAAGGCGGTCCCCGCCGCGGCCGCTTCGGCCGCGACGAAGGAGGCGGAGCCCAGAAAGTTGACCACCCCCGAGGGCGTCCGCATCCTCCAGAACAAGCCATTTGACGATAGCGACGAGGCACGCCGCGCGATACTCGTTCTCTTCCGCGACCTCCGCGTGACCGACGTGGTGGACGCCCTGGACCTTATCGGCCTCCAGGACGTCACAGTGATGGAGAAGAGCATCCGGCCCCTCTGGCGAGACGTCGAAAAGTTCACGCACCGGTTCGTCGGCTTCGCGATCACCGTGCGGCACGTGCCGACCGATGTACGCGTCGGCCAGAACTCGTTTCCCGACATGGCTTCGGCGCAGAAGTTCAAGAAGGAGCAGTACGGCCGCGCGCCGGATGCCTGGCTCAAGGCGGCCCGCCCGGGCGACTGCGCCGTGATTGACGCCGCGGGCTGCGACGAGACCGGATTCATCGGCTCCAACAACAGCCTGGGGTACGCCGAGAAGGGCGTCGTCGGCGTCGTCACCAACGGGGGCGCCCGCGATACCGACGAGATCATCCGGGTAAAGCGTCCCCCGGTGTACTGCCTGAACGGCGCGAGTTCGCGCGGGGTGCGTCCTGGGCGGCTGATCGCGGAGTCGTACAACTTCCCCATCGCGTGCGGCGGGGTGCTGGTGTTTCCGGGTGATGTGATTGTGGCCGACGGCGACGGCGTGGTCGTCGTGCCTCGCCAGCGGGCCATGGAAGTGGGCCGGATCGCCGCCGAGATCAACCGCGGCGACGAGAAAGGCCGGGCCGAGCGGTTCAAGCGCCTGGGCCTCGCGCAGGACGAGACCGTCAAGGAACGCCCTGCGCCGAAGGAGTAGTCACGGCGCCACTGACGGCGGGTGGCACGGCCACGCTGTGGCGTGGCCGTGGCCCTCGGCGGGGCACAACCACGGCCACGCAGAGGCACAGCGTGGCCGTGCCACCCGTAAGATGACGCACTTCCCGGATTCCGCAGCCGGCGCTTGCCGGGACACTTGGTGCGGGTTTATAATGCGGCATCATCCATTATTTGACGCGGTCATTATTTGGAGGACGTTACCATGCTCTCATTTGTCATTCGGATACTCTTTTTCCTGGCGATGGCGTCGGTGGGGTACGCGTTCGGGCAGGCCGTCGGCGAAGGCAGTGAACTCTGGGGGATGATCGTGTTCGCGGCCGGGGCCGCGGCGGTCATCGTCCTGGATGCGTTGTTCCGGCGCAAGGACATCAGCGTCATCTCGGCGGTCTTCTTCGGACTGGTCGTCGGCCTGATCGTCGCGGCGCTTCTGGCCCCCGTGGTGGACATGTACACCACCATCCCCGACCGGGTCCGCGACGTCATCAAGATCGCCATAGCGGCGATCGCGGCGTACCTGGCGGTCTCGCTCATCCTCCAGACGAAGGACGACTTCCGCTTTCTCATTCCGTATATCGAGTTTGCCAAGCAGCAGAAGGGCGGCAGGCCGCTCCTGCTTGACACCAGCGTGATCATCGACGGCCGCATCGCCGACATCGCCGATACGCACTTCATCGATTCGCCCATCATCGTGCCGCGATTCGTCCTGCGGGAACTCCAGGCCATCGCCGATTCGTCCGACAAACTCAAACGCGACCGCGGACGCAGGGGCCTCGACATCCTCAACCGTCTCCAGACCATTCCCGGCATCGACATCACCATACAGGACGCATCGGCCGAGGCCGTCGCCGGCGAGGGCGTGGACCAGATGCTCGTCGCTCTGGCGTCGCACCTCTCGGGCCGCGTCGTCACCATCGACTACAACCTCAACAAGGTGGCGAAACTTAGCGGCATCGAGGTCCTCAACGTCAACGACCTGGCCAACGCACTGAAGTCGGCCGTCATGCCCGGCACGACCCTGGAGGTCGCCGTCCTTCGGGCCGGCCAGGAAGAGGGGCAGGGCGTCGGGTACCTCGAAGACGGCACGATGGTCGTCGTCGAGGACGGCAAGGACCAGATCGGCAAGACGGCGACTATCACCGTGACGAACGTGATTCAGAAGAGCGCCGGGCGGATCGTGTTCGGCCGCGTTGACACCGGCGCGAAGCCTCGCCCACGCTAAGAAACTATCTCAGAACGGCTGCTATGTGGCACAGCCGCCCTCGGCTGTGCATCTTCTCGGCAATTTGCACGCCCGAGGGCGGGCGTGCCACAGTTCTGAGATAGTTTCTAAGGCGCATCGGGTTGCCGACAGCCAGCATCATCATCGCAGCGGGAGGTTCCGGCCGCAGGTTCGCCGCCGGAAAAGAAAAGGGTCCTGGACCCCTGAAGCCGTTAAGGGTCCTGGACCCATTTCTTTTCCCCAAGGTCTTCGCCCCGCTCGCTGGCCGGCCGGTCCTCGCCCACACGCTCGACCGGTTCGCCCGGCTGGATTCCGTCGTCGAGGTCGTTGTGGCGGCGCCCGCGGCGCTGC
>CAYGWP010000314.1:0-20854 GCA_964353455.1 uncultured Anaerolineales bacterium
GAACCCCTCTCGCGCTAGCGCCAGGGCCGCTTTGGGGTCCGAAAACGCGTTTTTTGGCCGTTTCGGAGGTCAAAATTGACGTAAGTGTTTTTGCAAAAATGGCACTTATGAACGGCGAGGGACGAAGGGACGCAGGGACGAAGGCACGAAGGGAAAGGCAAGACGGCAAGTCTCCAATCTCCGGTCGAAGCGAAGATCCGCCGTGGCGGACCTCCAGCCCGATGCATGGCGTTACAGCCAGCCGGTGATGCGGGCGAGGAGTCGGGCGTAATCGACGAAGTTCGGCCAGGAGACATCGGCGGGAACGCCGTGGTCGCAGCCTGGTATGTAGCCGCCGTCGCGGACGACCGGCTCGATGCGTGCAAGTTCCGCGCGGATCGCCTGGCCGCCGGCGGCCATGGCGCGTTTATCGATGCCGCCCTGGTACGCCATGGCGCGTCCGAAGCGGCGGCGGTACTCGCAGATATCGTTGTGGGCGGCGACCTCCATCGGGTCGCAGGCGTGGATGCCGGAATCGATCCATATCGGGATGAGGTCGGCGACGTAGCCGTCGCTATCGACGCCGACCAGCGGCACGCCGGATGAGCGTGCGAGGGCCGCCCACCGCTCATAACTGGGGGAGCAGAAGCGGCGGGTCATCGCCGGGGAGATCATGCTGTGGGCCTTGTAGGCCATGTCCTCGGAGAGGTGGACCATGTCGGGCGTGGCGTGGGGGAAGATGCGGTCGAGGACGGCGGCGACGAAGTCGGCCCAGAACGCGGCCATTTCGGCCACGAAATCCGGCTGGTCGATCATCAGGATGCAGAGGTTCTCGAAGCCGCACCACTCGCGGAGTTGCCAGAACGGGCCGGAGAAGGAGAGCACGAGAGGCCAGTCGCGGCGGCGGAGGCGCTCGCAGCGGGCCGCGAAGTCGGCCGGGAATCGGCCGGGCGAATCGATCCGATACCGCTCCTTCATCTGCTGCCAGTCGTCGCGGTCGGCCACGGGGCACTTCAGCCACCGGCGGGTGACGAAGTCCTTCGGGACCCGCAGGTACGTCACGTCGAAGCGGTCGGAGATCTCGCAGATGTTGCCTTTCCAGTCCTGGACGATGAGGTGGCCGCCGGAGTGGTCGATGACCTTCTCCTGGAACTGCGGGATGAGGCGGAAATCGACGCCGAGGTCAATGGGCGGCTGGGTGGATTCGGGCGGGATGCCGAGGGTTTCGAGGAGGTGGGTGTGCCAGTCGGCGGCGGCGGGGAGGCCCTGGGTCCGCCAAGCGGCCAGGGTGGATTCTCGCGGCCCGCCGGGGCTGAAGGGGACCCGGTCTGGGCGGGCGAAGGTCAGGGTTGCGATGAATCGTTCGCGTGAGTTCATTCTCCCTCCGGCCGTTGAGCAGTTTCGGGGGTTTCAGAACGTTCGGATTCACCGCAGAGGCCGCAGAGAGCGCAGAGGAATAACTGGGAACCGAAAACAGAAGGCTTTTTTGTTTTCGCTTTTCTATATATCATTCTTTATCTCTGCGTCCTCTGCGTCCTCCGCGGTAAGAGGGAACGGCAAGAACTCTCACGGCCCGCCTGGAGGTCGCGGCTGAGGGTCAAGGTGTTCGTGCCAAAGGGCGGCGACGTGGTCGGCGAGCGACTCCGTCGGCACGCCGTGCGGAGCGTCGAGCCAGACGGCGTCGGCGAAGCGCGAGAGCCACGTCCGCTGGCGCCGGGCGAACTGGCGGGTGTGCGCGACGATCGCCGGAATCAGTTGCTCCTCCGTAAGCCGCCCGGCCAGCAACTCAAGGACGTCGGCGTAACCGAGGGCCTGCCGGGGCCCGCGCTCAAAGCCCGCCGACCGGGCGGCCAGGCGACACACTTCGTCCACAAGGCCGGCCCCGATCATCCGCCGCACGCGGTCCTCGATTCGGCGGGTGAGGTCGTCGCCGCCGCGACGGATCGCCACCACGAGCGGCCGCCATCGGCCGTGCCGCCGACCCCACTGCCCCTGGAGTTCCGTAATCGGCGTCCCAGTGAGTTCCCAGACCTCCAGAGCCCGCGTGATCCGCCGGAGATCGTTCGGATGGATGCGTGCTGCCGCCGCCGGGTCCACCTGCGAGAGGCGTGCGTGCAGGGCCGGGGTGCCGCGGGCATCCGCGTCGGCCTTGAGTCGCGCGCGGAGTTCGGCATCGGCCGCCGGCCCCTCGAAGAGGCCCTCCAGCAGTGCCTTCAGGTACAGCGGCGTGCCGCCGGAGACGACGGGCGTGCGGCCGCGTGCGTGCACATGGGCGATGGCTTCGCCCGCGAGTCGCAGCCATCGCGCGGCCGAGAACGTCTCGGCAGGGTCGGCCACGTCAATCAGGTGGTGCGGGACGGCCCGGCGCTGCTCGGCTGACGGCTTGGCGGTGCCGATGTCCATCTCGCGATAGACCTTCATCGAGTCGGCCGAGACGATCTCGCCGCCCACAAGCGCCGCCACCGCCACCGCCAGACGCTCCTTGCCGGAGGCCGTCTGCCCGGTGATGACCAGGATGGGAATGGGCGGATCCATACGGTCAGAGTGCGCGGCTAAACGATGCAAGTCAAGCAAGTTCGGCCTTGCAAGCGGCGAGACCGATTGGTAGCATGAGGGTAGGCGAGGGTGAGGACCCAAGGCGAGGAGGTGTCGCATGGCCCATCGGATCCTGTGGGCGGTGGCCGGAGTGCTGGCGGCCCTGGCGCTTGTGGCCGGGTGCATCAACGTGGATGTTCCGAAAGGACCGTATGTGGTGGCGGGTGGCTCGTCGCATACCTCTCCGGCGACCCGCGAGCGCGTGCACGGGATGGACCGCCAGGCGCTTGAAGACGAGGTGCTGCGTCTGTCGGCCGAGAACGATTCCCTGCGGCAGAATTGCGACAAACTGAAACGCGACAAGCGGTTGGCCGAGGAGGAACGCGAACGCTACCGCGAACAGGCTGAACGCGTCCAGCAGCAGATCCGCGAGTCTCGCACGCCAACCCGCTAGACCGCCCGACGATCCCACGATGAAGCACAAGGCCCGGCCAATAAGGTCGGGCCTCTGCATTGGTTTTGAGCATACGGCGTCGGGGATTGCGCAACCGCCGGAACGGGAAGGCCCGGCTTCACGGCCAAGGCCGCTGCGCCGTGGCAGTCTTCATTCGCCAGGAGCGGCGAATGAAGACTGGTGGCGGCGGGTGGATTTGAACCACCGACCAAGGGCTTATGAATCCCCTGCTCTACCCCTGAGCTACACCGCCACAACTACCACAGGCCGTCGCCTCATTGAGGATCGCTCGAAAAACCATTCCAGTATTGGGCGAATCTACATTCTGAAGTCTTCTCGGTCAAGGGCGCGTTGAACAATCGGCCCTGTAACAAGGCGGGGAAATTCCAGTCCGGCGACCAGGCGAACTGCTCGTTGACATTGTACGTGACCCCCTTTTCCGCCCGGGCCTAACTGCGAGCGCACTACGGTATCGGTACGAACTTCACGCACACGGGCGAGGGAACGGAGGCGGTTACACCGGCGGGGGCGAGGACGCCGGTCGCCGGGTCGATCCGGAAGACCACGATCGAGTCGGAGTTCTGATTTGCGGCCAGCAGCCACGTGCCGGTCGGGTCGATGCCGAAGTTGCGCGGGTTCCTGCCCTGGGTCGGCTGGTGGCCGAGGGCCTTCAGTCTTCCGTCATCCGCGATGGCGAAGACGGCGATGCTGTCGTGCCCGCGGTTCGAGCCGTAGAGGAACCTGCCCGACGGGTGCACCTGGACCTCGGCGGTGGTGTTCTCGCCGCGGAAATCCGCCGGCAACGTGGAGACCGTCTGCAACTCGGTCAGAGTCCCCCTCGCGCCGTCCCAACTGAGCGCGGTCACCGTGCCGCCCATCTCGTTGATGACGTACGCGAACCGGCCGCTCGGGTGGAACGCCAGGTGCCGCGGCCCAGCGCCCGGGGCGACCGAGGCGGACGGCGGATCGTTGGGCTCGAGCGTCCCCTTGGCGGCATCGAATTTATATATGAGGATTTTGTCGAGGCCCAGGTCCGCGGCCAGAGCGAACCGGCCGGTCGGGTCCGGGTTGATCGAGTGCGCGTGCGGCCCGGACTGGCGCTTCGGGTTCGGGCCGGACCCCTTGTGCTGGATGACGGCGGCGGCCTCGGCCAGTCGTCCGTCCTGGCCGATGGGGATCGCGCACACGCTGCCGCTGCCGTAGTTGGCGGCCAGGACGTTTCGGCCCTCCTTATCGACGGCGACGTAGCACGGCCCGGCCCCGCCGGTGGCCTGCTTATTGAGGGGCGTGAGGAGGCCCGTGTCGGGGGCGACCGCAAACGCGCTCACGCCGCCGGCCTTGCCCGCGGGTCCCCCGACCTCGCTGACGGCGTAGAGAAACCGGCGGGTGGGATGGATCGCCAGGAAAGACGGGTTGGTGGTTTCGCCGGCGACTTCGGGTGACCCCAGGGCGCCGGTCGCCATGTCCAGGCGAAGCATGTAGATGCCCTTGCTCTTCGGGCCGGTGTACGTGCCGACATAGACGCGGACGGCCTTGAGGCTCCCCTGTCCCTGCGGCCCGGAGGCCTGCGCGGTCGCCGCGGCGAAGAGCGCCTCCGCGCGGCAGATGGCCCCGCCCGAAAGGAGAATGGCCGCAACCCCGACCAACGTCGCCCTCGCTTGCTTCTGCATGGCATTGCCCTCGCAAAGGATACGGGTTTCCTGACCTTTGGCGCGCTCGCGCGCAGGCGCCGCGGCCGCCTGCGCGGTCGCCGCGGCGACCTCGCCCCCGTTGCCATTCTAATGCGATGCGCCGCCCCCGCCAGTAGAATCCAGGCTCGGAGGCGACCCCTCGGAGCACAAGCACCGACACCTTCCAAGGTTTTTCACGGGCCGACAGCGGTCGCCACGACGCCTAGCCACAGGGTGGTTGCACCGGGCCAGACGATTGGGCGAAACGTGCCCGTGGAAGTGCGGTGTCGGACGGGTTATACTCTGGTCGGCGGCAACCCGGCTTACTTAAGGAGATGATGACCATGCGCGCGGAAGAATGGATCGTTCTGGGTTTCGGCCTGGCGTCGGCGCTCACACCATTGCTTGCGGCCGACAAGGCCCCGACCGGCGGCGCACGCCTCACGGCCCGGCAAGTCGTCGAACGCATCAAGCAGAATGTCAACTGCCAGTGGAGCGCGGACACCGTCGATACCTTCAAGGCGGGCGACAGCGACACGCCCGTCACGGGCATCGCCACCACCTTCACGGCCACGTTCGACGTCCTGAAGCGGGCCGCCGCATCGGGCAGGAACCTCATCATCACCCACGAACCCACTTTCTACCACCACACAGAGGACACCCGGGAGGTCGAGGGCGACCCGGTCCTGGAGGCCAAGCGGGCGTTCATCAAGGAGCACGGCCTGGTCATCTGGCGGTTCCATGACCACTGGCACCGCCATCAGCCGGACGGAATCCTCCAGGGAATGACCGAGAAGTTCGGCTGGCAGGAGTTCCGCCGGCCTGGCGCGGAGCCGGTGTTCCGGCTGCCCGAGACCACTCTGCGCCGCCTGGCCGAGACGCTGCGCGACAGGCTCGGGACCGATGCGATCCGCGTGGTGGGCGACCCGGAGATGAAGTTGACCGGCGTGGGCTTCTCGGCGGGGGCGTCCGGCAGCGTGTCGCAGATGCGCCTGCTCCGGCGCGATGACGTGCAGGTCCTCCTCGTGGGCGAGACGCGCGAATGGGAGACGGTGGAGTACGCCCGCGATGCGGTCCAGGAGGGCAAATCGAAGGCGCTCATCATCCTCGGCCACGCGGTCTCCGAGGAGGCCGGCATGGAGTACTGCGCCCGCTGGCTGCGGGGCTTCATCACGGAAGTGCCGGTTGAGTTCATTGCAGCGGGCGATCCGTTCTGGGTGCCGCCGGGCAAATGAGCCTGCCGCCGCCTTGCGGGGGGCGTGGCGCGGCGATATCATCAGGGCGAGCCGACGGAAGAACCGACATGGCGACGCAGGATTTCGACCTGATCGAGACGCCGGAGAACGTGGAGCTCGAGCGGCGCCTGGCGGGCATCGCCTCGCGGTTCATGGCGGGCCTCCTCGACAATCTCATTCTGGCCGCCATCTACATCGTCCTGGTGCTCCTGGTGATAGCGATGGCATGGGCCACGGGCACGAGGCACATCGGCACGGCATTGCCGGGGGATTCCTGGGTTCTTGCCCTCCTTATCGCCGTGGCCTTCGCGATTTACTGGGGCTACTTCGCCTGTTTCGAGATGTGGCTGAACGGCCAGACGCCCGGCAAGAAGGCGCTCAGGATCCGCGTGGTCAAGCAGGACGGCAGCCCGATCACGTTCCTCGACGTGGCGATCCGGAACCTGTTGCGGGCCGTTGACGGGTTCGCCGGCTACGGCGTGGCGGGCATCGTCATGTTCATCACGAAGAAGGCCCAGCGGCTCGGGGACCTTGCGGCGGGTACGGTGGTCGTCTCGGAACAGATGCCGGACTACTCGGCATCAAGCGACCGCAAGACGCGAGCGAAGTGGCAAAGCGAGATCGGCGCAGAGGCACTGCGGGCAACGGCCCTGACGCCGGAGGAACTCCAGGTGCTCACGAACTACTGGGCCCGGCGGCACGAGTTAGCCTTCGAGGCCCGCCTCCGCATTCTGCCGAAGATCGTGCGGCCGATCCTCGAGCGGACCGGGCAGCAGTTGCCCGGCGAATCGCCTTCAATCATCGAGGATTATATATTTCTGTTGCTGAGCCGGGCGGCCGCCGCCGAATCGAAGAAGCCCCCCGAGGGCCCGCCCCAGTGGGGAGGCAAACCGTGACGCCGGCATGGTTCCTCCAGACTCGCAGGCCGCACTGGGACCGCCTGGACATGCTCATCAGGAAGGCCGGCAACCGCGGCGCCCCCGCCCTCACGGAGGGTGAACTCCATGAGTTGACACGTCTCTACCCCATGGTCGCGGTCGATGTGGCGCGATCTCGGATGTATCACCTGGATGCGGTGACGCAGCGGAGGGTGAACCAACTGGCCATCGCGGCCCACGGGCTGCTGTATCGGCGGCGGCACATTCCGGCGGCGGGCGCAGTCTGGGGGTTCCTCTGGCGCGACTACCCGCGTCTCTTCAGGCGGCTCTGGCCTTACGCCGCTCTGGCGACCGCGCTCTTTCTCGTCGGCACGGTCGGCTCGTACGTGACCGTGCGGATGCACCCGGCGACCGCCTACCTGTTCGTCCCGGTTGGGCTGGAGATGCCGAGAGGAGAGGGCGGCACAAGGGCGGAGGACATCAGCGACCGGTTCCGCCAGGTGCCGAAGCCGCCGATGGCCACCGCCATCATGGGCAACAACATCTCGGTGGCGTTCCACGCGTTTGCCCTCGGCATCACGGCGGGCCTGGGAACCTGCTACGTGCTTCTCTTCAACGCGATGATGCTGGGGGGGTTCTTCGGCCATTTCGACAATCACGCCCTGACCTACACGTGCTGGTCGTTCATCGCCCCGCACGGAATCCTGGAGATCATGGCGGTCTTGATCGCGGGCGCGGCGGGCCTGCGGCTCGGACTTTCGCTGGCGGCGCCCGGACCGCTGACGCGGGGCGCATCGCTCAGGGCCGGGGCGCGGGAGGCGGTGCTTCTCGTGCTCGGGACGATCCCGATGTTCATCGTGGCGGGCGCTATCGAAGGGTTCGTGACGCCCAGTTTCCTGCCGGGGACGGCCAAGATCGCCCTCGGGCTCCTGGTGGGCGTGACGACCCTGGCCTACCTTCTGCTGGCCGGCCGCGCGGCATCCACGGGGAAGTGACCTGCGGCCCTGCCCTCACAGCCGGTGTGCGGACTTGATCGCCAGGTACCGATTGATAAGTTCCGGCGTCAAGGCATGGGGGTCCACATCAAGGACCGAAACCCCTTTCTGTCGCATGGCCTCCAGGGCTTCCTCACGCGCCGCCAGGACATCAAGGGCAACGGCCTTGCTGTAAAGGTCGGGCCGGCTCGCCAGCGGCGCCTCCGCCACCGCTCGGACGTCCCGGTCGGCCAGCGTGACGATCAGCGGCAGGTGGTAGCGGGCAAACCGCGCCATGTAACTGACGATCACATCGCTCGACACGGGGTCTATGACATCGGTCATCAGGCATACCAGGCCGCGCTTGCGCCCGCGGAGACCGAGGAACCGGCAACTGCCGCTGTAGTCCGCCTCGACGAGGCGCGATTCCAGCCCATAGAGTGCCCGCGCAACCCGGTCGATGCTCTTTAACTGCCGCACCGGCGGCAGATAACTCTCAATCTTGTCGCTGAAGGCGACGAGGCTGAACCAGTCGCCCTGGCGAAGCGCCACGTAGGCGAACATCATGGCGGCGTTGACGAAGTAGTCGAGCCGCGTCATGCCTGCGAACTCGCCGGCCGTAGCCCGGCCGCAATCGATCGCCAGCAGGACGCTCTGCTGCCTCTCGGGCTGGAAGTTCCTGACGATCAGCCGCGAGTACTTCGCCGTCGCCTTCCAGTCGATCCGAGAGGAGTCGTCGCTGTAGCCGCCGGGACGAAGGCTCTCGAATTCCGATCCCGGCCCGATCTGCCGCAGCCGGGCCATGCCCTCGTACGAGTGGCCGCGTCTCAGGAGCAGTTCGTAGCGTTTGAGGTCCACGAGGTTCGGAAAGACGTCGATGACCGTGGGGACCTCGATCCGGAACTGCCTGTAGAAGAGCCCCATGGCGGGCAGGACGCGGACGTCGATCGCCGAGAGCGTGTATCGTCCGCGCTTGACGGCCTTGAGGGCGTACTGGAGCGTGCCCTTTGCGCCGGGGTCGAAGACGGCGGCGAGTTCGGCCGGCTCGGCCGAAAGATGCGGCGGAAGGTCCTCGGCCAGGCGGACCTCAACGCGGCGGCGGTAGTTTGCCTGGACCTCCAGGACGATCCGCGTCGCCGCACCCAGCGACGCCCGTTTCGGCGCACGCCGCTCAACGCGCAGCCTGCTTCTGCGAGGCAGGAAGGCCAGGTCCGCCGCAACCAGGATGCCCAGCACAAACAGGTAAAGTACGCCCACGGCCGCAAACGGGTCGTAGATCGCGCCGGCCAGGAAGATCGGCGCAGCGCCCATCGCCAGTATGATCAGCCGCGGGGCCGGGAGCATCAGTGCGGGACCTCCACACCGAGCAGGAGTTCGCGGATGCAGTCATCGGGCTTGCGGCCCTCGACCTCGATCTCCGGTGCCAGGAGGAGGCGGTGCCGCAGGACCGCCGGCGCCATCGCCTTGACGTCGTCGGGAGTAGCGAACGGCCTCCCGGCAACCACGGCGTGGGCCTTCGAGGCAAGCATCAGCATGACCGCGGCGCGGGGGCTGGCGCCGAGAGAGACCTGCGGCAGGGCGCGCGACCCGCGGACGATCCGCGTCGCGTACCGGCGGACCGACTCCTCCATGTGTGTCCGGCGGACGGTTTCGCGCAGGTCGAGCAGCGTCTCCAGGTCCAGAAGCGTCCGGAGGTTCGCGGTAGCCAGGTTCGACCAGTCGAACCCGTCTTCCACGCGGTCGAGGATGGCACCCTCGACGGCTTCGTCCGGGTAATTGACCAGGATTTTGAGCATGAAGCGGTCCACCTCGGCCTCCGGCAGCGGATAGGTCCCCTCGAACTCCACGGGGTTCTGCGTGGCGAAGACGGTGAAGACCCGCGACATCGGCCGCGAGACCCCGTCAACCGTGGTCTGGTACTCCTCCATGGCCTCCAGGAGCGCCGACTGGGTCTTGGCCGGGGCGCGGTTGATCTCGTCGCCAAGGAGGATGTCGGCGAAGACAGGGCCGCTACGGAAATGGAATTCACCCGTTGCCGTGTTGTAGATGTTCACCCCGACAATGTCCGACGGCATCAGGTCGGGCGTGAACTGAATCCGCCGAAAGGCGACCCCCGCCACGGCCGCCAACGCACGCGCCGTCAGCGTCTTGGCCGTGCCGGGAACCCCCTCAAGCAGGGCGTGTCCGCCCGCCAGCAGGGTCACCGTCATCTGTTCCAGGACCTCCTCCTGGCCGACGATGACCTTCCGCAACTCGCCCACGACGCCCCCGACGATCTCACTTGCGCGATTCACGTCCATGGAATACCTCCCACTCCATTCGGGCCAGCGCTCCGGCCAGCCAGGCCATGCGGTGCGCGGACAACCGCGGCGCCGCAGCCGCCGCTTCGCACGTGTTCAAGAAAGTCTCGTGACGGTCCGCCGGCCCGCCCGTCAGGCGCGCCAGCGCCACGGCCAGATTGTGCGACGATGCCGACGCAGGAAGACCTGCCTTCCGCGCCAGACGCCGCCGGCACCAGTCAAACACCAGGTTGAACGTGAGCCGATGCGTTCCGGCATGCCGATAGGTGGCCCCAATCGAGTGCACGTACTCGAGTTTGGAGCGGCGGTGCGGCTTCTCGGGGGCGCGCCGCGTGCCGAATCGCCGGCCACGATAGAGCAGGTACAGGATGCCGGCCAGCGTCAGGCTCAGTACCGTCCAGCCCGGCGGCGTGGTGAAAAGCATCCCCGCCAGCACCGTCCATCCGGTCTCCCGCCGCCCCCAGCCGTAGTGGAACTCGCCGTAGATCACGCGCTTGCCGCGCGCCTCCGACAAGGCGGAGGCCAACAGGTTGACCGCCAGCACCTGGTTGTCCTCTTCGCCGATCCGCCCGTTTGAGAGAAACGAACTGTCGGCCATCCAGATCACCGAGCCGCGGCCGACCCGGCGAGCCGTGATCCGCGGCCCGACAGTGTCGCGCAGCAGCACCTTCACGGTCCACAACCCTTCGCCATCCTCCTCGGCCGGGGCGCTGGAGGCCTCGCTGGTCGCCAACCGGACAAACCTGACGTCGCGGGCAAGGGGGTGCCCTCGGTCATCCTCCCGAACGGAAGTCCTCGACGGATTCCAGCGCGAGAACCTCCGCGGCCGCCAAGAGGACCCTATCCGGTGAAGTTCCCACGGCAGGTAGTCCGGATCGCCCGAGCAGACCAGGACGCCGCCGGCGGCCATCCACTTCCCGACGGCCCCGACTTCCTCGCTGGTTACCTCCGACAGCGGGTCGATCAGGAAAAGCACGTCGGTCCGGCCGAGCACCTCGTCCGTCAGGGGATCGTCGCAGGTCTCGACCTTGTATCCGAGCCGCTTCCAGAGCATGTGACACGCCAGGGTGCCGTGGCGGCCGGCGGACCGCGACGTTCGCATCCAGGTGTCGGGCCGGTCTTCGCTGCGAATCCATCCCCACCACACGAGTGCCAGGAAAACCGCGCACACCACCATCGCAAGGATGATGAGGATGGCGTAATCGGACTTATGGCTCTTCGCGGCCATGGGCGCGCACCTCTTGGAAAAGGACGTCCATCCGGCTATAGGCCCCCGCCTCGCACGGCGTGCCGCCGTAAGCAGTGCCGTCGAAGGTGCGAACGAACCGGCGGAAGTCCGCCTCCTCCGGCCGCCCGCGGGGGAACTCACGGACGTAATCGCCGTTGGTCTTGCTCGGATGCACCTCGATCACCCGCCTCGACTCCAGCCATCGCAGGAGCGAGACCATCATGACTCCAATCGCCTCGCGGAACCGCCCATCACGGGCGAGACGCCGACGCAGCGCCTCAAGTTCCTTGTAAGTGGCATCCGGCGGAATGATCCCGAAGTGCGGCTTACTTCTCTCGCCATCGCGGCGATGGCCCCCGATGCCCAGCAACATGGCGATCGTCCACCCCAGGTGCGCAAGGATGGCCGCCAGCGTCATGACACATGCGATGGTGACGACCCACAGGACGACCCGGGCCAAGTCGGACCCCCAATCAACCTGCGGCAGGCGCCAGTCAGACAGTTTGTCGAGGAGCCACCCCCAGAACGACACGCGGTCGGTGAATCGGGGATCGGCCAGGACCTGCTTCGTCTCGGCCTTGATGTCCGCCGCAGGGAGGCGCTCGTAGCGCGCAAACGGCGGCGGCCCTGGCACGTTCGCACGCCCGAGGGCGGGCGTGCCACGTGGCACAGCCGCCCTCGGCTGTGCGTTGGGGCGGCTGGCGGCAGGGCCTGCCGCGAAAAGAAGTGCGGAGTGCGGAGTGCGAAGTGCGGAGTGAAAGGCACGGCATTTCGGAGTGAAAGGCAGGGCGGCGCACTTGCAGGTTCTCAACTCCGCACTCCGAACTCCGCACTCCGCACTCCGAAGGCGAGCCGGGCAGTCGGACTGCGCCACGCGCCGTCGCCATAGCGGCTTTGGCGCGTCGGCGACTGCACCCATCGCTGCCGACAGGACGGCCAGCGCCAACCACCGGTTTATCGGCCTAGACGTGCGGCTGCGGGACATCCGGCGCCTTCCTCTCCGAGCCCATGCTCGCGGCCAGCATCTCCAGGTCGAACCCTTCCTTCCGGATCCGCAGGTCGTAGTAGAGCAGCACGCTCGCCGCGGCGCTGAACGGCATCACTATGATCTGCGGGACAAACTGGGCAACCTGCGTGATGAACATCGAGATCAGCGGGTCCCCGCGGCTGATAAGACCGGCCAGAAGGCCGGCGGCGAAGTTCAGCGGGTATGTCAACATCCATGTGATGAGCACAATGATCAGGAACACCAGGAATATCTTCCCCAGGTTGCCCTTGGCGAGTTGCTTGCTGCGGCCCATGCCCGCGACGGCCCCCAGGTTCTCCATGACAATTGCCGGCGTCGTCAGGACGTACCACAGCGAGAAGATGACGCCTGGCACGATGCACAGCATGTACCCGAGCATGGAAATCAGGGCCACAAGGATAGCGGCCCCGATCAGCGTCAGCACCTTGCGAAGCACAAAGCGGTAGGCCTGCCACACCGTCGCTTCCCCGCCCAGGTACGCCTCACTAACACACTTCAGCAGCGCAGCGGTGCAAATCTGGTGGCCCACAAGGGCAAAGACCATGAATACAAGGAATCCGATGGTGCCTGCGGCTATAAGGAAAACCGGCGGACCCTCCGAGGGATCGGCGACCGTCCCGGCGCCGATGATGAGCGCCAGCCCGACCGACATCATCAGGCCCAGCGGCACCTGCACGATCGCCGCGATCGCGACGAACCGCACGAACTGGTCCCGGTACAGCCGCAGCGCCCGGTCCAGGATCCCACTGACGGACATCGGCTCGAACTGCGGCATGGACATGTCTTTCCCCCTCCACAACAAGCCGCGAGTGCCCTGACGGTTCCTGCCGCCACCGACGTGCGGCGCCGGTCGCGTATTCTAGCCCGGCGACCGCCACCGGCAAGCGGAATCTGCACCCAATCTATTGCTTGCATAAGTGTCGGACGGCGGGCAGAATGGCGGGCGCGCGGCCGCCGTCCGCCTCGCTCCTGGGCGATGCCCCCAGGGCGGGCGGCTTGCGGCAGGAGGCCCGCCGGGGGTCTTGATGCAAGGACGCGATTTTTGCGGTTTTTCTTGCTTGACATTTCCGGATTCTGTGGTATATTAACGGGTAGTCGTGGGGAAGTCTAGGCTCAAGGCAGTGGGTGGCCGGCCTCCGGGAGGTGGCTGGCCGACCAAAATCCGGCGTCGTTAGCATGTTCCGTCCGGCCTCTGGGGGAGGTCCCCAGGTCGGACTTTTTTTGCGCTTTGCCCGGGCCAGGGAGGGTCCGGAAGCCGCTGTCGCGGCGTGTTGTCTAGCGTTTGTCGGACTTTAGGCGCCGGCGGATCTAGAGTTGCAGGAATGGCCGGGGGAGAGGCATCATGGAGCGATACCATGTTACTCTCTCGGCAGTTCTTGGCTTTCGCAGTCGGCGCTTTGATGGTCACCGCGGCGACCGCGTTTGCGGGTTCGGGCCACGTCGTCCTCTTGAACGGCACAAGCGGGAACACGTTCCAGGTGGACCTCAATCCCCTCACAACGGAGACAATGGTCTTCGAGATTCTCGTTGACTCCACTGAGGCCGCGCAGGTGGGCGGATTCGAGTGGCAAGTCGGCGTCAGCGGCCCGGGCCTTCAGTTCGATGCCTCTAGCAGCGAGAGTACGACCAGGGCCATCGCGACCGACGCTTCGCACGTCCCCCCGTACGTCCTGCTGAATGACAGCGACGGATTTGACGCCGCACTGAGCACCAAGGGCCTCCGAGGCGGGGACTTGAGCGCATCCCTTTCGGGCCACAATGCGGTGGGCAGAAGCCTGGGCGTGGCGATGGTGACCATTTCGGACGAAGAGGCCGCCCTGGGATGGCACACGATTCAGGACCCGCTGAGTTTCCTGCTGCTGACCGATTTCGAGACGACCGAGCCACTGGACATTCCGGCATTCCAGTTCCAGATCACCCCGGAGCCGGCCACGCTGGGGTTCCTGCTGGTCGGCGGGCTGGCGGCCATGTGGCGCCGTCGGTCGCCGACGCGCCAAAGCCGCTATGGCGACGGCGCGCGGTAGCGCGGTCGGCCGATCCCCCCAAAGAAAAGGGTCCAGGACCCTTAACGCCTTTAGGGGTCCTGGACCCTTTTCTTTGGGGGTTTGGCGCGGCCGCGAGCCCAGGAATGCGTAATAGGGAATGCGTAATTACCTTGACGAACACCTGGTCCGGCGGCACGATACTTCGTGGGATTCTCACAAGGGGGGTTGGTGGGGGGAAATATGCCGCCTGAATTGAGCGCCCGCCGAAAAGAACCCGCCCTGCGGACTGGCGGGAACGCCTTTAGGGGTCCTGGACCCTTTTCTTTTCGTCGGGCGGTGTCGTATTGGCCTTCCGGTAGCGATGCAAAGGCACACCTAGGAAAGGAATCTCCATGTCAACTTCGTTCCGCCCTGGCGCCGCGCGGCCGGTACTGGAGTTTCTTGAGGGAAGAATCCTGCTTTCCTCGGAGCAGATGGTGCAGTATCTTCCCCCGCAGCACGACCTGGTCATTCCGGGCGAGTACCTGACGGGACCCTCTGCCGCCGCTGCGCTGGAGATCGCGATGGGGTACTTCTCATCGCACGCCGGCGACCTGGGTGTGCAGCCCGAGGACGTGCTCCACTCCATCGTCACCGATCAGTACAGCACCGCGGATACGGGGCTGACGCACATCTATCTCAGGCAGGAGTTCAACGGTCTTGAGGTGGTCAACGCCAACTTCGTCATCAACATTGCGGCCGACGGCCGCGTGCTGAGCGCCGGCGGCGGGTTCGTAGGCGGCCTGGCCGCGATGGAGACCGCCGATTCCCTGGGCCAGCCGATGCTGAGCGCCTCGGCCGCGCTCGACGGGGCCGCCGCCTGGCTGGGTCTGGCGACCGATTCCCAGCACACGGTGGTCCAGACGCTGGGCGGACCCGCCGACAGCGCCACTCTGATGGACAGCACCCTGTCGCTGGACCCGATCCCGGCCCAATTGTACTACGTGGCGACTCCGGACGGCGTCAGACTGGCCTGGAACCTGGTCCTGCGGACCACGGACGGCGACCACTGGTATGACATGGGCGTGGACGCCTCCGGTGGCCAGGTGCTCCTCGTCAGCGACTGGGTGGATGAGGCCTCGTACACGGTGTACGCCCGGCCGACGGAGAGCCCCGACGACGTCGGCGGGTGGACGACCGTCACGGATCCCAACGATACGACGGCCTCGCCGTACGGATGGCACGACACCAACGGGTCCTTGGGGGCCGAGTACACCGACACCCGCGGGAACAACGTCTCTGCGCAGGATGACTGGGACAACAACAACACCGGCGGCACCCGGCCCGACGGCGGGGCCAGCCTTTCGTTCAACTACACCATCAATTTTGGACTGGACCCGCACAACTACGTGAGCGCCGCCGTCACCAACCTCTTCTATTGGAACAACATCTGCCACGACATCCACTACCGCTACGGTTTCACGGAGGCGGCGGGCAACTTCCAGGTGAACAACTACGGACATGGCGGGATCGGCAACGATGCCGTCCAGGCCGACGCCCAGGACGGCGGGGGAATGGATAACGCGAACTTCGCCACCCCGCCCGACGGCTGGGCCCCGCGAATGCAGATGTACGAGTTCGACCTGACGCCGATCCATCGCGACGGCGACCTGGAGAACATGATCATCGTCCACGAATACGGGCACGGGGTCTCCAACCGCATCGTCGGCGGGCCCTCCAATGTTGACGCACTCAACGGTCTCCAGAGCGGCGGCATGGGCGAGGGCTGGAGCGACTGGTGGGGCCTGATGTTCACGCAGAAGTCCTCCGACACCCAGGCGGGCTCGTACCCCGTCGGAACCTATGTGATAGGCGAGTCTCCCACCGGCACGGGAATCCGGCGGCAGCCTTACAGTTACAACATGTCCATCGACCCCCAGACCTACGGGTCCTACAACAGCAGCAACGAAGTGCACGACACGGGCGAAATCTGGTGCTCGGCCCTCTGGGACCTGAACTGGCTGCTGATCGGCCGGTACGGGTTCAACCCGAATATCGCCGCCGGCTACGCGCCCGGGGGGGCGGGCAACCTCCTGGCCCTCCAGTTGGTGATGGATTCCCTGGCGATCATGCCTGTCAACCCGACGTTCCTCGACGGCCGCGACGCGATCCTTCAGGCCGACCTCGCGAGAACCGGCGGCGCCAACCAGGACCTGATCTGGCAGGTGTTTGCCCGCCGCGGAATGGGCTATAGCGCCTACGACGGCGGCTCGGCCGACGCCACCACCGTCGTCGAGGCGTTCGATCTGCCGAGCCCGGACCCGATCGTGTTCTCGCACACGCCCACCGGCTCAAATGCGCCGGGCGTCAGTTCCATGAACTTTACGTTCAGCGAGCCGATGTGGGACACCAGTTTCACGATCGCCGATGACGTCGCCGCGTTCATCGGCCCGGACGGCACGAACATCAAGCCGCAGATCAACGGCTTCACCTGGCTCGACAGCCGCACGCTCCGCATCACGTTCGCGCCCCAGTCCGCGGTCGGCATGTACGAGATGGTAATCGGCCCGCAGATCCTGGCCTACGACAACCACAACCCGATGAACCAGGACCGCGACACCACGCTGGGCGAGGTCCCCGCCGACCGGTACTCCGGTTCGTTCAACATTATTGCCGTGGCTTACCAGGCCAACATGGATGCCAACCCCGGCTGGACGTTCGACGCCGGCACCGCGCCTTACCAGTGGCAATACGGCCAGCCCACCGGCAATGCGGGCGACCCGACCTCAGGCCACACGGGGACCAACGTTGTCGGGTACAACCTGTCGGGGGCCTACCCTGACAACATGTCCGCCACGCAGTACGCCACCACGCCGAGTTTCAGCACCGTCGGCTACCAGAACGTAAAATTGAGTTTCTGGCGCTGGCTGGGGGTCGAATCCTCCTCGTACGACCATGCCAGCATCCAGGCCTGGGACGGAACGACCTGGACCACGGTGTGGAACCACTCAACCGGGACCTTGACAGATTCCGGATGGACGAAGTACGAGTACACGCTTCCCGCCTCGTGCAGCAATAAGCCCGCCGTTCGCATCCGCTGGGGCATGGGGCCGACGGACGTTTCGGTCACCTACGAGGGATGGAACATCGACGACGTGCTGGTGTTCGGCGACCAGACCGGCTCCGGCCCCGATCTGGCCGGGACCGCCTTTGGCGCGACCCCCGATAATCTCCGAGGCAGCGGCGGGCTGGCCACCGCCTCGTTCACCGTGACCAATCTTGGAGACGCCGCGGCAGGCGCGTTCGACGTCCAGTTCTACCTCTCGGATGATGCCACAATCAGTCCAGCCAGCGACATCCTCTTGACCCTCTCCACATCCGACCCGTCCTACGACCCCTTGGAGCCCGAGGCGTATCACATCTCGGGCCTGGCCGCCTCGGCAAACCGCGCAGGCTCCGTTTCGCTGGTCGTGCCGACCGCCGACCCCTTCGGCACGGACAGCAGTTACTACATCGGGATGTTCGTCGATGCCGATGCGAACGTGACGGAGGCCAACGAGGCCAACAACCGCAATCGCGGCGAAGGCATCGACATGCACAACGTCGTTTACCTGGACGCAATCTACTTTGCCAACATGGACACGAACCCAGGGTGGACGGCCGGAGGGCAATGGGCCTTCGGGCATCCCACCGGCGGCGGGGGGACTTCGTATGGCAACCCCGATCCCGCCAACGGATATAACGGCTCGAACGTCTATGGCGTAAACCTCGCTGGCGACTACAGCACCACCGTCGGCGGGCCGTATTATGTGACCACGGGCCCGATGAATTGCAGCGGGTACACCGGCGTCCGGTTGGCGTTCATGCGGTGGCTCAACACCGATTACCTGCCCTTCGTCAACGCCACCGTGGACGTATCCAACAACGGAACCACTTGGACAAATATCTATACGAACCCCAGCGGAACCGCGGTGGCCGACAACGCCTGGCAATCAATGTCGTATGACATCTCGGCCGTGGCCGACGGCCACTCGACCGTCTATCTCCGCTGGGGATACCAGGTCCTTCAGAGCGGGACATACGCCTACTCCGGCTGGAACATCGACGATGTGCTGGTGTCCGGCACGAGGATCGCCCCCATCGTCGATCTGGCCGGGACTGCCTTTGGCGTGACCCCCTATAACCTCCGAGGCAGCGGCGGGCTGGCCACCGCCTCGTTCACCGTGGCGAATCTTGGAGACGCCGCGGCAGGCGCGTTCGACGTCCAGTTCTACCTCTCGGACGATGCCACCATCGACCCGGCCGCCGACATCCTCTTGAACCTCTCCCCCACCGACCCCGCCTACGACCCCTTGGAACCCGAGGCGTATCACGTCGCCGGCCTGGCCGGTTACGGAAGCCACGCCGGCTCCGTCTCGCTGGCCGTGCCGACCGCCGACCCCTTCGGCACGGACGCCAGTTACTACATCGGAATGTTCGTCGATGCCGATGCGAACGTGACGGAGGCCAACGAGGCAAACAACCGCAATCGCGGCGATGGGATCGACCTGCGCAACGTCCTATACGTCTATGCACTCTACTGGGCAAACATGGACACCAACCCGGGCTGGGTCTTCGATTCCGGCACCGCCCCATACCGGTGGCAGTGGGGCCAGCCCACCGGCGGCGGGTCTCACGGCCTGGACCCGACCTCAGGCCACACGGGACTCAACGTCATCGGGTACAACCTCTCGGGCGATTACCCCGACAACATGGCCTCCATCCAGTATGCCAGCACGCCAAGTTTCAGCACTGTGGGTTGCCACGACGTCAAACTGAGTTTCTGGCGATGGTTGGGGGTCGAATCGTCCACGAACGATCACGCCAGCATCCAGGTTTGGGACGGCACCGTTTGGACCACGCTGTGGGACCACTCCGGCGCGGCCATCTCCGATACCGGTTGGGCGAGGTACGAGTACACGCTTCCCACATCGCTCGAGAACAAGCCGATCGTTCGCCTCCGCTGGGGCATGGGAGCGACGAACGGGTCGGTCACCTATCCGGGATGGAACATCGACGACGTGCTCGTGTCCGCGACGCCGTCCGTCAGCGCGGACCCCGCCGGCATAAGCCTTGACCCCTTGAGCGACACGGGCCGGTTCGACTACGACAAGATCACCCGGCTTGACAACAGCGATCCGTCGAAGGTTCTCCAGTTCCAGGTCGGCGGGACCGTTTTCGGCGCCACGGTCACTATCTACGCCGACGGCATCGCCATCGGAAGCGCCACGGCGCCGTCGGGCACCACGACCCTCGTCACCACCGACGGCCAGGCCGTTCACGATCTGGTCGATGGGTCCCGTACGATCACCGCGCGGCAGACGGAGTCGGGCAAACTGGAGTCGGGCGATTCGCCGCAGTTGACCATGTGGGTCGATACGCTGGCCCCGACGGCCGGCGTCCCCGACCTGAATCCCGGAAGCGACACGGGACTGTATCCGGACGACAACATCACCCAGGGCAACAGCCCGCAGTTTGACGGCACGGCCGGCGACCCATTGTCGGGTGGATATGCATCGGGCATCTGGAAGGTCGTGGTCGGTTCCGACGACGGCAAGTCCGGCACGGCGGCCTCAGCGCCATACAGCGTCGTCCTGCCCGCCCTCAACGAGGGCAGCCGCACCGTCACAGCCACAGCATACGACGTGGCCGGCAACCAGTTCACCACCGCGCCCCTGGCGCTGACGGTTGACCGGACGGCCCCGCGGATCACCGCCTTCGGCCTGTCGAGTTCCAACGCCCAGTGGAAACTGGAAACCGTCGATTCCGCCCTGTGGACGACCGGCCGGTCTGCGGCTACGGCTCCGTGGTCAAGGATCAACCGCTTCGTCCTGAACTTCAGCGAGAACGTCGTGGCTGATGCCGCCGACATGACACTGGTCGGCAGCAACGTGGGGCCGGTTTCCCTGACGGGGCCGTCCGGCTCGGGCACCGGCCAACTGACATGGAACTCCGCCGCCTCCCTCTCCAGGGACCGCTACCAGGTTCGCCTGGCCAGCGGCGCTACGGGGGCCCAGGACATCGCCGGCAACGTGCTGGACGGCGACGGAACGCCGGGGGTGTTCCCCTCGGGCAACGGCACGCCCGGCGGCGATTGGCTCTTCGACCTGAACGTCCTTGTGGCCGACGTCGACGTCCATGGCGACGGCGTGGTCAACACCCTCGACAAGGCCAAGGTCAGCCTGAAGTACGGCACCGTCATCGGCGATCCGCTTTACAGTGCCCTTGTGGATATCAACGGCGACGGCGTCATCAACGTGCTCGACAAGGCGCAGGCGTCCCTGCACTTCGGGGAGACGCTCCCGGCGCCTCTGCGTCTCACGTGGGACGAAGGCGACCTGCTCGATGCCAGGACTGTCGCGAGCACGACGAAGACCGCGGCAAAGCCGAAGGCGGCGATCCGCATCAAACTTCCAGCCCTGTCGCGCACGGCGCGCTAGTGCCGCATTACTCGTCAATTGATGGGTGGCATGGTCACGCGCCTTTGCGTGACCATGTTTGCCGCCGGAAGCATGGTCACCCAACAGCCGGCCACGGCACGAGCCGTACCCGTGCCAGGGCGGGTGACCAT
>CAYGWP010000315.1:0-13338 GCA_964353455.1 uncultured Anaerolineales bacterium
TTCCCCGAGAACGGCCACGCCGTCATGCGTTCCGACTGGACGCCCGATGCAACCTACGCCCTCTTCCGCTGCGGCCGCTACGGAGAGATCGACGGCTACTGGGGCCGCAACAACGTTGACAACCTCCATTTCATCATCAACAGGCGCGGCGTGCTGGCGGCCGACACGGGGGGCGTCCACTCGCTGAACAATGCGGCGCTCTCCTTCGCCGGGTCGCAGGTCCACTCCGAGGACCTCCCTCATATCACAAATTACGCACGCCAGACGATTGCCCACAACTCTATCCTTGTCGGCCGCGAGCCGCTCACGCTGAAGGGGTGGGACGGGAAACCCCTTGCCACGGTCCGGAGCGGCGGCCAGTCGCCCATCCAGGACAAGACATGGTGGAAACTGTGGGGCCTGGTCGCCCAGGCGACCGACCGGCCCCTCCGCGAAGGCCGTATCGTCGCCTACGAGACCTCGCCCATCCTTGATTACGCCGCCGGCGACGCCACCTATTCCTATCCACCCACCCGCGTCAAGTCGATCACGCGGCAGTTTGTGTACCTGAGGCCCGACACGTTCGTCATCTTCGACCGCGTGGCGTGCGCCGAGCCGGGCATCGAGACGCGCTGGCTCCTCCACTCGCTGTACGAGCCTTCATGGAACGGCAGCACCGCGCCCGACCCCTCGCTTCGGCCCGAGGAGCAGTTGGTCCTCGCTCCCGACGGCAAGGCGACCGAGCGCAACCCGCGGCCCGGCGGCAGGTTCCTCCACACCGCCGGCGACACGTTCACCATCGACGACCGGTGGGCCGGCATGACCGGCCGCATGTTCGCCAAGGTCCTCATGCCCGCCGAGGGCGAGCGCACCGTCCGCACCATCGGCGGCGCGTGGCACGAGTTCGAAGTGGACGGCACGAACTACGGGCCGACCGAGGAAACCTACGCCAAGCACAAGGGCGCGCTCAACACGCACAACCGCGAGAACACGATCGGCCTGGAAGGCTGGCGGATCGAACTTGCGCCCCAGCCGTCAGGCCACGGCACGCCTGCCGTGCCAGGGGGTACGCCCGCCGCCGTCAACTTTCTGGTGGTCCTCTTCATCGCGGGCCAGGACCTCAGGAACATGCCGCCGGTTGAACGCGTCAGCGAACCCGGCCGCGCGGGCGCAAAGATCACGATTGCCGGGAAGGTGTACGCGGTGACGTTCGCAACGGCCGGGCCGCTCGGCGCGCACGTGGCCGTAACCGAGGGCGCGCGGACGGTCCTCGACCGCGACCTCGCAACCAAAGTCGAGGACAACTACCGCAAGTGGTCCTCCGACCCGCGCTATGCCGCATGGACCACGCAGCCGGAATACCGGAACTTCATCGGCCCGCCGTAGTGAAAGCCATGGGCACGTTTAGCCGCGACTCGAAGAGGAGCGCGTTTTCGAACGGCAACACGCGCTCCTCTTCGAGTCGCGGCTAAACTTCCGGCCACCCGCCGAGGCAAGCACCCGTAAGTAACGCATTAGCCGACCGGCCGACACCGCTTGACGCCGGCAAGCATTTGCGGATATGTTATCGCCACCATGAACCAGCCGCTTCCCTCACCATCAGACGGCGGCCCGGCGGCACGGGCGCTGGCGATCCTGAAGGATCGCTTCGGCCACGCGGGGTTCCGCGAGGGCCAGGAGGCGGCCGTCATATCGGTCCTGCGCGGGCGGAGCCTGCTGGTCGTCATGCCCACCGGCAGCGGCAAGAGCCTCCTCTACCAGTTGCCGGCCCTGCTTGAGGAGGGGCTGACGCTGGTCGTGTCGCCGCTCATCGCCCTGATGAAGGACCAGGTTGACGACCTCGCGCGGCGGGGCGTTCCGGCCACGTTCATCAACTCAAGCGTCGGCCTCCAGGAACAGGAGGACCGCATCCGGCGGTGCGCTGCGGGCGAGTTCCGGCTGCTGTACGTCGCCCCGGAGCGGTTCCGCAGTTCGGCGTTCCTCGATATGATAAGGCGCGTGAAAGTCGCGCGGATGGCGGTGGATGAGGCCCACTGCATCAGCGAATGGGGGCACGACTTCCGGCCCGACTACCGGCGGATGAAGGAGTTCCGCGGGCTTATCGGCCGGCCGCCGGTCACCGCGCTCACGGCCACCGCCACGCCGCGAGTCCAGCAGGACATCGTCGAATCGCTCGGACTTCCGGCGGCCGAGGTGGATGTGCACGTCCACGGGTTCGACCGGCCGAACCTGGCACTGCGCGTGGCCGATGCGCCCAACGAGGGGGCGAAGATGAAGTTCGTGCTCGACTTCCTGCGCAAGGAGCGCGGGTCGGGCATCATCTACACCGGCACGCGGCAGGCGGCCGAGGACGTGGCCTCCGCCGCCAGGGCCGTCGAGCCGCGCACCACCTTCTATCACGCGGGCCTGGAGCCGGAGGACCGCACGCGGGCGCAGCACGAATTCATGACCGGCGAGGCACGCGTGGCCGTCGCCACCATCGCATTCGGCATGGGCATCGACAAGCGAGACATCCGCTTCGTCCTCCACTATCATTACCCCGGCTCGGTTGAGGAGTATTACCAGGAGATCGGCCGCGCGGGACGCGACAGTCTGCCGTCGCAGTGCGCCCTCCTCTACGCTCCGGCCGACCACCACCTGCGAGAGTTCTTCATCGACCTCGATTATCCGACGTACAAGCAGGTCGAGTGCGTGTACGAGACGCTCTGGTCCATCGATGAGAACCCGGTGCTGCTGACGTACAAGGCGATCGCCGAGATCTGCGCCGAGGACATCAAGGACGGCCAGGTGGGCGCTGCCGTCCGGCTGCTGGACGGCGCGGGCGTGACGCAGGCCCTCTCGGGCGATGCCACCGCACGGGTCACGATCGACAAACCCGGCGCGGCCATCCTGGCCGAGGTCCGCGGCCACACGCAGCGGCGGGTCTTCGAGGCCCTCGCATCCATCGTTGACCTTGAGACCCCCGGCGAGTTCAGGGTGGAACTGGCGCGCCTTGCCGCCGGCGCGGGCCTGGAGGAAGACCAGGTGCGGCGGGCGCTCGGGTCGCTCGCCTCGGCCCGTCACATCGACTACGAGCCGCCGTTCCGCGGGCGCGGCGTGCAGAAGATCGCCAGCCCGCCGCCGCCATTCGGGCAGGTCAAGATCGACTGGCAGCGCCAGGCGTTCCTCCGCGGGCTGGAAGAGGAGAAACTCGCCGGGATCGAGTCTTACATCCACAGCGGCGGCTGCCGCCGGCGGTTCATACTCCGGTACTTCGGCGAGAAGAGCGACCTTGCCTGCGGCACGTGCGACAACTGCGGACCTCACGCCCGCGCCCGGCCGCGTCAGCCTGTCGCCGCCCCGCCAGTGCCCGCGACCAGGAAGGACCGCGAGCGAAAACAAGAGCCCGACATGCGGCCGCACGCAAAGGGCAACGTCCTGGAGGACCGGCCCGACATCGCCGTGCCGGTGCTGATCGCAATCAAGGAACTACCCTTCCCCCTGGGCGCGGCCCTCGTGGCTCGCCTGGTTACAGGCTCGAAAGATAAGCGCATCCGGGAGTGGCGAATAGACAAGAACCCGGCCTATGGCAGCGTTTCGGCAAAGAAGGATGTGGTCAAAGCCGTCATCGACGACCTGGTTGATGAGGGCTACCTGAAAACCAAGTCCGACCGCAAGGGACCTTATGCGCGACCCGTGCTGATCCTAACACCTCGTGGCGAGGCAGCGGCCGAGGCGGCACAACTCGAAGAGCCACAAGGCGAGGGTGGCATGCCCACGCCGCCGTCGCGTGGGAATGCTTCTGCCGAGCAGGCACATGCCCACGGGAAAGGCGCCGTGGGCATGCCACCCGCTTTGCCTGCCGCGCCGCCCCCTACCCCATCATCAGAACTCGACCGCTTGCTGGGCGGAATGCTCGTTGCCGAGCGCGATGAGGCGCAGCGCCTCGTGGAGCACCTGCGGATGTACCACCCGCGTGAGGTATCGGTGCGCTTGGAGGCGCGGTTTGCCGCCTCAACGGATGTGCGCGAGCAGTCGCGGGCCGCCTGGGCCGCCGGAGAACTCTGCGGACGCGAGGGACTGGAGTTCCTCATCCGCTGCGCGCGGTCCGAGACGGTGAACGTGCGGCGGATTGCCGCATCGGCCATCGGCAAGGTGGCGCGCCTCGTGCACGCCGAGTCGAAGGGCCACCGCGACAGGTTTGCCCAGGCGCGGCAGGCGCTCCAGGCGCTCGCCGGCGATGCCGCGCCGCAGGTCGTCCAGTACGCGAAGAAGGCCCTCGCGGAGTTTCCGGGGCCGGAGTAGTACTACAGCGCCACCTGAGCATCAGCGCAGCGGGTCAGGGTACGTGTTTAGCGTTTGTCGTGCCGTCAACCCTCTCCCCTCGCCCAGTCGAGTCTTCGACTTGCGGGAGAGGGTGGCCGACTTGTCCGGCGAAGCGCTTGCGAAGTCGGAAGGCCGGGTGAGGGGTTGCCGTGACTCGCCCCCTCACCCCCAACCCCTCTCCCACCCGCCAATACAGCGGGCGGGCAGGCTGAGGGGAGAGGGGGGCGCGGTTACTTCTCGGCCAACTCGTGGGCGAGCAGTACCGCGGCAAGCGTCCGCGTGGTCGCCCAGGCGACCACCCTACATTTCGGCAACAGCCTTTCCCGCCCTCGAACTCGGCGGCGCCGCCGACAAATTCGTTTGACCGGCGGCATTGCGTGTGTATAATACACACAATGATGAACTATCCGATCGTCATCCACAAGGACAGGAAATCCGATTACGGCGTGACCGTGCCCGACCTGCCGGGATGCTTCACTGCGGGCAGCACCATCGACGAGGCGCTCGCCATGGCGCGGGAGGCCATTGAACTGCATCTGGAGGGCCTGATCGAGGAAGGCCAGCCGGTCCCCCGCCCCGGCACAATCGAACGGTACAAGGACGACCCCGGGTACGGCGGGGGCCTTTGGGCCGTGGTCGCCGTATCGAAGGCCAACCTCCGCACGAAGGCGCGACGGATCAACATCACCATGCCTGAGCGAGTGATCGACGCCGTGGACCGCTTCGCCAGAACCGAGAACGAGACCCGCTCCGGCCTGCTCGCCAAGGCGGCCGCGGCCTACATCCGCCGGAAACCCTCGCGGACGCGCAGCAGGCGGCCGCAGAAAACTTCGCGGCAATAGGCGTTCGTCACACGCCCACGGGTGCGGCCCGACTACCGGTCGAGGAAACCCTTCGCAATCGATTCGGGCCAGTCCTTGCTGATGCACCGCGTGCCGGAAGACGACCAAAGCACCATCTCGCTGCGCTTGGCCGTCCCCAACTTCGAGTCCTTCTTGACCACAAAGCACAACTCGTCTTTGGAGCGCCAAACGGGGATCGTGGCCTGCCAGACCGCGTCTCCGGCACAAGCCTCCGTCAGATTCCCCGTCAGCAAGTCCACCACGATCACGGTCCCCTGCTTGCCCGGAATGCACAGCCGCGTCTCATCGGGGCTGACCTGCATGAGGTCAAGCCGGCCTTCCATGTCATGAATCCGCTTTTGGACCTCCGGCGTCAAGACCTTCGCGATTTCCCTCTTGCCATTCAATGGCGCACTGAAAAGCGTCAGGCCGACGGGCAATCCACCTGGCGGACAGGGCAGATGCACCTCCTCGGCAGCAAACAGCACGCGGCCGCCTTGGAGGCAATGGACAGGCATCGAGTCGGAGAAAGGCACATTGGCAAGACAATCCCATCTGTCTGCTGGTCTGACCGCATCTGTTTCGGTTAAGACGGTGAGCCGAATGATCAAGCCAATCCTCAGGTGACTCTGGCTCTCTGGCATGTGGTCTCGACGATAGACGAGGTCTTCGCCGAAGAGGTCAGCGCGCCGATCCAAAGCCTGAGCATCAGTATCTTGGCTGAAGGCGTAAATGAGGCTTCTGCCTGTTGGGGTCCAGTCGAAGAAGATGGAAACCCGGTCTGCAACGTGCATTGTCTTGTCGGGAAATTCAAACGATGCGACGAAGAGCGAGAACGCCGCCTCGGCGCCCAGGGCCGGGTACGGCGGGGCGGCGTACGCGAATGCCTTGCCGGTCGGCGAGACGCGGATCTCCGCGACCGGCTCAAGCGATTCCAGCAGAACCTTGTTTTCCCTGGCCTGCCCGTCGGAGACATCGAATAGCCGCATGATGGCAATCTCGTAGCAGCGTTCCTTCAGGCCGGACCACGCCTCGCCGACCACGGGGGCGAGTTCCTTGCCGTACTGGTCGCGCAGGCAGATGAGGGCCGCACGGATGTCGGCCGACGGGGTCTTAAAGTAGAAATCCTTCCAGTCGCCCTTATAGGCGAGGACCTCGCCGCGAAACGCCTCGGCCTCCGACCTCGCGGCCTTCTGCCGGACCTCCGAGAGGTGCGGCAGGAGTTCATCCCACGTGGCGAGCGTCTTGCCGCAGGCCGCGATGAACTGCCGGCTGTCGGGCATCCACGCCACCGCCTGAACGTCCTCGGCGATGCGCGGCGAGAGTTTCCCGTCGCCGTCAGACAGGTACAGCCCGTCCCCGCCGCGCACCAGCGCGTACTTGCCGTCCGGCGACCAGAGCATCCGGGTCTCGGGCAGACAGCCCGACAAGATCGCGGCCGCAATGGCCAGGCTCACAACCGCCACTCGCCTCTGCATGATTGTCCCCTTATCATGACAGTACGCTACCACGCTCAATCGAAAATCAAAAATCTAAAATCGAAAATATGTTATCCCTTCACCCCCGTCGTGGCTATGCCCTGGATGAAGGTCCGTTGGGCGAGGAAGAAGAGGATGATGATCGGGACGGTGAAGACGGTTGCGGCGGCCATGAGTTTGGCCCACTCGCCGCCGTACGCACCCAGGAACTGCTGAAGGCCGAACGCAAGCGTGTACTTGGTCGGATCGTTCAGGTACAGCAGCGGCCCGTTAAAGTCGTTCCACGTACCGAGCATCTGAAAGAGGGCGCACGTGGCCAGCGCGGGCTTCGACAGCGGCAGGATGATCCGCCACAGGATGCCCCACTCGCTGCACCCGTCGATGCGGGCGGCATCGCACAGGTCGTCGGGAATGGTCTGGAAGAACTGCCGCATCAGGAAGATGAAGAACGCGTTGCCCACGAACGCCGGCACGATGAGCGGCAGAAAAGAGCCGTACCAGCCCAGCCACCGGTAGAGGGCGAAGGTGGGGATCATGCGCACCTCGCCCGGCAGGATCATCGTGGCGATGACCGCCGCGAAGAGCCACTTGCGCCCGCGCCACTCAAGTTTCGCAAACGCGTAGGCCGCAATCGCGCTCACCCCCACGGCCCCAATCACGTTGAAGAAGCACAGCATCAGCGTGTTCCGCACGTACATCGGGAACGGCACGTACTTCAGCGACTCCGGATAGTTCGACCACTGGAACGGGCTGGGCCACCAGTTCCTGAGAAACGCGGCCATCGTCGTATCGACGGTCTTCGGGAAGACCTGGGCATCGGTCTTGAGGCTCGTGCCGACCATCCAGGCCAGGGGCATGATGAACGGCAGCGCCAGCGCGATGAGCACGGCGTGGATGGCAAATCGCGTGTACCAGGGGTGCTTCATGGTTTGCCGGCCCCCGCTTGCGAGTCTTCGCGCTCAACCTCTTCCTGCACGCGTTCGAGGGCCTCCTTCGGCTCCAGGACGTGGCGGAACGCGGCATCCTCGGCCCACTGGAGCCGGGCCATCAGCAGTGCCTGGCGCGGCACGGGCGGCGTGACCTGGACGTTCGGCGACGCGAGGATATCGACGAACGTCTTAAACTGTGGATACTTCTTGATGTATTCCTGATACACGGGCGCGCGGGCCACCTCCGGGGTGATCGGCAGCCATCCGCCCCAGGTGTAGAACTCGGCGGCGCGCTCCGGCCGGTCAACGCCCGACCAGAACCGCATGAAGGCCATTGCCCCGGCCTTGTTCCTGGCGCCGTTCGGGATGACCATGAAGTTGCCGTTCGACCAGCACGCCAGCGGCTTGCCGCCGGACGGGTACGGAATGGGGGCCGTGCGATAATCCAGGTCCGGGGCGAACCGCGCGAGTTGCTCCACGCGCCACTGCCCGTCAATCACTATGGAGTAGGCATCGCTGATGAACGGCCACGAGGCCGCAAACGTCGTGGTCAACCCCGATTCAAACGACAGGATCCTCTCGAACCCGTACCTGTCTCCGTAGCCGACCATCCATTGCATGGCATCAACGTTTCTCGGCGCCGCAAGCGTAAGTTGCTGCGTCTGGGCATCGTACAGGCTTCCGCCGAAGACCGCCGCCCAGTGCGGGAGGTTCCGCGGCATGAAACCGATGCGCATGATGCGGCCACCCGCATCGTGGCGGTACAACTTCGGGACGATGGCGTCGAGTTCCTCAAGCGTCTTCGGGAAGTTGTCGGGGTCGAGGCCGGCTTCCCGGAAGTGGCTTGGGCGGTAGTACACGGCCCAGACGTTCATGCCGATCGAGAGGCCGTAGAAGTGGCCCTTGTACGTGCCGATGGCCCGCACGGCCGGGAACATGCGGTCCCTCAGGTCGGCCCACTCCGCGGGATCCATGAGCGTATCCAGCGGCGTAAGTGCGCTCCGCTCGACCCACGCGGGAATGACCGGCTCCCACTGGGCCATGCAGTCCGGCGGGTCGCTGCCGGCCGTCGCGATGAGGGTCTTGAGGCTCCCCGAGGACGGCGGCACGACGAGCGGCACGACCTCGTACTGCGTCTGGCTCTCGTTGAACCGGTCAATGATGCGGTTGACGACGTCGGTCCAGTTCGACGTCCACATGTGCCAGAAGACGACGGTCTGGCGGCCCGGGAACGCCCGCCGCTCGGGCGGCCGGTAGATGGCAAACAGCCACACGACGGCCGCCGCCGCCGCGGCAATGAATATGCCGCGCACGACCCATAGTGCCCTGCGCATCAGCGGCGACCGCGTTGTGGTCTCACCGTCCATAGTGGACCCACTTCTTCTGCGACCGGAACAGGAGGGCCGTGATCGTCACCACGATGACGAACAGCACCCACGCCATGGCCGATGCGTACCCGAACTTCAGGTACCTGAACGCCTGGTAGAAGAGTTGCAGTGCGTAGAAGAGGGTGGAATCGAGCGGCCCGCCCTGCGTCATGATATAAGCCTGCGTAAAATATTGAAATGCCCAGATCATTCCCATCACGAGGTTGAAGAAGATGACCGGCGTCAGCATCGGCAGCGTGACGTGCCAGAGGCGCTGCCAGGCGTTGGCGCCGTCCACGACGGCGGCCTCGTACAGGCTGACGGGCACGTCCTTGAGGCCCGCCAGGTAGATGATCATGCTCCCGCCCACGCCCCACAGGCCCATGAAGACGAGCGACGGCTTCGACCACTCCACGCTGGCCAGCCACGTGGGGCCCTCCACGCCGCAGACCCTCAGGAGCGAGTTCACCAGCCCTATCTGCGGGTTCAAGAGCCATATCCAGAGGACGCTTGTCGCCACCACCGGCACGATCGAGGGCAGAAAGAAGATCGTCCGGTAGATGCTCAGGCCCTTGATGTTCGAGTCCAGCAGCAGCGCAAGGCCGATGCCGAACGCCAGGCCCAGCGGCACGGCCATCGCCGTGTAGTAGAGGACGTTCCCCAGGGCCTTCCAGAACAGCGGGTCCTCGAAGAGCATGGTCCTGTAGTTCCAGAGGCCCACCCAGCGGGGGGAGGTGAAGATGTCGAAGTCGCAGAAACTTAAAGTTAGAGATGCCACAAATGGATACAGAGAGAACACGAGGAGGCCCGCCGCCACCGGCGCGACGAGCAGCCACCCCGCCACGTTGTTTCGTCGGGCCAAGGGGAAGTTCCAGGTTATGTAGGCCGGGGCGCGCCCCGGCGCTTGCGCGGACACAATACGCGGCGCGCAAGACCGCTTCAACTGAAAACGTTCCTGCCCGCCGCAGTGCGCACGGTGACACACCCGACCATTCCTGATATACTCGTGGAGACCGCTTCAGCAGGAACCAGGGCGGAATCACTATGACAAAGCGGTATGCAAGCCTGATTATCTTCTCAGCAGCCACTCTGTGGCTCGCCCTCGGTTGCTCCGGCGGCGGACCGACAGCCGGCCCGCCTCTCGCCCCCGTCCCGACCGGCTCATGGCCCATGTTCCACGGCACTCCTGACCTCGCCGGTTCGGCCCCCGGCGGCCTCTCGGAAACGCTCGTCCTCCGGTGGAAGTTCCAGACCGACGGGCCCGTCAAGGGGCAGGCGGCCATCGAGGGCGGCCGCGTATTCGTCGGCTCCACCGATGAGAACGTGTACGCCATCGACATGGCCGACGGCAGCAAGGTCTGGGCCTGCAAGATCGAAGGCGAGATCGAGGCCCCGCCCCTCGTGCGCGACGGCACGGTCTATGTCGGCTCGCTGTACGGACCGCTGTACGCCATCGACGCCGCAACCGGAACCGTCAAGTGGAAGTTCGAGACCAACGACCAGATCTTCGGCGGCGCAAACTGCGTCCGCTCCCCGCAGGGCGACCGCGACTGGATCATCATCGGCAGTTGCGACGGCAACCTCTACTGCATCGACGCCCGGACCGGCAAGGAAGTCTGGAAGGTCGAGACGGGCAATTACATCAACGGCACGGCGGCCGTGGCGGAGGGACAGGTCGTCTTCGGCGGCTGCGACAGCGTGATCCACATCGTCTCCGCCGCCGACGGCAAGGAGATCGCGGCCATCGAGTCCGAAGGATACTTCGCCGGGTCGCCCGCGGTGGCCGGCGGACGGGCGTACGCAGGCAACTTCGGCGGCAAACTCATCTGCGCAAGTCTGGCCGAGAAGAAGATTCTCTGGCAATACGGCGACGGCGAATCGGAGTTCTACTCGTCCCCCGCCATCGGAGAGCGAGAGGTCGTCATCGGATGCCGCGACAACAAGGTCCACTGCGTCGGCCGCGACGACGGCAAGCCCATCTGGACGTTTGCGGCGCGCGGCAACGTGGACAGTTCGCCCGTCATCTGCGGCGACAAGGTCGTGGTCGGCTCGGCCGACGGGCGGCTGTACCTCTTGCGGCTGGCCGACGGCAAACAACTGTGGTCGTTCGACGTCGGCCGGTCCGTGACGGCCACGCCCGCCGTCGTCGGCGGATGGGTCGTGGTCGGCGGAGAGGACGGAACCGTGTACGCGTTTTCGGGGACGCAATGAGCATGAGGATCATCCAGATCACTCCCGGCGCCGGCGGCGATTTTCTCTGCGACAACTGTCTGCGCGACAACGCACTCGTCCTGGAACTCCGCCGCCTCGGCCACGATGCCATCATGGTGCCGCTGTACCTGCCGATGGCCGCCGACGGACCTGATGCCAGCCGCGGGACGCCGATCTTCTTCGGTGGCATCAACGTTTATCTCCAGCAGAAGTCGGCCCTGTTTCGGCGGACACCGCGGTGGCTGGACCGGCGGCTCGACTCGCCGCGCCTGCTGCGATGGGCCGCACGCCGCGCGGGAATGACCAAACCCGAAGACCTCGGCGAACCCACACTCTCGATGCTCCGGGGCGAAGAGGGAAGGCAGGTAAAGGAACTCGATCGGCTCGTCGCGTGGCTCTCTGAGGAGGAGCGGCCGGACATCGTCTGCCTCTCCAACGCGCTGCTCGCGGGCCTCATCCGGCGCATCAAGCAGGCGCTCGGCGTGCCGGTCGTATCCATGCTCCAGGATGAGGATGCGTTCCTCGACTCCCTGCCGGAGCCGTATCGGGCCGAGGCGTGGCGGACCGTGGCCGAGCGGGTCGCGGAGGCCGACGCCTTCATCGCCGTCAGCGGCTATTACCGGGACGTGATGTGCCGGCGGCTGGGCCTTGCGGCCGACCGGGCCTGCACGGTCCACATCGGCCTTGACGCGAGCGGCTACGCGCCTGCCGATGCCTTGCCGCAACCGCCTGTCCTCGGTTTCATCGGGCAACTCTCCCGCGGGCGGGGGCTTGACACGCTCGTGGATGCGTTCCTGATGTTGAGGGGTGATGAGAAGTTCCGCGGCCTGCGGCTGCGTGCCGCGGGCGGCGTGTTGCCGGGGGACCGGGACTTCGTGGCCGGCCTTCGCCGCCGCCTGGCCGAGGGGGGCGCGGCGGACGATGCCGAGTTCCTGCCGGGCCTCGACCGCGCAGGGCGGCAGCAGTTCCTCCGGTCGCTCACGGCGCTTTCGGCGCCCGCGCGGCAGCCGGAGGCGTTCGGCCTGTTCGTGCTGGAATCGCTCGCATCCGGCGTACCCGTGGTGCTCACGCGGGTCGGCGCATACCCGGAACTCGTCGAGGCAACCGGCGGGGGGGTGCTGGTCGAGCCGGACGACGCATCGGGGCTGGCGGCAGCCTTGCGTGACCTTCTCGCGCGGCCCGACGAGGCCCGCGCTCTCGGCCAACGGGGGCGCGAGGCGGTGCTCGACCGGTTCAGCATCCATCGCATGGCATCAAATATGGTTGATGCTTATCAGGCGGCAATTAAACACAGTTAGCCGCCGCGCTTGCGCGGCGCTTTTTTTCGGAGGCGCTCATGCCTGAAGTGTCAACGCTGCTCAAACTCGAAAACGTGACCAAGCACTACGCCGCCCCTGACGGCGGCGCGGCCCCGCCCGTCCTCAGCGGCGTCTCGCTCTCCCTCGGCGCAGGCGAGTCCGTCGCCATCGTCGGCCCGTCAGGGTCCGGCAAGAGCACGCTCCTCAATATCATGGGGACGCTCGACCGGCCGACCAGCGGCCGCGTCCTCCTCGACGGGCAGGACCTTGCATCGCTCGGCGACGCGGCCCTCGCCGCCGTCCGCAGCCGCCGCATCGGCTTTGTATTCCAGTTGCACCACCTCCTGCCGCAATGCACCGCACTGGAGAACGTGCTGGTGCCGACGCTGGCCCCGGGCAGCGGGTGGCACGGTCACGCTTCTCTGCGTGACCGTGGCGCACCCCTGGGCGACAACCACGGCCGCGCAACAGCGCGGCCGTGCCACCCGGCCGAGAAGCGCGGGCGGCAACTACTGGAGCGTGTCGGCCTGGCCCAGCGCCTGGAATACCGCCCCGGGCAACTCTCGGGCGGCGAGAGGCAGCGGGTGGCCGTGGCACGGGCGCTCATCAACCGCCCCGCCCTCCTGCTGGCCGATGAGCCGACCGGGTCGCTCGACCGCGCATCGGCCGATCGTCTGGCGCAACTCCTCGTGGACCTGAATCGCGAGGAAGGCGTCACGCTCGTCGTCGTCACGCACTCGCCGGCGATGGCCTCGAGGCTGGCTCGCATGATGGAACTTCGCGACGGGCAACTTCGCAAGGCCGATTAGTACTACAGCGCCGCTTAGCGCGGCGGGTCTCCCGACCCGCCGCGCAAACCGTGTTTTCGACCGCGCCAACGTGGCTTCGTCTCGCGGTGGGTCGGGAGACCCACCGCGCAAAGGCCTATG
>CAYGWP010000316.1:0-6290 GCA_964353455.1 uncultured Anaerolineales bacterium
CCCGTTCCCCGGCATGGTGGTGGGCGGCGCCAACGGCGGCATGAAACGATATGTAGATATTCTCGATTGGCGGAAGAACCCGTGGGAATTCAACGAGCCGTGCATCACCTACCAGTCGTCGTGCGCGGTGCTCCTGAACTACTTCGGCCTCATGGCGAAGTAGGCCGGGGCGCGCCCCGGCGACTGTTCCGTGTGCCACGGGTCGCCGCGGCGACCCGTGTGTCAGACTCTAGGGGCTGACCTTGAAGGCCAGCGCCCCCGTGGGACATGCGGCCACGCACTCTGCGGCTGATTTGCGGAGGCCCGCGGCGATCGACTCGCCCAGCGGCACGCCCACCCGCACGCCGAACCCGCGGCCGATGAACGCAAGGCCCAGCGGCTCTCCCGCCCGCGCCGAAATCTGGACGCACAGCCCGCACGCGATGCACTTGCCAGGCTCGTACACGATCTCCGGGTGCCGCAGGTCCTTCTCGAACGGGCGGCGCGTCCCATGATAGCGGTTCGGCGCGGCGGCGTACTCGGCGGAGTGCCGGCGCAACTTGCAGACGTCCGCCTTGCGGCAGTCGCAGTGGAAGCACCGCGGCGCCTCCCGCCGGGCCTCATCGGCCGAGAGCCCCGCGGCCTCGCCGCCCGCCGGCGCGGTCCGGCCGTCGGAACTCGCCCCGGCAGCAAGTCGCAGCATCTCGTCTGCCGCAAGGTGACCGAGTCGCGTCGTGAACAGCCGGTGCGCCGCCGCGACCGGCACTCCGGCCAGGTACTGAAGGATGGCTGCGGCCGCTGCGGCGCCGTCGCCGACCGACCGGACGGCCAACTGGCGCGCAAGGACCGCATCGCCCGCGGCAAAGATGCCGGCCACCGGCGTCTGATATGTGTGCCGGTCAACCTGGATGCCGTGCGGCGATGCGGCGAGGCCGAGCGACGCAGCATCTCCTTCCTTCGCAGCACCCGTCGCGACCAGGATCGCATCGAAGTCCTTGCGTAGATCGGCAAGCGGGATGTCTCGCCCGACGCGGACGCCCAAGCGGAACACCGCGCCCAACTTCGCCACGAGCGCAATCTCGGCGTCCAGGACCGCGCGCGGCAGCCTGTCTGCCGGCACCGCGTAGTGGAGCGCCCCGCCGGGCCGGTCGTGGTCGTCGAAGACCGTGCAAGCGCATCCCTCCTGGAGCAGATGCCACGCCGCAGCCAGACCCGCCGGGCCGGCGCCGATGATCGCCACTCGCCTGCCTGTCGCGGGCTTGCAGGCCGGAAGCGCGAATGAGCCGGACGCCAGGTCGGCATCGGCCGCGCGGCGGTGGAGCAGGCGAATCGAGAGCGCCCCGTCATGGGCGGCGCGGCGGCAGCCCTTTTCGCACGGGGCGGGGCAGATGCGGCCGCGCGTCGCCGGAAGGAGCAGGGCGGAGCGGGCTGTTGCGGCGGCGCCGCGAGCATCGCCGGCGGCCACCAGGCGGATCAGCCGCGGAATCTCCATGTGGGCCGGGCACACGCCCTGGCACGGCGCGATGCAGTCGCCCGGATGGTCGCTCAGGAGCAGTTCCAGGGCCGTCCGCCGGGCCTCGCGCACCTCGGCCGTATCGCTCTCGACCTGCATCCCTTCTTCGGCCCGCGCGGCACACGCCGGCAGCAGCCGGTCGGGCGTCTTCACTTTGACCACGCAGACCATGCACGAAGTTGAGGGCGTGCATCCGGCGAGGAAACAGAGCGTGGGAATGGCAATACCAAGTTGCCTGGCGGCGTCCAGAATCGTTGCGCCAGGGGTCACTTCGACGGTTCGGTTATCGATTTCGATCTTGGGCATCTGTCAGCCGTTCCATTTAACCGCAGAGGTCGCGGAGAACGCAGAGAGAAATCTGAGTAAAAAACAAAACTACACCGGTGGAACAGCCAGTGGTGCCGGCGCGGTGCGCCCGAAGAACGGGCGTGCTAGTCGGGGAACCCATGAACCAGCCTCCTTATGCCACCCATGAGCGTGGTGCCGTTGAAGTTGATCAGCAGCCCCACTTTGCAGCCTGATAGGCGCAGATACGAGAGCACTTGGGCCTCGTGCAGCGGCGACATTTGTTCAGTGGCCTTGACCTCGACCACAACGCACTGCTCTACCAGCAAGTCAAGCCGATAGCCGCAGTCCAGCATGACCTGCTTGTACCGCAAGGGCAATTCCTTCTGCCGCTCAACCTTCAGTCCGCGCTTGACTAGTTCATATGCGAGGCATGCCTCGTAGGAAGACTCGAGCAACCCAGGACCAAGTTCCTTGTGAACTTCCACCGCTGCGCCGATGATAGTTTCCGTCAGGCGGTTGTACTGCTCTTTGGTTCTCTGCGTGTCTGTCACGTTTTTCTCGTTGCCTCTCTGTTGTTCTTTTTTTCCCCTGTCTCAGCCTTTCTCTGCGTCCTCCGCGTTCTCTGCGGTGAGATGGAACATCAAAAAACCTTCACGGCATCGGACGGGCAAACCTGCCTGCACGTGCCGCAGCGGATGCACTTGGTCGTGTCGATCAGGTGTTTCTCGTATGGCGTCATCTGGATAGCGCCGGACGGGCAATGCTGGGCGCAGAGGGTGCAGCCGATGCAGTCGTCGGTGACGGCCAGCGTGATGAGTGCCTTGCATCGGCCGGCCGGACACCGCTTGTCGATGTGCGCCTCGTACTCGGGGCGGAAGTATCGGAGCGTGGAGAGGATCGGGTTCGGGGCGGTCTTTCCGAGTCCGCAGAGGCTCGCGCGCTTGATGAAGAGGGCGAGGTGCTCGAGTTCTTCCAGGTCGCCCCTGTGCCCTTCGCCGGCCGTGAGGCGATTCAGGATGTCGAGCATCCGCCGCGTGCCCACGCGGCAGGGCGTGCACTTGCCGCACGACTGGTCCTGCGTGAACTCAAGGAAGTACCGGGCGACATCGACCATGCAGTCGGCATCGTCGAGGACGACGAGGCCGCCGGAGCCCATGATTGCGCCGACGCCCGTGAGCGCCTCGTAATCGACGGGGGTGTCGGCGAGTTCCGCCGGGATGCATCCGCCGGACGGGCCGCCCACCTGGACGGCCTTGAAGCGCCTGCCGCCGGCCACGCCGCCGCCGATCTCCTCGATGACCTGCCTCAGGGTGATCCCCATCGGGACCTCGATGAGGCCGCCGCGCGCCACCTTTCCGGCCAGGGCGAAGACCTTCGTGCCCTTGCTGTGCCCCGCGCCGAGGGCGGCGAACGTCCCGCCGCCGTGCCGCACGATCCACGGCACAAGCGCATACGTTTCGACATTATTAACCAGTGTCGGTTTGCCCCAGAGGCCGTGCTCGGCGGGGTAGGGCGGGCGGAGCCGCGGATTGCCGCGGCGGCCCATGATGGACTCGAGCAGGGCCGTCTCCTCGCCGCAGACGAACGCCCCCGCGCCCTCCATGATCCGGAGGTGCAGCCGCTGTCCCGCGCCCATCACGTTCTCGCCCAGCAGGCCGTGCTCCTCGCACCGGCTGATCGCCTCGCGCACCCGCCGCACGGCCAGCGGATACTCGGCCCGGATGTAGAAGATGCCTTCCTCGGCGCCGACGGCGTACGCCGCAATCGCCATCCCCTCGATGACCCGGTACGGGTACGACTCCAGGATCATGCGGTCCATGAACGCGCCGGGGTCGCCCTCATCGCCGTTGCAGATGAGGTACTTCTCTCGGCCGGGCGAGTGCCGCACGCGTGCCCACTTCAGGCCCGTCGGGAACCCCGCGCCGCCGCGGCCCCTGAGGCCGCTCGCCTCGATCGCGTCAATCACCTGTTCGGGCCTGTGCTCCTTGAGACAGCGCGAGAGGGCGGCGAAGCCGTCGTGGCACAAGTATTCGTCGAGGTCGATCGGGTCGATGCGGCCGCAATGCTCGGTTGCGATGTGTTTCTGGCGTCCGAGGAACGCTGCCACCGGCGGGTCGCGCATGTCCATCCCGTAACGGGAAACCGGTTCCCAGGTTTCGTCGGTGAGAAGGACGTCGAGCGACCGCGAGAGTGCGCTGCTGATCCGCCGGACGACCGAGCGGGGCCTGAAGTGCCGCCGCACGATCATCTCGGCGTCGTCAGCCTCGACCTGGGCGTACATTGCGGGCGGCGCGCCTGGCGCGAAGACCTCGACGAGCGGCGTCTGGTGGCACATGCCCACGCAGCCTACGCGCTTGACGACCGCCCGCGCTCCGGTGCGCGCGACGGCCCGCTCAAGCGCCTCCTGGACGCCCGCCGAGCCGCGGGCCTGGCAGCAGGAGCCCAGGCCGATGCGGATCTCGCCGCGGCCGTCGCGGGCTTGCGCCGTATGCTCGCTCCGGGGGCCCACGGCGCCGGACGCCGCGAGTTCCAGGAAGTCGTACACGATGCGCGGCACGCGGTCGGCCGTCATGTGGCCGTATGTCACACCGTCGATCTGAACGACGGGCGCCAGCGTGCAGCAGCCCAGGCATGCCACCTTCTGGACGGTGAAGAGGCCGTCCGGGTCGGTGTCGTCATGGCCGGTGATCTTCAGGTGCCGCAGGACGGCATCGTGGACCAGCCCCGCGCCCTTGACGTGGCAGGCGGTGCCGTGGCAGACGGTGATGAGGTGCCGGCCCATCGGCCGGTGTCGGAACTGCGTGTAGAAGGTGGAGACGCCGGCGATTTGCGCCGGGGGGATCTCGGTGAGTTCCAAGACCCGCCCCAGGGCCTCCGCGGGGAGGTAGCGGTAGCGCCCCTGGAGGGCCTGGAGGATGGGGATGGTCATCTCGCGGCCGCGTCCGAGGCGGGCGATCGTTTCATCGACGAATTTCAGATCTAGTTCTGGCATTGAGAGCACGCTGACAAGCCGGGGCGCGCCCCGGCCTACTTTTTGCCGATGGCGAACAGGTGCTTTGTGGTGCGAATATAGATGCGTCCATCCAGGAAGGCCGGGCTGGCGTGGATCGGTTCCCCCAGTTCGGCCTTCGATATTTCCTTGTACTCGCCGCCGGTCCCGATGATGCGGGTTACGCCCTTCGTGTCGCAGATGTACAGCCGGTCGCCCACCAGGGTCGGCGAGGACTTGACGGCCTCGTCGAGTTCCTTGTCATAGACGGGCTTGCCGTCCCTGACGGCGTAGCACGAGAGGAGCCCATCAGTCGTCATGAGCCAGACGTACTTGCCGTCGGTCACGGGGCTGACGATGTCCGGCAGTCCGTCCTCAGCGCCCCAGGCCACGTGTGTGGCGGTCACGTCGCCGTGTCCGTCGGGGCGGATGGCCGCAAGTTTCGACCCCGTGTTGACCGCCAGGACGAACCCGCCGCCGAAGACGGGCGACGGGGCCACGTCGCCGTCGAGGACCTTCGCGCGCCACCGTTCGGTTCCCGTTGCCGGGTCGTACGAGATGACCCAGGGCTTGGCCGCGGCGACGAGTTGGTCGCCCTTGGCGCCCGTGAAGATGATCGGCGATGCCCACGAGTTCGGCACGGGGCGCTTGGCTTCCCAGACTGTCTTGCCTGTGGCGGCGTCGAGCGCCAGAAGGCGTGAGTCCGTTTTGCCGGGCGTCCCCTGGTCGAGAAGCACGATGACCATGCCGTGGTACATGTTCAACGATGATGAGTATCCATAAGCGTTCTTGAGTGGGCCGAAGTTGCGCGCCCAGAGTTCCTTGCCCTGGAAATCGAAGCAGGCGATGTCGGCGTTGGCGAAGATGGCGGCGACGCGGCGGCCGTCTGTTGCGGCCGTCGGCGCGGCGTAGCCGGTGTCTTCGAGGACATCGGGCGGCTCGGCCGCGGCGGCGCCTTCCGGCGTCTCGACCGGCTTCTGCCAGAGGAGTTTGCCCGTGGCGGCGTCGAGGCAATAGACCTCGCGTTTTCTCTCGTGCGCCCCGGCCAGGAAGATGCGGTCGCCCCAGACGACGGGCGAGTTCTCCCCCGGCAGCGGCAGGGCGGTCTTCCAGAGGATGTTCTCGCCGGTCTTGGCGTTCCAGGTTGTGGGGACGTTCGTATAGGCCGAGACGCCCGCGCCGGCTGGTCCGCGGAACCGAGGCCACTGCCTGGCGATCTCCTCGGGCGAGGGGAAGTCGGTCGCCGGGGCGGCTGCGCTCGTCTGGCCCCCGCCTGTCGGCGATGCCGGCGATTCGTCCGTCAGGCCGTCGCGCAAGAGAATTCCCAGCGTGATGACCGACCCGGCGATCGCGACTCCAAGCACGGCCACCGCCGCCCGCGCCAGCCGCGCAGCCCGCGCAGCCTTCCGCAGCGCATCCGGGTCAACGTGCGGCATGGGCAGGCGCTTCCGGTAGGCGACGACGCGGCCGGCGGCGATCAGGAAGACGACGATGCCGCCCAGGACGAAATAACCGCCGGTG
>CAYGWP010000317.1:0-3305 GCA_964353455.1 uncultured Anaerolineales bacterium
GCCTGGGCCGGCAGGCAGAACGCCACCAGAATGCCCGTGACCACGGCGCTTCCGTCGCCGGCCGTCACGGGGACCTTGCGCAGGCGCTGGATGACGGCCTCGATGACAACGGCCGTCGCCACCGCCAGGCCGATGTGCATGTACGCCCGGATGCCGAAGAAGTACCCCGATGCCGCCACCGCCGGCAAGAGCGCCGCCACCACAGACCACATGATCATCCGGGTGGAGTCTTTGCCCCTGAGGTGCGGCCAGTGGCCGACCACGAGCGGCGCGGGCGCGGCCTTTGCGGGCGGCGCAGCGGGTTTCTCGGATTGGGTCGAATCAGTGGGCAATCTTGTCGGCCTCGCGTTTTAGAAGGGCGGCCTGGGCCTGTTCCTTCTCGCGTTTCCGCTGGAGGGCCTTGCGCCGCTCGCTCCGCAGCATCTCCACGAGGTGCACCATCCGCCGCCGCGCGGGGCAGACGTACGCGCACGTCCCGCACAGGATGCAGTCCATCAGCCCGAAGTTCATGGCATCCTCGACGGCGTTCAGGTTGCCGTCGAGGAACGATTCGCCCAGGATCGACAGGCGGCTCGGATTCAGGTACGACGGGCAGTGCCGCACGCATGCCCCGCACCGGATGCACGGCCCGTTGTCGTAGATGGCCGCGCGGCGGAAGACCAGCAGGCCGCTCGTCCCCTTCTTGACGAATAGTTCCGTGGAGAACTGGTCCTTGCCCATCATCGGGCCGCCGAAGATGAGTTCCTCGTAACCTTCCTCGACGCCGGCCCGGTCGAGGAGCGCCCTGATCGGCGTGCCGATTCGCACGCGGAAATTGCCCGGCGTCCGGGCGGCATCGCCTGATACGGTGACGACCCGCTCCGTCAGGGGCCGGCGCTCGGCCACCGCCTCGGCGATTGCCGCGGCCGTGCCGACGTTCTGGACGACCGCCCCGACGTCGGACGGGAGCCCGCCCGTGGGGACCTCTCGCCCCAGGCACGCCAGGATGAGTTGCTTCTCGGCCCCCTGCGGGTACTTGGTTGCAAGAACTTTTACCTCACATTTAGCCGCCGCACCCTCAGAAACTATCTCAGAACTGTGGCACGCCCGCCCTCGGGCGTGCAAATCGCCGAGAGTCTGCACAGCCGAGGGCGGCTGTGCCACATACCGCGCAAGCGCGGCGGCTAACGCTTCAATGGCATCAGGCTTATTATCTTCAATCGCGATTATGCCGCGCTTCGCCCCGGTGGCGGCAAGGCAGATTTGCATGCCGATGACGATGTCAGCGGGGCGCTCGAGCATCAGCCGGTGGTCGCACGTCAGCATCGGCTCGCACTCCGAGCCGTTGATGATGACCGTGTCGATGGCCTTGCCGGGCGGGGGCGTGAGTTTGACGTGCGTCGGGAACGTAGCGCCGCCCATTCCGACGACGCCCGCCTCGGCCACGGCCTTGCGGATATCTTCGGGCGTCATGGCGGCCCAGTCGCGCGGCTGGTTGCAGCCGTCGGCCCAGGCGTCCGCTCCGTCGGGCTGGATGGCGACGGCGTCGAACTGCCGGCCGCTGGAGGCATCGACGACGCGCTCGATGCCCGTCACCGTGCCGGAGGTCGGGGCGTGCAGCCAGGCCGAGATGAAGCCGTCGGGCCGGCCGATAGTCTGCCCGCGTTTGACCTTGTCGCCCTTGGCGACCGTCGGCACGCTCGGGGCGCCGAGGTTCTGCGCCATCGGCACGACCAGCCGGTCCGAGAGGGGCAGCGTCTGAATCGCGGAATCGGCAGTCCGTTTGTTGGCCGGCGGATGCACGCCGCCCGGAAACGTTGCTTTCGTCACGACTTCTCCCCAACCCTGGACGCCGCTGAGGATACCGGCGACGCGACGGGCCCGCAACTAGATTACCGGCCGATGTCGCTGGTGGATTGTAATGTCCGGTTCCTGGTGGATAGAAATGTCCGCTTCCCGGGGGCGAGGAGAGCGGATGAACGGAGACCGGATAGCGATGAGTGTTCGGGAGCGGGATCGGCTGAAGGTGATGTCTGCGGTGCTGGAGGGCAAGCGGACGCAGGCGGAGGCCGGGCGGTTGGTGGACCTGTGCGTCCGACAGGTCCGGCGTATCCAGCGGCGGCTGGAGAAGGAGGGGGATGCCGGCATCATCCACCGATTGCGTGGCCGTTCCTCGAACCGGCGGCGAGATGCGGACGAGCGTCGGCAGGCGGTCGAGATCTACCGGCGCGAGATGCCCGACTTCAACCTGACGATGGCGAGCGAGAAGTTGGCCGCGCGGCAGGTGGCGGTGCCGGCCCGGACGCTGCGCGACTGGCTGTCGGCCGAAGGGCTGTGGAAACCGAAGTACAAGCGTGACCGTCATCGGTCGCGTCGCGAGCGGCGGGCTTGTTTCGGCGAGTTGGTTCAGGCCGACGGCAGCCATCACGACTGGCTGGAGGGCCGGGGGCCGCGGATGGTGCTGGTGGCCATGATTGACGACGCCACGAGCAAGGTGACGGCTCGATTCTATCCGGGCGAGACGACCGAGGCGTACCTGGACCTCCTGGGGCGTTATCTCAAACGGCACGGTCGGATGGTGGCGATGTACGTGGACCGCGACGGCATCTTCCGGGCCGAGGACTACGACCCATACGATCCGCAGCCCAGAATGACGCAGTTTTCACGGGCATTGGAGGACCTGGGCATCCAACTGATCCTGGCCTACAGTCCGCAGGCAAAGGGTCGGATCGAGCGGTTCTTTCAGACGGCCCAGGACCGTCTGGTCAGGGAGTTGCGCCTTGCAGGGGCCAAGACATTCGACGAGGCCAACGCGGTCCTTCAGAAGACGTTCCTGCCGTGGTTCAACCGCTGGTGCACGGTCAGGCCGGCCAGCCCGAACGATGCGCACCGGCCGCTCGACCCCTCGATGCGTCCGGAGAGCATCCTGAGTTTCCAGGAGAAGCGGAAGGTCGGCAACGATTACACCATCCGTCTGGACGGCCAGGTGTATCAACTCCTGCCGCCGGCGCTCGCGGGCGAGCGTGGCGGCTGGGTGACCGTTGAAAAACGCCTCAATGGAACGCTGCACATCCGCTTCAAGGCAACCTACCTGAAGTACCGCACGTGCGGCCTGGCCAACGGCGCGGGGGCGCTGCCCCCGCACCCCCGGAGTTTATCGCTTTCGGGGACCCCGGCAGATGGACAAAAAAAGGAAGGCCGCGCCACCGCAGCGGCACGGCCCTCTGCCGTACGTCCCGCCTCCGGGCGCTCGGGTCGCACTCCTGCGGAGCCCTATCCTCCCAGAGGCAAAAAGAGTGTACCACAGCCCCAACCCTATCGTCCAC
>CAYGWP010000318.1:0-6124 GCA_964353455.1 uncultured Anaerolineales bacterium
GGCATGCCCACTTACGTTGTCACCGGCGGGGCCGGGTTCATCGGCTCGAACTTCGTCCGCCTGGCGCTCGGTCGCCGGCCGGACCTCGCCATCGTCAACATCGACCTCCTGACCTATGCCGGGAACCTTGAAAACCTCGAAGGCGTCCCGGCCGACCGCCATACCTTTGTCCGGGCAGACATCACCGACCCGGACGCGGTGCGCCAGGCCATTCCCGACGGGGCCGATGCGGTCCTCAATTTTGCCGCCGAGACACACGTTGACCGCTCCATCCTCGGCCCGCTGGCCTTCGTCCGCACCAACGTCCTCGGCACGCAGGTCCTCCTGGATGCCGCCCGCGAGAAGGGCGCCGCCAGGTTCGTCCAGATCTCCACCGATGAGGTGTACGGGTCGCTTGCGCCCGACGATCCGCCCTTCGCCGAGGAATTTCCTCTCGACCCCTCCAGCCCGTACGCCGCAAGCAAGGCGGCCGCCGACCTTCTGGTCCTGGCCGCCTGCCGCACCTACGGCCAGAACGCCGTCATCACACGCTGCTCCAATAATTACGGGGCGTACCAGTTCCCCGAGAAACTCATCCCCCTGATGATCTCGAACGCCCTGGAGGACAGGCCCCTCCCGGTCTATGGCGATGGGCGGCAGGTCCGCGACTGGATTTACACCGACGACCACTCGACGGCCATCCTTGCGGCGGCCGAGCGCGGCCAGCCGGGAACCGTCTATAACATCGGCTCACGCAGCCAGCGCTGCAACATCGACGTGGTCCGCGAAATCCTGCGGCAACTCGGAAAGCCCGAAAGCCTCATCCGCTTCGTCAAGGACCGCCCCGCCCACGACCGCCGATACGCCATGGACCCGTCGCGGATCGAGACCGAACTGGCGTGGCGCCCCCAAGTCGGCTTCGACGAGGGCCTTGCCCGCACCATCCGCTGGTACCGCGACCACCAGGACTGGTGGCGCCGCGTCAAAGACGGGTCGTACCGCGAGTTCTACCAGAAATGGTACGGCGGACGGTAAGGGTGCGCCGACGGATTGTGGCAAGAGATGCTGTCAAGAACGCCAAGAGCGCCAAGAACGCCAAGAGCGCCAACCCCCGGGAGTTGGCGCTCTTGGCGCTCTTGGGCCGGGCCGAAAACCCGATTGTGGCGGAAGCGGGGGGGTACACTACAGGTTGTGGCAGTTTACCACTAAGGCACAAGGTCACAAAGTGAGAAGGCATTCTTGGCGACTTCGTGTCTTGGTGGTGAAAGATTGTACACCGGTTCCATCTTCACGAAACTTTGCGAAACTTGGCGAAACTTGCGGCATTCTTTGCGAAACTCAGGGCATTCTTACGCCAAACGATGGGCAATTGCGTGGCATCTTTGCACCGGCCGTCCGACCACAATAGGTGGGGGGTGTTTCGATTGCGGATTGCGGATTGTAGATTGTGGATTGAACACAGAGGCAACAACGGATCGTCCGCAGCCGCCGTCGCCGGAGGCTATGGCGGGCCAGGGATTACGCAGATGGGCGCAGAGCGGCGGTAAGGCCCGGCGGGCCGGCTCGGAAAGGGATGCCGCCCGTGGACTTTCATCCGCGGGCGGCGATGAAGCACCCTGCGAATCCTTTCACATTAGGCCGTGAAAGGCCTTGGTGTGAAAAAACGCGCGAACTGGGGTTGGTTACACCCAAGTACAGTATGGACAACGGGCAGGGAATTGTCAATAATATTCTCTTGCCTTTCCGCACACCCGTCTGATGAAGGGGACAACCATGACGCGCTACACGCTGGGCTTGGACCTGGGCAGCAATTCGGTTGGCTGGGCGATGATCGCCGTTGGCGGCGACACCTTCCAAGGGGGCGCCCCCATCCTTGCGGGAGTGCGGGTTTTTCCGGAGGGCGTTGACCGCGCGCCTACGGGGGCTGAGCAGCCTCGCGGGCAAGACCGCCGCGTTGCCCGCGGCCAGCGACGAATGCACTACCGGCGTCGCCAACGCCGGCGCAAACTCATGCGGATTCTTCAGGAGGTGGGTTTCCTGCCGAAAGATAACGCGGCCCTTGCCCTAGTTCGCGCCCTGGACCCGTACGCGCTCAGGGCAAGCGGGCTTGATAGGGAACTTGCTCCATTCGAATTCGGCCGCGTGCTGATGCATATATGTCAGCGACGTGGCTTCAAGTCAAACCGCAAGACGGGCAAGTCGAAGGATGATGGCAAGGTGGCGAAGGAAACGGCCGCGCTGGCCGAGAAGGTGCAGGCCGCACGCAGCCGCACGCTCGGCGAGTACCTGGCAGGCATCGCTTCCAATAATTGTCAGTCTGCGCTGGACGCCGAACGGGTGCGCGCTCGCTACACCCTTCGCACGATGTACGAGCATGAGTTTGAGGAACTCTGGAAAACTCAGTCGCCGTCCCACGCCAGCGCACTCACGGATTCCGTGAAGCAGCGTATCCACGAGGCCATCTTTTTTCAGCGGCCCTTGCGTTACGACCTGCAGACCATCGGCGACTGCGAGTTGGAGCCGGGCGAAAAACGCTGTCCGAAGGCCCACTGGCTCGGCCAACAGTTTCGCATGTTCCAGGAGATCAACGCCCTGCGGGTCCTTGATCCGGTTCATGGCGAACGTGCCCTGAACACGGAAGAGCGCGCTAAACTCTCGGATGCCCTTGTCGGCAAGAAGAAGATGACGTTTGACGATATCCGCAGATGTCTCGGGCTCTTCGAAAGCCAGCACTTCAATCTGGAAGGGGCGGGGCGGCGAGACTACCTGAAGGGCAATGACGTTGAGGCTGGCCTGAGGGGGCGCGCCCTCAAGAAGTGGTATGAGGGCCTTGCCGCGGGAACCCGGACTGCGGTTCATGACGCCCTGGCGGAAATCGAAGACGAGAGTGAACTTTGCCGACTGGCAATGGAGGAATGGGGCTGCTCTGAGGAGCAAGCGGCCGCGCTGTTGAAGATCGACCTGCCGGAGAAATACTTCAACGTTTCCCTCAAGGCCATCAATAAGATGCTCCCGTTTCTGGACCCGGCCCACGTATGCGGAGACGATTGCCTCAGGCGTTTCCTGGCCAAGGACCCGGATGCCGGGCACGTTATCAGCGAGGCCAAGGAACTGGCCGGTTACACGATCCGGAGAAAAGAGGAATCGCTCGATTCGCTTCCGCCCCTCATGCAAACGCTCAAGTACATGACCAACCCGCTCGTCCGGCGGGGCCTGACGGAGATGCGCAAAGTGGTCAACGCTCTTGTGCGAGAGCACGGGAAACCGCTGGAAATCGTCGTGGAACTTGCCCGGGACATGAAGCGGTCCCGCGAGCAGCGCGAGAAGGCCCACATGGAGAACGCCAAACGCAAGAAAGAGACCGATGAGATCGTCGGCCGTATCCAAACGGATTTCAACATCCTCACGCCAAGGCGCGATGACATACTCAAGTACCGCCTGTGGAAAGAGTGTGGTGGCAACTCGCCGTATTCCGGCAACTCTATTCCACAGTCCAAACTCTTCACGGGCGAGGTCCACATAGACCACATCCTGCCGTACTCGCGGTCGCTCGATGATTCATACATGAACAAGGTGGTTTGTTTCGTCGGCGAGAACGCGGAGAAGGGCAACCAGACACCGCTTGAGGCCTACGGGTCCGACCCCAATCGCTACGAGCCGATTCTTCAGCGCGTGGCGGCCTTGCCGTACCCAAAGCGCCGCCGGTTCAGCCAGAAGGAACTGGACCTTGACAAATTCGTGCAGCGGCAACTGAATGACACCAGATATATCAGCCGCGAGGCCGTGCGGTATGTGGGCTTGCTGGGATGCAAGGTCCGTTGCGTGAAGGGCGAGACGACGGCCGAACTCCGTTGGCAGTGGCAGTTGAACGGCCTCTTGGGGACGGCCGATGAGGAAAAGAACCGCAGCGACCATCGCCACCATGCCATCGACGCCATTGTGATAGCCTTTACGACGCAAGGGGCGCTCCAGAAACTCTCGACCGTGAAGTACAACCCTGCCAAGCCGCGTTTCGATCCGCCGTGGGAGAACTTCCGCGACAGCGTTGACAGCGCGGTTGGGGCAATCAACGTGTCCTTCAGGCCCGCCCGGAAACTCGCGGGCCGTCTGCACGAGGAAACCGGCTTGGGGCCGGTCAAGGGCAAGCCTGACCGCTTCGTCCATCGCGTCCCTCTTGAGAGGTTGACGATTGCCCAGGTCGGCCAAATCCGTGACCCGGTGATCCGCTGCATTGTCGAGACCCGCTGCCGCGAGCGCGGCGTGGACCTGGAAGGGAGCGCCAAGATCGAGAAAGGCGTGTGGGACCCGACACTTAAGATGCCTTCCGGTGTGCCTATCAAGCGGGTCCGCATCGAAACGGTTGAGAAGACGGCCATCCCGATTCGGCAAGTGGCAGGCAAGGTAATCAAATCATATCTGCCCGGCGGCAACCACCACGTGGAGATTTACCAACTCCCCGACGGCAAGTGGACGGGACGCTGCGTGTCGCGATTCGAGGTCCACCACCGGCTCCAAGAGGGCCAAGGCATAGTGGGCAGGAGGCCGCTGGATGCAGCAAGGTTCCTAATGTCTTTCTGCATTAATGACATGGTCCAACTGACGCATAGGCAAACTGGCGAAGTGACGCTTTACCGCGTCCAAAAAATGTCCAGCGGCGTACCCATGATGGAACTGAGGCAGCACACTGCGGCGCGCATTGACGACAAGGCCGCAAGGTTTCTGGTGGCAACGTGGGACAAGTTGCGTTTCATGGGTGCTCAGAAGGTATTGGTTGACCCTGTCGGCCGGGTGTTCCCCTGCAATGATTAAACGCACTATCGAAATCTCCGGGCAGGGCAACCACCTGTCCGTTTCGGACGGGTCGCTCCTTATCCGGCAGGGGGGAGAGGAAGTCGGGCGCGTGCCGCTGGAGGACCTGGGCCTCTTGGTCCTCGACGCCCCGACCACCACGTACACCCACTCGGTGATCACCGAGATCCTTGCGGCAGGGGCCGTCATCATCCCCTGCGGGCGGGACCATCACCCATGCGGCATGTTCCTGCCGCAGGAGAACAGCCTCCTGACGGAGCGGCTTGCCGCCCAGACCGCTGCGCCCTTGCCCCTGAAGAAGGTTCTGTGGAAACAGTTGGTGCAGGCCAAGATTCGGAGCCAGGCGGGGGCGCTTGCGGCAGATGCGCCGGAGCGCGGATACCTGGCGAACCTGATTCCGGCCGTCCGGTCGGGCGACCCGACGAACGTGGAGGCCCAGGCTGCGCGCATCTATTGGCCGGCGCTCCTGGGGAAGGACTTCCGGCGGTCTCCGGAAGGTGCGCCGCCGAACTGCCTCTTGAACTACGGGTACATGGTCCTCAGGTCGTGCGTTGCGCGGGCGGTGTGCGGGGCGGGGCTTCACCCGTCGCTGGGGCTGCACCATCACAACCGCTACAACCCGTTCTGTCTGGCCGACGATCTCTTGGAGCCCCTGCGGCCGCTTGTGGATGTTCAGGTGCGAAGGCTTGCCGAGGGGGGCGTTACCGAGATAAACCGCGACTCGAAGGTGCAACTGCTGTCGGTCCTTGCGGCAACGGTTGATGTGGGGGGCGAGAAGGGGCCGCTCATGGTCGCCCTTGAGCGGGTCACGGCATCCCTCGTCCGCTGCTACCGGGGCGAGCAGAAGAGACTGGAACTGCCCAGGCTATGGAACTGAGCGGATACAGGGCAATGTGGCTACTGGCGATGTTCGACCTGCCGGTGGATACCAAGAAGGCCCGCAAGGAGTACACGCTTTTCCGCAAGGCGCTCATCAAAGACGGCTTTACAATGATGCAGTTCTCGGTGTATATTAGGCACTGCGCGAGCGAGGAGAACACGGACGTGCACGAGGGGCGGGTGGTGGCGTTCCTGCCGCCGGACGGCGAGGTGAGGGTCCTTTCGATCACGGACAAACAGTATGAACGGATGCGTGTATTCTGGGGGAAAATGCGAAAGCCGGCCGAGCAGCCGCCGCGCCAACTCGAACTTTTTTGAGTTGGAATCGCGGCAACTGCTCGGCCTGACCCGACTTACGGCAGCACCAGTGTAACCAATCCCAGCCCGCGGTCAATCCACAACTCTTGCTCGGCCAGGAGTTCCCGGCCGCAAAGTGTAACCAATCCCAGCCCGCGGT
>CAYGWP010000319.1:0-7935 GCA_964353455.1 uncultured Anaerolineales bacterium
GGAGGTTGTGCGGCAGGATGTTGACCACGAGGTCAAGTTCCTTCATCCTCAGCATGGCATCGAGGCTGGTGAATGTTTCGATACCTGGGAGTTCCTTCTTCGCGGCCTCCATGCGTGCAGGGTCGGAGTCGCAGGCGGCCACGGTCTTCATGCCCAGGGTGGCGTTCATCCACTCGCCGTGGCCCTTGCCCATGTTGAAGGCGGGCCCATAGCCCAGGACTCCGCAGCGGATGACCTTGCCGGCGGCGGGCAGTTCGGCCCCCGTCGTCCACTCCATCGCCCGGAGCATGAGTTTCTGGAACTCCGGATGCTTCCACGACCTCAGGTCGTGCCCCAGGGCGATGTAGGCCACGCGGCCTTTGCCGAACTCGCGGACGAAGGCCATCGGCATCTTCTTCCCCTGCCAGGCGGTCTCGGCCAGGAGGTGCGTCCGGGCCGGGTCGTAACTCTGGAGGTGGTACATCTCGTCGGGAATGGTGAAGTCGGCCATCCGCACGGTCATGTAATGGCTCTTATCGACGATGCGGACGGGGAACTCGTGGAAGTGCGGATGGGTGAGGAACTCGGCGTTAAGCATCTCGATATATGGGCGCGAATCGCGGAAACTGTCGGCCGCCGAGTGGACGCCCACCAGCCCGCCGCCCGCCTTCACGAACCCCAGCAAGCCCGCCTCGCGCGCTTCCGTCAGGTCCTTGCTGAACCCCGTGGTGTAGATGATGACGAGCGAGTAATCGCTCGTCGGCAGGGCCGCAAGGGAATCCAGGTCGAACGTAACGGTCAGTTCCCAGCGACCGGTTTTCTTGAGGAAGGCGTCGAGCACCGCCCCTGCCTTCTCGTTTGCGTGATACGGCCCGCCGACGACCATGAGGGCCTTCTTCATGCCGCTCGCCTTTGCCGCGGGCCTCGCCGCCGGTTTCCCGGCCCCCTTCTTCGCCGCTTTCTTCGCCATGGCTGCCCCTTTCCATAGCCGGCCCGCACTGCGGCCGGACTCTTCTTGGAAGCGAAAAGACTACGGCGGCAGGCGGGCAATGCAAGGAAATTCAGGGCTCGGCGGGCTTGAACTCAAGGGCCGCAAAGCCGGCCGAGCGATGGGCTATGAGGTTCGCCTCCGGCGACGGCGCGCCGCCGGCCTGCGGCGGGTGCGCGTCGGACGGATCGACTTCCAGGATCAGGCACTCTACGTCCACCAGGTCCGCCACCAGGGCCATGCCCTTCTCGATGCCCAAGACGCAGATGGCCGTCGCCAGGGCGTCCGCAATCCCGGGGTCCCGCGCAACCACCGTCACGCTGGCGATGCGGCTATCGACCGGCCGGCCCGTCCGCGGGTCGAAGATGTGGCTGTAGCGCCGGCCCGCGACGGTGTATCCGCGGTAGTAGTGGCCGCTCGTATCGACGCCCTGGTCCTTGATATGAACGAACGTGTATGGACGCCGGCCCTCAGGGTCGCGCGGGTCCTGGACGGCGACGCCCCATCGCCGGTCGCGTCCTGCGGCGAGCAAGGCCGGGCGCTCGCCGAAAGCGAACACGTCGCCCGCCGCCGCCACGAGCCCCGCGACCGCCCCCGCCTGCTTCATCCGGCTGGCCATGCGGCCGGCGATGTACCCCTTGGCTACGCCGCCCAGGTCCAGCCGCATGCCCGCCGCAGGCAGACCGACCGTGCACACGATCTTCGCAAGTTCCTCCGGCGTCGGCGGCGGCGTGCCGGGGGCGACGATGCCGAGTTCATCGGGCGACCTCCGGAGTTCGGCCACGAGGACCTCGACCTTCGCAAAGCCCACGAGTCCGCGTGCCGTGGCGATCTCGGCGTCGCTGGGCGGGCTGCCGCGCGTCTCGGCTTCCTTCCAGAGGTCCAGGAGCGGCCCGACCGTCGGGTCGAACGCGCCCTCCGTCAGGTCGAAGACTTCCTTGGCGGTCGCCAGGCAACTCGTGACGAGCGGGTCAACCTTGGCGGCCCACTTGCCGGCCCCGTGGTTGATGAGCCAGACGTCGGAGGGCCGCTGTGCGGGGTCGCGCAGGGCCTTCTCATCGCCCTTGAGCCACGCCTCGGATGCGCCGCGGCGGCGGTCGAGGCGAAGGACGCACTCGTCCATCTCGGCCCAGGCCGCGGCAACCGCGGCACGGGCGGCCGCATCGCTGGCGGCGATCGCGCGGACCGTAACCAGCGTGTCCATCGACGGCCGGGACTCGACAACCTCCACGGCGTTGCCGGAGCAGCCGGCGAGGAGCGTGGCAACAAGAGCAGCGGCAAGAAGCCGTAAAGTCAAACGGCAAACTGCAAACGGCAAGGACCAACCAAACGGCAAGAAGCAAACAGCAAGAAAAGAGGTGTGCGCACGCGCCGTTTTCTTGCTGTTTGCCTTTTGCCGTTTGATTGCCGTTTGCCTTTTGGCGTTTGCCGTTTGATTGGTCATTGCTGTTTGCCTTTTGCTGTTTTCATTCAAACCGCTCCGTACTTGAACTCGGCCTGGCAGGAGCCTTCGCGGCTGACCATGCACGGCCCCACCGGATGGACGGGCGTGCATGCCTTGCCGAACAGGGGACAATCGTGCGGCTCGATGGCGCCGCGGATCACGTCGCCGCAGCGGCAGCCATGTTCGCTCGTGCCGGCCTCCGACGGCGGCCAAGCAAGCCCCAAGCGGCGCGCGGCATCGAAGTCGGCGTACTCGGCCCTGAGGCCCATGCCGCTTTCCGGGATCGTGCCGAGTCCGCGCCAGTTCGACTCGACCAGGTCGAAGACGCCGTGGATGCGGCCGAGCGCCTCGCGGTTTCCCTCGGGCCGGACGGCCTCGGCATAGACGTTTCCGACCGTGGCCTCGCCTGCGGCAAGTTGCCGGAGGATCGCGGCGACGCCGGCCATGACCTGCTCGGCCGTGAAGCCCGCCACGACGCAGGGCCGCTTGTACCGCCTGGCGACGGGCTGGTATGCATTGCTGCCGATGATAACGCTGACATGGCCGGGGCAGATGAAGCCATCGATGCGGACCTCGCCGCCGGCCAGGAGGGCGTCCATCGCGGGCACGACCCATTTGTGGGCCGAGAGGACCGAGAAGTTCTTCAGGCCCTCGTCGCGGGCCATCTGGAGCGCTACCGCCGTGCCGGGGGCGGTGGTCTCGAAGCCGACGGCCGCAAAGACCACGTGCTCGGCCGGCTTCTTCCGCGCGAGGTCCAGCGCCTCAAGGACCGAGTAGCAGATGGCGACGCTGCCGCCGCCGGCCTTCCGGCGCTCAAGGCTCGACCGCGTCCCGGGAACGCGGACCATGTCGCCGAACGTGGCGACAGTCACCCCCGGCCGCCCGGCCAGGTCAACGAGGGCGTCTATCACGCCCTGGCTCGTGACGCACACCGGGCACCCGGGGCCGCTGACGAGGCGGACGCGCTTGGGGAGGAGGGTCCTGAGGCCCGTCCGGCGGATGGCCACCGTGTGCGTGCCGCAGATCTCCATCAGCACCACCGGGGCCGAGCCGGGGATGGCGGCGACGGCCGAGGCGATGTCGCGCTGCCATTTATTGATATCTATATTGACCATGTAGGTACACCTCGAACCACGCGCCGCGCAAGCGCGGCGGCTAAATGGGCATCGCGCCCTTCACGCTCAGGTGCGCCCTATCCTATACCTTCAATCTGATCAAGCAAAGCGTTGGTCTCGGCGGCGTCCTGCGGCGTGACAAGAGTGATGGCAAAGCCCGCGTGGACGAGCACCCAATCGCCCGGCTGCGCCTCAGGCACCAGCGCAAGCCCCGCACGCAAACGGTTGCCGCGGATATCGACGACGCCGAGATTATCCTCGCGCGAAACGATTTTACCCGGCACGGCAAGGCACATAACTCACCTCGTTTTTCGGTAATCGCGCCCCTGAAGCCAGCGCCCGGCAAGCCGGGCGGCTAACCAGCAACAGCGCGCATACGCGCCGCGGCGACGTAGGCCTGGCCCAGGGCAACGCCGCCGTCGCCCGCCGGCACCTGGCGGTGAACGTACACTTCAAACCCGTCCGATTCAAGCGCGGGCGCGAGACGCCGGACCAGCCGGTCGTTCGCAAAGCAGCCGCCCGACAGGGCGATCCGCGCGAGATCCGTCTGCCGCCGCGCACGCCGCGCGGCCTCAAGGAGCATCGCCGTAGCGGTCGCGTGGAAGCGGGCGCTGGTCTCGGCCCGCCCGCGCCCGGCCTCGACGTCGGCCACCACGCCGCGGATCACCGGCAGCGTGTCGATGACCCAGCCCTGCGACGAGCCGCGGGCGTAAGCCCGCGGGTACCCGCGACCTGGCGGTCGCGGCTCGATAGGCGAAGTATGCTCATCAACAATGTTAAATTCATACGGCTCGGCGTCGTCGGGAACGCCTTCGGCCGTAGCCTCCAACTCGACCGCCGCCTGCCCCTCGTAGGTGCTTTCGGCGCAGACGTCGGCCAGGACGCTGACGGCGTCGAAGAGCCGCCCCAGGCCGCAGGCCGGCGGCGCATTGACGCCCTTCGCGATCATCTCGGCCCAGAGATGCCGGTCCTTCTCGGCCGTCTGCGAGAGCCGCCCGACCACGTGCCGCGCGGCCGCATCGGCGCCGTACGCCTCAACCAGGTACGCCCACGCGGTGCGGACGGGGTGCTCGATGGCGGCATCGCCGCCGGGCAGCGGCACGTACGCGAGGTGCCCCAGCCGCTCAAACGCGGCGGCCGAGGCCCGCAGCACCTCGCCGCCCCAAACGGTGCGGTCGGGTCCGTAGCCCGTGCCGTCCATCGCCAGGCCAAGCACCTCGCCCTCCAGGCCGTGCTCGGCCATCACGCCGGCGATGTGTGCGTGATGGTGCTGGACGCCGACAAGGCGAATGCGTTCCGTCCCGTCTGCCGCGCGGCGGCGGGCGTAGCGCGTCGAAAGGTATCCGGGATGAAGGTCGTGGGCGACGACCGTCGGGACGACCTCCAGGAGGCGCGTCAGTTTCGAGATGGTGGCCTCGAAGTACCCCGCGGCCAGGGCGTTCTTGAGGTCGCCTATGTGCTGGCTGACGAACGCCTGCCGGCCGCGCACCACGCAGACCGCGTTCTTAAGTTCCGGCCCGACGGCGAGGATCGGCTCGCGGGCCTCGACGGGGAAGTCGATGGGGCGCGGGGCGTATCCGCGTCCGCGGCGGAGCATCAGCGGCCGCCCGCGCTGGACCATCGTCACAGAATCGTCGCACACGGTTTGGATCGGCCGGTCATGGAGGAGGTACAGGTCGGCGATGCCCGCGAGGCGCCGGACGGCCTCATCGTCCTCGCGGCAGATCGGCTCCTCCGACAGGTTCCCGCTGGTCATCACCATCGGCGGGAAATCATTTTCAAAGAGAAGGTAATGGAGCGGCGCGTACGGAAGCATGAAGCCGAAGTACGGGCTGCTCGGGGCCGCCAGCGGCGAGAGGTCGTGTCCGGGGCGCTTGCGCAGAAGGACGATCGGCCGCTCGCGGGATTCCAGGATCGCCCGCTCTGCCGGACCGACCTCTGCGCGGCGGGCGACGGCCTCGGCGCTCGCGGCCATCATGGCGAAGGCCTTCTGGTCGCGGCCTTTGCGGCGCCTGAGTTCGCGCACCGCCCCGTCGCTGCGGGCATCGCACGCCAGGTGGAACCCGGTCAGGCCCTTTATGGCGACGATGCGGCCCGCCAGAAGCGCCTCGCGGACGGACCGGACGGGATCGGCGGTCGGCACGGCGCGGCCGTGCTCCTCGTGGAGCGAGAGCCGCGGCCCGCAGACGGGGCATGCGTTCGGCTGCGCGTGGAACCGCCGGTCGGCCGGGTTCTCGTACTCGGCCCGGCAAGGGGGGCACATGGTGAACGCGCGCATCGTCGTCATCGGACGATCATAAGGAATGTCGATAATTATGGAGTATCGCGGCCCGCAGTTCGTGCAGTTGATGAACGGGTACCGGTGCCGCCGGTCCGTGGGGTCCGTGAGTTCCCTGAGGCAGTCGGGGCAGACAGCCATGTCGGGAGAGACGAGGGCGGAGCGCTGCCCGCCGCCGGAGGGGGCAATGGCGAACTCGGTCTCGCCCAGGGCGGGAATCGCCTCGGTCTCGACGGCGGTGATCTGGGCGAGCGGCGGCGGATTGTCGCGAAGAGCCGCAAGGAAGTCCTCGATCCGGGCGGCGGGGCCCTCCAGTTCAATCAGGACGCCCTCGGCGTCATTGAGGACCCACCCCGCCAGGCGCCGCTCGGTCGCCAGGCGATAGACGGTCGGGCGGAACCCGACGCCCTGGACGATGCCCCGGATGCGGATTCGCCGGCGCACCCTTTCGCCGGCGGCGATTGAGTTTTGCGTTCTCGAGACCGACATGCGTGTTTCCGTCCTCGGCACGGATTACTTGATTATAGACTGACTGAAACGCAAAAACCACCGCGAGTCGAGCGCGGCGGGTCGGGCCTTCGCCCGCCGTAGGGCTATGGCCCGCAGGCGGGAGACCCGCCCCGCAAAGCACGGTTGGCCCTCCAAGAAAAAAAGGGCGGCCGCGAAGGACCGCCCCTGTAGGGGTGAAATCAACTGCCGCAAGTCACTTGCGGCGACGCATGGCCATGCCCGCCAGGCCCAGGCCCACCAGGGCCATCGTGGCCGGTTCGGGGATCCCCCCTGCGGGGTTATCCATGAAGAAACCCGCGGCGTAGGTCTCCCCGCCCTCGGACGTGACACGAACGATGACGTCCTCGCCGTCGGCGCCGTCGATATGCCACGTCAGCATGACACCGCCGTTGACGTCCGCGGTGTCGAGGGTCTTGGCCTTATAGTCGGAGCCTTCGGCGGTGCCGATGAGTTCCACCATGACGCTGGACCCGGCGAAATCGGGGTCGAAGATGAGGACCGAGAAATCCATCTCCCAGGCCCCGCTGGTCTTGGTGCCGAGGCTGTAGGTGTTCTGGAGTCCGGCGCCGGAAGAGCCGTTCCCGCTGCCCGTGCCGCCGCTGGAGACGGTGCCGAAATCGAGCCAGGAGGGATTGGAGCCGGGGCCGGCGTAGGCGCCGGTCGGGTTGCCGTCGCCAAACAGGCCGCTCGGCGCAACGTTGCTCCAACTCAGGAGATACCCGGCCGAACCGTACAGGCCGACGAAACTGGTGGAGGTCGGATTGAACGGCTGGGCCATGACCTCCTGGATCGTCGCGCCAGGACCGGCCGCTGCGAGCACGAGGACAACCGCGATCCCGGCAACTCCCCCGAGGCAAAGACGCTTCATGACATGCCCTCCCCTCGGAAACGCGCCTGCCCCCTTAGCAGGGCGCAGTTTCCTCTTGTTTTGGTGCACAGACTCCCCACCCGCAATATCATGCGGTTACAAATACACTGCCACTTCGGTTGGGGTGAAGCAACAGGTGGGAACGGACCCTTTGCCCTACCCAACCCCCTTAATCTCCAGACGGATTATAACACATATTCGGGAAAAAGCAAAACGGGCGGGCAAAAAAAGCGGCGGATTTTTCGGCTTTTTTTGCCGAAACAATATGAAGCCAACTACGCTTGATTGACAGGAAGCCGGCGCGCGGCTTATAATCGGCGGACATGCCGGGGGGCATGGCCCTGTTTATGGCCCGGCGCCGGCCCCGCGGGCAAGGACCGCAATGGATCAGACCACCCCGTCACCGAGCGGCGAATCGGCGTGGCTGGGCGACAAGGCCCCATGCATGTACTGCGGCCAGGTCGTCCCGCGGTCGGAAGACCGTTGCCCTCACTGCCGCGCATCCTTCTCGCTGGCGGTCCGAAAGGCCTCCCGCGAAGTCCTCGGCCCGTGGTACTACCTGGACCCGCGGAACCCGAGCGGCCGCGGCGTCACGCTTGAGACGCTTATCAAGATGATCGAGAAGGGCCGCATCCGCGCCGACTCGATCGTGCGCGGCCCGACGACCCACCAGGACTGGATGTACGCCGCCGAGGCGCCCCGCCTGGCCAAGTACCTCGGCCTATGCCCGCACTGTTTTGCCGAGGCCAAGCC
>CAYGWP010000320.1:0-4993 GCA_964353455.1 uncultured Anaerolineales bacterium
CGCGCTTGCGCGGCGCTGGCCTTGAACCTTGAACTCAGGGAGGAATGTCATGGTCATCCGCGGATGGCGGGTATGGGCAATTGTGCTCGTTGCCGTCGCGCTCGTTTCGGGATGCAAGTCTTCTACGCCGGAAGAGGGGCCCAAGGCCCGCGTCGAACCCACCGGGCCGCACGCCTCGCTCCTGCGGCTCTTCCCGGGCGTCGGCGATGTGACCGACTGGAAGGCCGCCGGCGACGCCAAGGTCTTCGGGCCGGTCGCCAATACGGTCGAGGGCGTCGATGCCCTGACGGCCGATGCGCCGAGCACCGCCATTCTATGCCAGGGGTACGGATACTCGAAGTCGGCCACGCGCAGGTACGTCCGCGGGCAGGGCGGCGAGTCGGTCACCGTCCGCATCTTCGAGATGAAGGGGCCGCAGGACGCCTTCGGCATCTTCACGGTGGCATCCAGCGGCACGCAGTACCCGAACGTGGGGCTTGCGGCCAGGATGAGCACGCAGGCGCTCTCGTTCGTGAAGGGATCGTACTTCGCGACGGTCGAGTACGCCGGCTCCAGCCAGGCGACGGCGGTGCTGATGGAATTCGGCCGCTCGATAGCCGACCAGATTTCGTCGCCGGGGTACAGGCCGGCCGTCCTCGACAACTTCCCCCTCGGGGCCCAGGAAGGTGAATGCTACTATCTCCATACGTTTGAGTCCCTGGCCGCCCTTCCGTTCGTCCCCAGGGGCGATGCGGCCCTCATGAAGCGGATGCTCGGCCTCACGCCCGAAACCGACGTGGCCATCATGGGATACCCGACGGCCGTCCCGGGCATCATGAACTATCTCTTCGTCATCCACTACGCCTCCGACGAGGACGCCAAGGCGGCCTTTGCGGGCTACGACGGGTACCTCTCGAACACCACGAGCGCGGCCGAGAAGAACGTGGCCGTCGCCCCGCCGGTCCACTCGTACATGGCCGGCACGTTCAACGCCGAGGAAAACTCCGTCAAGGACGTCCTGGCGAAGTTGCTCGCCGGTTTAGGCGGGTAAAGCCGAGGCACAAAGGCACAAAACGTAGGGTGGTCGCCCAGGCGACCACCATTGTCAGTTGTAGGCCGGGGCGCGCCCCGGCATCTGCCTGCACGGCGAATGGCGAACACCGAACATCCAATGTCCAACATCCAAGTCCTGCGACGGCAGCCTTGGCACTTCGACACTCAATATTCGATGTTCGGTGTTCGATATTCTCCGTCTATCCTTGGCCGCCTGCGCCGCAGGGCAGCAATCGCGCAACCCATCCCGAGCAGCATGATCGTCCCGGGCTCCGGAATCGCCGTCACGGCATAGCCGCTGAAATCGGTTACCGTGAAACTATAGACCCCGCCGGCATCATAGGTCTGGAGGTCGGGGGCATACTCGCTCCACACGCCGCCGTCGTAATGCCAGACCCCCAGGTCCTCCGCACCAAGGCCGATCTCGAACGATAGCATAGCGTTGTCGCCGCCATAGTCCGTATCGAATGCCCAAGCCGAAAGCACCTTGCCTTCAAACCCCGGCATCTTGGCCAAGTCATCCAACTCATCCTGGCCCATCAGCGCCGCCGAGAACTTCGGGCTTCCCGTGACGCCCCCGAAACTCGCCCCGACCCGCTTGCCGCTGCCCCCGTCTTCCCTGGTGGGAGAGGGCAGGGTATGAGCCCGGCGGCCACGCTGACACCCAACCATGCGTGTCTGCGCCCGGCGGTTCTGCCCGAAGTCGCGCCCGTTCCGGAGAGACCCGCCGCGCAGGCGCGCGAAGTAGCCCCGTCATGCTCAACCGGCAGATGATGCCGCTGCTGTTCTTACAGCCACTTGAGATTGCGGCAATTGCAGCCGCCCCTTTTCCCCCTCGGATGAAGCATCGGCTGCCCGATGCTACCTCCTGCGCCGGCGCAGCACGGCGCCAAACCCAACCGCCATGAGCGCCAGCGTCGCCGGCTCAGGTGTGGCCGCCGGCGCAAGCCAGAAAATAGCGTCGCCATTGCTTGGGAAGCCGCCAAGGATTCTATAGTCGCCAGTGTTCGGCGATATCTGAACGATGTACGTGGCATACTGGGCGGAACAATACAGCATGCCATCCGGCCCGCCGACCAGCGAGTAGTAACAGTCGTCACAAATATAACCGTCACTATTCATAAAGGCTGAATCAAGAATGCCTCCGATTGGAGTCACGTTAAGTTCAGAGGCGTTCGCGAACTCGATCTGAATGAGTCGGACGTGTCCCTCAGCATCTTCCGTCAAAGAGAAAACCCGCCCGTCAGGGAATCCGGCAAACGCGTCTGGAAATGAGTACGTCTGCTCCAGTGGATCCCAAGAGGCTATGCCCGTAACCGGATCAATAAGGGTCGGATCCATGCGGCTTACGAAATGTTGTGTTGTGCCGGAGTACAGCAGCCCACCGGCCAATGCCCAGCGGCACCAGTTAAACCCCCCGAGCGTTGAAGGCAGCAGGCTGCCGGCATTGGCCTTGCCATTAGACATGCTGATCGTGTAGAGACGATCCTCATTGCCCGACACCAGGGCGTAGCCTGTCTTATCGGATGCGACCGCAAACTGCACGGCACCCGACCCGCCGGGACCACCGCCAATGCCTGTGGAACGAAGTTGGTAAACGTCGTATGAATCTTCCACAGTGGCCAAGCAAATATATCCGCCCCAATCTGAGTTGACCAGCCAGGCCAGATTAGGTGAATAGAACGGTGGTCGTTCATAGTACGCTGGTATGCTGGCGTACCCATCAAAGGGGGGTCTTGAGGAGAACTCAAGGGGAAAAATCCCCAGGGAGTCGTTGCCCACGTCGTATTGCGCCAAGTGATAGGTGTCGTCATCGAGGTTGTTGTAGTCAGGGGATAGGCACCATAGGTAGGGCTCGGCATGGGCATCAGCGGCCAGCCCCAAGATTACAGCACAGCACAGCACAGCATAGAATCTAGATGCGTTGCGTGCAAACATGGTAATTCTCCTCTTTTTTTCTAGCCTACGGTGCAGGCGCACCCCCGGAAAGGACCCTCCTCTCCTGTCAGTTGCGCCAATCATTCATGAATAGTCGTGCATGTACAAGTCATACAACCAAGATGGCAACGGCCTGCTCGTCGGCCCACTGTCAACCGCCACCGCCGACGAAGGCGCAATGACTGCCAGTGTGGAGAAGATGGCGGCGAGGACAAAGGCGGACCTTGCGGCGCGGCAGTTTGCCACGGCCTCTCCCTCCAGAGGACGGCACCGTGTTCGGTTGGCTTCCCCCGAGCGTATCCCCGCTGCCCGCCCAAAAAACACAGAGAGACCGGCCGCACGCGACCAGTCTCCCCCGGCGTTACATTCTGTTGTCCAGTGCCCTGCGGCAACCCCCGCGGCCGTCGGCACTTGTATAGGAATAGAATACCCCATCTTTTCGGGGAAGTCAAACATTTCGCCCGGATTTCGGGGATTTCGGATTTGGCGGCGCTTGCCATGACGGAAGGCGTTCAATCGCCCCGATGGGGCTCAAAAGCATGAAAAAGGAGGGGAAAGGAGGGGGCGTGCGGCGGCGTCTACCCCGGGCTCGCGCCGCGGGGCTACTATCATTCGCCCCCGGCGGGGCTTCACAATGTCGGCCGGCGCTGTTGTGTTTCCAACTCTGCGTAATCTGCGTAATCTGTGGACGATCCGTCGTTGCCTTTGTCGCTTTTCCCCAGTACCCCCTTGGCGCTCTCCGCGGCTCCGCGTGAGGCCCTCGTTGTCGTTCTCCCCCAGTTCCCCTCAGCGCCCTCAGCGGTCTCCGCGTTGAGATCCGTGTCGTTGTTGTCTCTCTGTTCAATCCGCAATACGGTTGCCCATTTGGGGAAAATCCTTGCAATCAGCCCGCACAGGCCCTAAACTGATTCTCTTAAACCGGAGGCGTCGCCTCCGGCGAGAGTTGTTTACTGCGCGGAGAGGGAGGTAAGCGTGGCCACGCACTTTGCGGACCGGATGCTTGACGCGATCGAGCAGAAGCAGGCCCCCTTGTGCATCGGTCTGGACCCGATGTACGAGCGTCTGCCGAAGCAGATTCGTGAGATCGCGGCCAAGAACCGCGGGGGACTGGGCGAACAGGCCGCCGCCTGCCGGGAATTCTGCCAGAGCGTCATCGACATCGTCGCCGACCAGGCGCCCTGCGTCAAACTCCAGAGCGCGTACTTCGAGCGCTGCGGACCCACCGGCGTCCAGGCCTACTTCGAGGTGGCCGATTACGCCAAGGAGAAGGGCCTCGTCGTCATCGGCGATGTGAAGCGGGCCGACATCGGCTCCACCGCCGAGGCCTATGCCGCAGCACAACTCGAAGAGGTCTTCCTGGGCGAAGGCAAGAACGAGCACGCCGTTACCGTCGATGCCGTCACCGTGAACCCGTACTTCGGGATCGACGGCGTCCAGCCGTTCATCACGGTCGCCAAGGAAGGCGGGCAGGGGGTCCTCGTGGTCGTCCGGACCACGAACCCGTCGGCCAAGGATTTTCAGGATATCAAGGACCTCGACGGCCGCCGCGTCTTCGAGCGGATCGCCGAGCGCGTCAACGACTGGGCCAACCAGTCGGGCTGCGTCGGCGAGTCCGGCTACAGCCTCGTCGGCGCGGTCGTCGCCGCAACGTATCCCGAAGACACCAAACTCCTCCGGGAACTTATGCCCAACAGCCTCCTCCTGGTGCCCGGGGTGGGCACGCAGGGCGGTACGCTGGCCGATGCCACCCTGGCGTTCCACGAGGACGGCTGGGGCGCGCTGGTTACCGTATCCCGCAGCATCATCTACGCCTGGGAAAGTCCGCAGTACCAGCACCTGGGCGAAGTCAATTGGGAAGACGCGATCGAAGTGGCGGTGGTCGATACCAAGTCCGCCCTGGCCGAGGCCCTGGCTCGCCGCGCCGCCTCCGTCTAGGCACAATTCACTGGTTCGGATCCGCGGATGGTGGCATGCCGCAAGACATACACTAGCGCCGCCGACCTCCAGGAAGCCGGCCCCTGCG
>CAYGWP010000321.1:0-3349 GCA_964353455.1 uncultured Anaerolineales bacterium
GGTTCTGCATCATGCCCAACAGGTCGCCGAGACCGCTCATCGTTACACCTCAATTCGCGCGGCGGGTAGCCGGACACGCCGCGCTTTGCCTAACGTTGCGTGCCGGCGCGGCGGGGCAGGAGACCCGCCGCGCCACAATCCAACCTTAAAGCGCCCTAAATGTGCAATTGCGTTCAGTCGCCGTTGATGATTCGGCCGCCGAAGAGGCGGACGGCCTTCTGAACCATGGGGTCGGCGGCGGCCTCACTTATCTTCTTTTTTTTTTCGTCAACCGGGGCCGGGCGCGCCGCTGGCGCCGCCGGGCGCGCGGGCGCCGGCGCAGGTGCGCGAGTACCCGCGTCCCCACGGTCGCGGCTCGAAGGGGGCGAAGCGCCCCCGAGCGACTTTTCGATTGATTCGAGTCGCGCGAGGACCTCGGGCAGCGGCTCCATCTCGCGGAGCGCGGCCATCCGCACGAGGGCCAGTTCCGCGATCGGGCGGCCGTCAACGACGTAGCGGACGCGGTTCCGGGCCTCGGCCAGGTATCCGAGCGCGGCCACGAGCGCGGGGGTTGAGAGTTTCTCGGCCGCGGCGGCGAGGGCCTTGCGGTCCGGGCCGAAGACGTCCAGGAGTTCCGCCTCCGTGCCGCAGGTCTTCACGACCAGCAGGTCGCGGACCTCGCGCATGAGTTGCTCCAGGATGGCGATAAGGTCCGCGCCGGAAGAGAGGAGTTTGGCGAAGAGTTCGAGGGCGGCCCCCGTCCGGCCTTCGGCGCAGGCCTCGAGGACCGCGAGGACATCGGCCCCGCCGATGGCGCCGACCGTTTCGCGGACGGCCTCCAGGGTGACCTTTCCGCCGAGGGCGATTGTCTGGTCCAAGAGGGTCATGGCGTCGCGGACGCTGCCCCGCCCCTCGCGGGCGATCGCCGCGAGGGCGTCCGTCTCGGCCTTCACCTTTTCACGCCTGCATATATCTGCAAGATGCTCTGCGATCCGCCCGGTGGGGACCGCGCGGAAATCGAACCGCTGGCACCGCGAGAGTATGGTGGCCGGCAGCCGCTCAGGCTCGGTCGTCGAGAAGAGAAAAATGACGTGCTCCGGCGGCTCTTCGAGCGTCTTAAGGAGCGCGTTGAAGGCGTTCTTCGAGAGCATGTGGACTTCGTCGATATAATATATCTTGAAGCGTGCCCGAGCGGGGCGGTAGTGGGCGTTGTCGCGCAGGATCCGGACGTCCTCCACCAGGTTGTTGGAGGCCCCGTCGATCTCCAGGACGTCCACATCGTCCCCGCGATGGATGGCCTGGCAGATGTCGCACTTGCCGCAGGGCGCCGGCGTGGGGCCTTTCTCGCAGTTAAGGGCCCGCGCAAGGATCCGTGCCATGGTGGTCTTGCCGACGCCCCGCGTGCCGCAGAAGAGGTACGCGTGGGCCACGCGGTTCTGCTCGATGGCGCTCTTCAGGGTGCGCGCGATGGGTTCCTGGCCGACCACTTCGTCGAAGGTGGTCGGGCGGTAACGGCGGGCAAGAACCGTGTAAGCCATCAATGCACTCCAATGCTTCGATTGTGGATTGTGGAAGTTAGCCGCCGCGCTTGCGCGGCGACGGCGGCCAGCGCCCGGCAAGCCGGGCGGCTAACCTCAATCCGCAATGGGCAAAGTGACCGTGCACCCCCCATCGACAGGAGGCGTCGGTCGGGTTGCGGCCTCCGCGGCTCCGGCCAGATGTCCCCACGGCGCATGGGCCTGACGACTTAGGGCTGCTGCCTTCCGGCCCTGACCCGGTTCATCGCGGCCCATCGCATGGGATCCGACCCTCAACGCTCGGTGGGTCACTCCCGTGCCGACCCCTCAAGCCTCGGGGGGGAATTCAGCCCTGCTGGAGCGGGTTGCAGATACAGGGGACCGCTAACCCCCCGCCTAGCACGGCCACTTTTCCCAGCCCATCCGCGGCCTGTAGCAAATTGCATACCAAGTGCGGCGGCTTGCACAAGGGGAGTATAACGCGCGGCAGGAACAAAGCAAGCAAACGAAGGGGCTACCACCTCAGCCGCCGGCCCAGGTAAACGCCGACAATGCCCAGGCCCATCAGGGCCAGGGTGGCCGGTTCCGGCATGGCCCCCGCCCAGGAATCGACGATCTTGATCTCATCGAAGTAATACGTGTCGGCCGTCTCGACGAAAGCCTCGCGGATGACAAAGTACGCCAGGCTTGCGATGCCGCTGTCGCCGATCCTGGTGGCGTTCGGCGTACCCGGCTCGGTCAGCGATGTGGGATTGACATAAAGGTCAACGCGGTTGTAGTTGGTCGAGCCGCTCACTCTCGAGACCTTTGCCACAAGGAAGTACGTGTCGGCGGGCGTGACTGTGTCCGTGGCGAAGGTGCTGTTGCCGCTGGTGCTGGTCGTGCGGGCGAACCATGCCGGCACGCCGGCGTTATTGGTCTGCCCGATGCTCGTCCGGGGGTTCGCCCAGGCCGTGTCGAATCCCATCTGGATGAAGTCCGAGTCCACGGCCACCGTCGGGGCGTAGAAGAGCATGCTGAGGTAGTACGTGCCGGTGGTGCTCGGGACACCGCGGCCGGCCAAGACAAAGTTGCCGGTGGTATTGCTGATGCCGGTGACGCGCATGGCCTTCGTGCCGCCGTTGACCTGGACGCTGCCGCTGGTGTAACTGAGGGACTGGTTGACAACCGTCACGTTGGTGCGGTAGGTGTCAACGACGTTCCAGGCGTCGGTCCAGCCCGTGCCGCCGCTGAGGCCCACGCCGCTGCTGCTCTCCACCTGGGTGCCGGCGGCGTAGGTTTCGAACCCTTCATAGGCAATGAGGCCGGCCCCGGCAGTCGCGGCCGCAGCCGCCACCAGCAGGGCAGAGACCCCAACCATCGCCCAGAGGTTCCTCATGGCGCACTCCAACTCCGCCTATCCATTGGAAGTATAGTGCAAAATGCCCCAAAGGCAAACCGCGGAGGGCAAAAAACCCCTACTGGCGGGCCAAAATCAGCACGAAACACGCCCCGTCGGCGGCGGGTTCCAGCACGAGGTCGCCACCCATTTCGCGGGCCAGGCGGCGGCTGAGGGCGAGACCCAGGCCCACGCCCGGAGCGGAGTTGGCGGCATCGCGGGCAGACTTCGAGAACGGCCGGAAGAGGCGCCGCCCATCCTGGGGCGAGATGCCGGGACCGTGGTCGCACACCTTCAGCCGCCCTGCCCCGTCGGCCGCCTCGGCCACAAGGTGGATGCGCTTGTCGGCGGCCGCAGCGGCGTACTTGCAGGCGTTATCGACCAGGTTAAATAGGATCTGCTCGACGGCCGAGGCGTCGGCCCGGACGACGGCGCCCGCGGCGTCGGCGGCAAGCGGCTCGACGACCAGTTGCAT
>CAYGWP010000322.1:0-5363 GCA_964353455.1 uncultured Anaerolineales bacterium
GCCGCCCTCGGCTGTGCATCTGCGAAACTCCTCGAAACTTTGCGAAACTTGGCGAAACTTGCGGAAACTTGGCGAAACTTGTCAAGACTTGATCGGTTTCTTGGGATTCTCGTCAATGCGGTTAGGCCTACTATTACCAAACCGGAACTTTGTGGAAGGATCAGCATGCCTTTGCGTATAATCGCCGTCGCACCGCGCCGCCCACCCTGGGCGGCCGGCACGGACGGGAGGGCCAGTCCATGGCTCACACGGGCGGCGTCCTGCGGCACTTCCTTTCACTACTTGGTCTCGCGGTGGCGATTGCGGCCGGGTGCGGCGGCCCGGAATCCCGTACCGCAGCCGACGTACCAGACGCGCAGCAACGCGCCATGGCCGAGGCCCTGTTGGAGGAGTTGAGGAGCGGAACGTTCGACAACGGGCGGGAATTGGCCGACCGCCTCGCGGGAATTCCTCATCCCGGCGTTATCGCCCCCCTCGTCGCCTGCCTGACAGGAGGCGATCACGAAGTGAGATGGGTGGCGGCTGCTGTACTGGACAGGTATCTGGATGCGCCCAAGGACCTTGAGAGGATTGACGACCAGTTCTCCGCCATGACTGGCCAGGAGCGGTGGCTGGCTGGGCGGATTCATGGTTTTCCCGCGCCGTCCCCGGACCAGGACTGGAACCGATACGTAGCCGAGGTGCGCCGGCAGGCCGTTGCCGTGCAGCAGGCACTGACTGCGGCATTCCGTAGTGCCTTGAGCGACGGCAACGACGCGCGCCGTATCGCACTCCTCTTCGGCGCGCTCAGGCAAAACACCTCCTTCGCTTGGGGCGATGTCCATGCTGCCGAGATCGGTCGGCGCGCTGTGCCGCGACTACTCTCCGCGCTGGGTGACAAGGACCCGGATGTCCGCGCCGGCGCGGCGGTCGCACTGGGGAAGATCGGCGATGCGTCGGCAGTTGGACCGATCATTCCGCTTCTCGATGACAAAGACCCGGCCGTGCGGTGCCGCGCGGCGGAGGCCCTTGCTAACTTCCAAGACCCGCGGATCCTGCCGGCGCTTGTCGGTGCCCTGAAGAGGATGGAGATACCTGAAATGGGTCTTATCTGCGGCTGCCAAGCCGACCCCGAATGGGAGTCGGCTTCGAGGGCGGCTTGGGCTCTCGGCGAACTCAGAGACCGCGCGGCGGTGCCGTCGCTCATTGCCGCTCTGGACAAGGGCGACGAGTTCTTCCAGGCCCACGTCGCGGAAGCGCTTGGCCGCATCGGCGACCCGCGGGCCGTCGAACCGCTGATGGCGGTGCTCAGGGCAGGCGGTTTTTGCGATAGATCGGCGATGGCGGCGGGCACGGCCCTGGCACGCATCGGCAAGCCGGCGATTGGACCGCTCATAGCAGAACTCAAGAACGAGAAAACCCAGATTGCCACTTCGATTTCCCTTCAGGAAATCGGCGAACCCGCCGTCGAGCCACTGCTGGAGGCGTTTAGGAAGGGGAATGCGAATGTGCGCTGTATCGCGGGCATTGCACTGGCCAAAATCAAGGACCCCGCGGCAGTACAGGGGCTCATCGGGATGCTCAACGACGGCGACAGGCAATTGCGGGAGGATGTGCTCATGCACATCGGCGATGCGCAGGACCCCTGCGTCATAATGCCGCTGCTACGGGTTGTTGAGAATGCGGAAGAAGACGTGAACATTCGGAACGCAGCCCTCATTGGATTGTGGTTCGTGCCAGATGCGCGGGCCATTGCGCCGCTGAAGTGGATTCTCCTGAGCGAGAAGGAGAACGTGCTGGTCATCAATGCCGGCGGTTTGCTGGGGCGGATTCCCGGCCCCGAGCCTTTGGGGATACTCATCGATTGCCTGAAAAACAACAAGGACTCCGTGCGTCGCATGGGCGCAGTAAATGGCCTCGGAGACGTTAAGGAAGCAAGGGCCTACGCACTTGTTGTGGCCGCGCTGGATGATGCGGATTCGGATATTCGTTGGCAAGCGGCACGATCGCTCGGCTTTCGTGGCGAAGTGAAGGCACTTGCCTCGCTCAAGAAAGTGGCCGACGCGGTCCCCCGTGAAAATGTGCGAGAGGCCGCCCTGGAGGCGATCAAGCGGATCGAGGAGAACAATAACCACTGACCGCGCCGTCACCGCAATCTGCCGGGGCGCGCCCCGGCCTACTCCCGCGATAGCACCATGTGCGCGGCCTTGAGTTTCTCGATGATGGCGATACCTTGCGGGCACTTCTCCACGCACGCGCCGCAGGCGGTGCAGGCGGTGGCGGGCTTGTGCTTTTCCTGCCAGCCTCGGCCGAGGCCGCGGTATCGCTCGCGGGCGGGGGCCTTCAGGTCGAACGCCTCGTGCCACTGGTAGAACTGGAAAATCTGCGGGATGGCCACCCCCTGCGGGCACGGCGTGCAGTAGCCGCAGCCCGTGCAGGGGAGGTCGAGGAGTTTCTTGTTCTCCTCGACGAGTGCGTCGATCCGGCGGACCTCGGCTTTGGAGAGCGGCCGGCCGCGCGAGGCGGTCGCCGCGTTCTCATCCACCTGGGCGGGCGTGCTCATGCCCGAAAGCGCGACGTCCACGTCGGGGCTGGAGAGGACGAACCGCAGGGCGACCTCGGCGGTCGATGATACGCCGGTGGCGCGGCTGATGACCTCCGACGGCGTGCCCAGCCGCCCGCCGCCAACCGGTCCCATGACGGCGGCGCCGAGACCCTTCCTGTGCGCGTGCCGGAGGACCGGGGCGTACTGGCGGTCGAGGAGGTTATACTGGACGAGGATCGACTCGAATTCACCCGTGTCGATAAGTTTGATTGCGTTCTCGGGCTTGTCGTGGCACGAGAGGGAGATGTGGCGGATGAGGCCCTCTTCCTTCGCCTTGCGTGCGGCGGCAAGGGGGCCGTCGTGCTCGATGACCCGCGACAGGAACGCCTCGTACGAGAGGCTCCAGAAATGGTAGAAGTCGATGTAATCGGCGTCGAGTTTCCGGAGCGAGAGTTCCAGCCGCATGCGCCAGCACGGGCCGCAATTGTTCTCGACGGGGTTTTTGGTTGATATGTAGATTTTGTCGCGCGGGACGCCCTTGATTGCGCAGCCGACGGCCGTCTCGCTCTCGCTGTGGCAGTAGTAGAGGGCCGAGTCGATGTAGTTGACGCCGCGGTCGATGGCGCGGCGGATGACGGCGGCAGATTCGTCTATGCCCCGGATGGCCGAGCGCGGGGCCTTCTCATCCCGCTCGATAGGCAGGCGCATCGCCCCGAAGCCGAGGCGCGAGACCTTCGCCCCCGTCTTTCCGAAATCGCGGTAAAGCATTCCGACTGGGTCCTTCATGCCCGGATGTGAGGGCTCACTATTGCGGCTCGCCCCTGGCCTTCGCCCGTCCCCCTGTCGAGCCGAACACCAGGAACGCCGATCCGACAAACACGTGGGCCAGGAACGTCTTCCACCATGCCAGGTCCCCGACCAGGTAGCCGTAACTTTCGCCCAGTGGCGTGAGGCGGTACGTCAGGGCCATGTGAAGCCAGTCGAGGTCGAGTTCGCGCTCGGCCACCACGAGTGGGTTGGCGTGGACGACCAGCCGAACAAGGCCGGCCTGCTGGTCTCCCCCGACGCGGTCGGCCGCCGGACCCGCAAGGATGAAGGCGGCCAGGAGCGCCCATCCGGCGAGGGCCGTGATGATCTGTGCCCGGCTGGGGCAGGCCGCACGGTCAAGAAGCACCGCAAGGCCGGCCAGCAGCACCAGGAACCCGAGCGCCACGACCTGTGACCGCAGCACGCCGGCCACCGGGCCGTGGTCCAGCGCCGCCAGGGCCAGAAGGGCCGCGGCCGCCAGGACCGCCGGCGCAGGGACGCGGCACAGCCGCCGCGCGAGCGACCGCCCGTCAAGGGGCTGCGACCGCGCATCGGAACTCCGCACGACCGCCGCGCCGGCCCAGACAGGCAGAAGAAGCATCTCGACGGCCGTGAGCATCTGGATGACCGCAAGCACGCGACGCCTCCTCCGGCCAAAGACTTCCGCCGTCAGCCTCATCATAGCGGCAGGCACATCGGCGGCGGAACAAAAAAGCAGGGGCCCGCCAGTGCTTAGGGCGGGCCCCTGCGAACAGCCGTACGATACCCTGCGGCCTAGAAGTTGTCGAAGCCGAGCCGGTGCTCCTCTTCCGTCTGGATGATGATCTTGGGACGGATGAGGATCAGCAGGTTGTTTGCCCGACGGACCGTGGCCCGGTTGTTGAACAGGCGGCGGATGATCGGGATCTTCGAGAGGATCGGGACGCCGGTCTCGGCCTCGCCTTCCATGAACTGCCTCGTGCCGCCCAGGAGCAGCGTGCCGCCGTCGGGAACGCTGACGGTGGTCTTAAAGTCCTGAACGCGGACGCGCGGCAGGTCGATGATGGCGGTTGCGATGCCGAGGGCGGGGACGGCGGCCGTGATCATCGAGTGCTCGAACGCCTCGATGTCGGCAACCTGGGGCCTGAGGTCCATCTGGACGTACCGGCGGTCGGCCGAAACGGTGGCCTTCACGTCGAGGGTGACGCCGACCGGGATGGCGCCGATCGTCGGGTCCCAGCCGACGGCCGCCTGGGCCACGACGGGCTGGACGTCGGCGATGTAGGTCGTCACGGTCGAGACGCTGATGTAGGACCGCTGCCCGTTGTACAGGGTCAGGCGCGGCGCCTGGAGGTTGGTCGAGCGGATGTCGGCCTGGATCGCCCTGAGGAGGAAGCCGACCTGGATGGAGTCGAGGAACACGCCGCTGACGACGGCGCCGCCCTGCGTGGTGTTGGCCTGCCACTGCGGCGACCCGAAGATCGTGCCGTTGACCGGCAGCAGGGTAGAGGTGCCCATGCCGTTTGAGCCGGTGCTGGAGAGGATGATGGGCTGGCCCTGCTGGACGGGGAAGGTGGCATCGGGCGGAACGCCCGGCAGGGTGTTGTAGTACGGCGGCGTCGTGGCGGTCGGGTTCTGGATGGGCGCGCCGTTAAAGCCCTTCGCCGGGGTGAACGGGCCGTTGTTGAACGCGGCATCGACGTCGAGGGTGATGTCCTGTAGGAATTCGTCGGTCACGCTGCAGAATCGCGATTCGACGTTGATCATGATGGCCCGCTCTCGGCGGAGTTGTTCGAGGAGTTCGGCCACCTTTTCGTGGCCGCGCCGAGTCTGCGTAATGATGAGGAGGCCGTTCATGTATTCGATGGCGGCGGGCCCGCCCTCATCGCTCCATCCGGCCACGCCCGGGTCGGACTGGGCACTGACGGTCCGCTTGATGATGTCCTGGAGTTCCTGTGGGCCGACGTTGGCTTCGGGTTGCTGGACCTGTGCTCCCCCGCCGAAGAGGGCCATGCCGCCGCCGCCGCCGCCGCCGGCCGCGGCTGCGGCCGCC
>CAYGWP010000323.1:0-12338 GCA_964353455.1 uncultured Anaerolineales bacterium
GACCCGCCGGTCGCCACGTCGGCGATCTCGTAGTTGTTCTTGCCCGTGATGGTCGATATCGTCAGGTTCGTCACCGTCTGCGCGGTGCCGTTCAGATCGACCTGGTTCTTGTCGTTGCCGGTGTCGTCCAAGACGGCGTCGGCGTCCGCCGTGGGCGGGCCCTTATCGTCCACCCAGTTTTCGGCCGTGGCCCAGTACGCATCGGTGCCACTGAGGCCGTCCCAGGTGAACGCCACCGCCCGTGCTTCGGGCGCCGCGGCGAGCACGAGGCCGAGCGTCACGGCGACCAGAACACCCAGCAACCTCAGACCGTTGCTAAACATGATCCTCTCCTTGGGTCTAGACAGGATTCGCTCGTGCGGGCACGCTGATTATGCAAACGCCCCACACCGCCTGCGGCAGGCGCGTTCTTATCCATTCGTACCGATAACATAAGGGTGCGTTCTTCCATCCGTGCCTTCTAATTCACTGGCGATGCAAACCCGCACTCGCCAACATGTAGATACACTTTGACCCCGGCACTGCCACTCGTGCTCCCCCATGTTTGGCGGGCGGGCCGAACTCACCGGTTTCGACCCGCATCAATCGCTTCCCTCTGGCGCAGCCTGAAAACTCCGCCCCCGCCCGACTCTCTATGCTGGTATGTGTACACGTAGCAAGCGGCCGACCGCAGGCCCTATTCCCGCGTCGCGCAACGCTCCGGCGCACCGTCCCCTGGTAAGTATAGCCTACGTTGCGATGAAGGTCAAATCACGCGGAGGTTCTTCTCAGCCTCTCCTCTTGGCGTCCCGCGGGCCTCTCGCGCGCTTGCGCAGTCTTCCCAGATTAACATCTCCGGGCCCCTTGCCACCTACCGCTGGGGAGTTTGAGATGTATCGTTCGAGCCCCCGAACGGCACAACCGCGAAACCGAGTGGCTTCGTTCAGCCGCCGAGAGCGCCGGCCACGATACCGCGGCGGGGCGACGCTGAGGGACCGCAGCCCCAGCCCCAGGAGTTGTGGGAGGACCTCCTTGCGGGCGGCCAGTTCGCCGCAGAGGCCGACCGGCGTCTCGGCGGCCTCCCGCACCACCATTTCAACCAGCCTCATGACGGCCGGGTGGTCGTCCATGAAGTAGTGGCTGACTTTCAAGTGCAGAGTGCGGAGTGCGAAGTGCGGAGTGAACAACCCGCAATTCGCAATGCCGTGCCTGTCACTCCGCACTCCGAACTCCGCACTCCGCACTTCTTTTCCAATCCGCAATCCACAATCCGCAATAGGAATGGCGATCTGGGCGGCGCAGAGGGCGGCGGCAGGCGTCTCAATCATGGCCCCCAGGGGGGGAAGGCGCTGGGCACCCACGTCTCCGGCCGCCTGCTGCAACAGCCCGCGCATCCGCTCCATTTCCTCGGCCAGGGTCACCATGGGCACGAGGATGCGCAGGTCGTGGCGCTGGGCCAGTCGCACGAGAGCCCGCAACTGGGTCTGAAGCAGTTCCGGGTAACTCAGGAGCAGGCGGACGCCCCGGCGGCCGAGGAAAGCCTCCGGCTCTGCCGGCAGGTGGAGGCAGGGGAGTTCCTTGTCGCCGCCGGCGTCGAGGAGGCGGACGGTGATCGGCTTGCCGGCGAAAGGCTCAAGGGCTCGGCCGAGCAGGTCGGCGATGTCGTCGTCGCGGGGCGGCACCGGCTGCGACAGGTAGAGGCCTCTCAAGTGCGGAGTGCGGAGTTCGGAGTGCGGAGTTGAGAACCTGCAACTGCGCCGCCGTGCCTTTCACTCCGAAATGCCGTGCCTGTCACTCCGCACTTCGCACTCCGCACTCCGCACTTCTTTTCGCCCCGGCAGCGGGTATGTGTGTCGCGGGCGGCCTGCTGGCACACGTGAAGCCTGCGCCGGAAGCGGGCCTGGAGGTCAGCGCCGGGGCGGACCGTCAGGGCGCCCCGGGTGCCATCGACCAACACGAGGTCTCCCGGCAGGACGTGTTCCAGGAGGCCCGGGACCTGCGAGACGGCCGGGATACCGATGAGTCGGGTGAGCAGGCCCGCCCTCCGGACTGGCGGGCCGCCGCTCTCCACCACCACGGCGACCGTGGATTGCCGCGACAGAAAGACGGTGTCGGAAGGGAGCAGTCGGCGGGCGACGAGGACCGTGCCGGCGGGCAGGTGTTCGAGGGCGTGCGCGGAGATGCCGGCCAGGCGTTGGAGGAGGCGGCGGCCCAGGTCGGCCACATCGTCAGCCCTGGCGCGCAGGAGGTCGCCTTCCATGCTGCGGAACTTCCGTTCCCATCGCTGGAAGACACGTTTGATCACCTGCTCGGCCGAGCGGTGCTCGACGTCGAGTTTTTTGCGCATCTCGGCCAGCAAGACGCTTTCGCGGAGCATCAACTCCTGGGCGCGGAAGATGTCGGCGGCGGCGGCATCGACCTCGCGCTCGACGCGCTGGGCGGCCAAAGCGAGGTCTTCGCGGACCTTGTGGACGGCTTGCTGGATCCGCGCGTACTCGCTGTCGCCGCCCGCCCAGGTAACCATCACGTCGGAGACCTGGCAGCGCTGCCAGATGTCCTGATAGACAAAGGCGCGGCCCATGGCCAGGCCCGGCGAGATGCTCCTTCCGCGGAGGCGAACGGTCCCGCCATCGCCAAGGCTAGGGCGGGCACGGCATGGCTGGTCGGTCACGGGGACACGGCCTCCCGCTGGGCGGGGCTTCGGCCTTGCTCACCCCGCCCTGAGCATGGTCGAAGGGCGGAGGATCGGGGACGCGCGGCGGCGGTTTTCCTGGGGTGGCGGCAAGCGGCCGCGCGCCCGGACGGGAGACTTGGCAGGGCCTCGCTGGCCCATCGTGCGAGGGCATCGACGACGGCCGGGTCGAACTGCTGCCCGGACTCGCGCCGCAACCGCCCCAGCGCCTCCCGTATGCGGCAAGGCTTCCGGTAGGCCCGGCCGGCGGTCATGGCATCGAAGGCATCGGCCACGGCCAGCACGCGGGCGCCGAGCGGGATCGCTTTGCCGCTCAGTCCATCAGGGTAGCCGCAGCCGTCCCATCGCTCGTGGTGATGGCGCACGATGGGGATGGCGCGGTCGAAGGCCGCCAGTTGATCCAGCAGGCGGACGCCCGTGACGACGTGCTGCTCGACGATCTGCCGCTCGGCGGCGTCCAGGGACCGGCCAGAGTTCAAGATGGCCCGGGGAACGGCGATGTTGCCGATATCGTGCACCAAGGCCGCCTTGCGGATGTCTTCGACCTCGCGAGAGCCGAGGCCGAGGGCCTCGGAGACGGCAAGGGCGTAGCGCGTTGTGTTACCGGAATGGCTGCTGAGGTAGGGGACGCGGGCCTCAAGGCCGCGGACGAGGCCGCGGACGCCTTGGACAAACATCTCGACGGACTGCTGGACGAGGCCGCAAAGGCGCTGGCGAAGGCGGTCGGCGGCCTCGGCCTCGGCTTGGCCTTCGGGGGGCGGCTGGGAGGCCACCGAACCCCAGACCTTGGCGCAGTCGCGGCCGGCGGCCTTGGCGGTCTGGAGGGCCTCATCGGCCTTGCGGAGCAGGTCATGGGCGGCTTCGCCGGCGGCCGGGTCGGCCTCGGCAACGCCGGCGCTCAGAGTGACCTGGACCGTCTGGCCACTGCCTGTCAGGGGCGCCTGGGCCACGTGTCTGCGGATGCGTTCGACCACGCTGAGGGCTTCGGACACTGCCGTGTTGGGCATCAGCAGGAGGAACTCATCGCCGCCGTATCGCGCGACGGTGTCGGTGGTCCGGGCGCTGTGGCGGATGGCCTCGGCGATCCGCTTGAGGACCTGGTCGCCGAAGGCGTGCCCGTGGGCGTCGTTGAGGGTCTTAAAGTGGTCCACGTCGAACATGGCCAGCACAGGGGGGGTGGCGTATCGGCGGCCGCGCTGGAACTCGGCGCTCAGGGCCTCCATGAAGCAGCGCCGGTTGTGCAGCCCGGTGAGGTCGTCGGTGGTGGCCAGGGCTTCCAGTTGGCGGTTGGCCTCTTCGAGGGCGCACTCGGCCTGCCGCCGCTCGGTGGTGTCCACGGCCATGCGTACGACCAGGCGCCGTCCGTCCGAGAGACAGCCGGCCGGGGCGGAACTGAACTCCCAGACGCGTTCCTCTCCGTCGCGGGTCAGGATGCGGCGCTCGCCCTCGCAGGCGCGCTCGTCCCAGGTATGCAGGCTGACGGCCTGGATGGCCTCCGTGGCCGACCGGGGCCGGTGCGCCTTCTGGATCCACGCCGAGAGCGTCGGGATTTCGTTCGGCGAGTATCCGGTCAGTTCGGTCCAGACCTTGTTGACCTGGAGGACCTCGCCATCCTCGGCGTGCATCATGACCGGGATCGGGGCATCGAGGATGGCGTGGCGGAACCGCTGTTCGCTCTCGCAAAGGGCCTGGGTCCGCGACGCCACGAGGGCCTCCAGGTCCGCGTTCAGCGCCTGGAGTTGGTCTCCGGAGCGCTTGATGCGGAGCATGACACGGACCCTGGCGATGAGTTCCACGCGGTTGATCGGCTTCGCGAGGAAGTCCTCGGCGCCCGCGTCCAGGCCGCTGGCTCGCAGGGCCGCATCCGCCTCGAAAGCGGTCAAGAGAAGGATGGGAAACCGCGGAACGACGGGGTCGGCCCGCAGTTGCCGGCACAAGTCGATGCCGCTGGTCTCGGGCATCCGCACGTCGATGAGGGCCAGGTCGATCGGCTTCTCGCGGGCCAGACGGACCGCCTCGTCCGCGGCGGCGGCCGTGACGATCGCGGCGTCGGGCATCTCGGCCGCGATCAACTGCCCGAGCGCGAACAGGTTGTCCGGGTTGTCATCGACCAGCAGAAAGGTCGCTGGGCCCATGTCCACGCTCCTTGTCTATGCCCCCCAAGCGTGGGGGCCAGGGCGAATGCCTACAAATAACGAAGTGCGGAATGCGGAGTGCGGAGTGAACGGCAACAGCATCTGCCCGGCCGCCGTATCTTCGTCCCTTCGTCCCTGTGTCCCTTCGTCCCTGCCGTTTTTCATTCCGCACTCCGCAATCCGCACTCCGCATTCATGGGGTCGGACGGAGCGCCGGACGGCTCGGACAACCTGACGTATCTGGCGACCGTTTCGACGAGCCGGTCGATCTCCAACGGCATGGACAGGACGCCGATGGCCCCTTCGTTGAAGGCCTGGCTGACGGCCTCCTGCGAATCGTGAAGCAAGGTCATCAGGACGTGCGCGTCAGGGTTGACCGCCTTCATGCGTCGCATGGCCTCCAGGCCGTCCATGTGAGGCATCTCGAAGTCCAGGACCACCAGGCCGACTTCCTGTGCGCTGCGGGCGTATTCGGCCACCGCCTCGGAGGCGCTGGCACAGGTGGTGACGGCGTAACCGTGCTGCTCCAGGACTCGGCCCACCAGGGCGCAGACGGGCTGTCCAGAGTCCACGACGAGAATGCGGCCCACCGGGGCGGCGGGCGGGGCTTTGGTCGCCGCGGCGACAGCGGCCTGCGGCGCGTCGGCCGCCGGCAGGTACAGGTGGACCGTGGTCCCCCCGCCGGGCGCGCTCTGGACCTCGATGCCGCGCTCGAGGGCGCAAAGGTGCTCATCGTCGACGACGACACCGGGACCATCTTCGCGCTGTCGCAACTCCTGGCGGACCACGGCGTCAGGGTCCTGAAGGCCGAGGACGGGGAAAAAGCCCTGCGCGTCCTTCAGCAGGAGCCGGACGTTGACCTCGTGCTGATGGACATCATGATGCCCGTGATGGACGGTTACGAGGCCATCGGCAAGATCCGCGCCCAGGAAAAGTTCCACAACTTGCCGATCATCGCGCTCACGGCCAAGGCGATGGCGGATGACCGGCAGCGCTGCCTGACCGCCGGCGCCAGCGACTACCTGCCGAAGCCCCTCGACAAGGGGCGCCTTATCTCCATGATGCGGGTGTGGCTGTACCGCAAGCAAGAGGCGCTGAGCCCCAACTGACACGCCGGAGGGCCGATGAAGGACGACGAGATCGAGACTATCGAGATCGACCTGCTCCTGGAGGCCATCTTCAGGCGGTGCGGCTACGATTTCCGCTCCTACGCCCGAGCCTCCGTCGACCGAAGGGTCCGCCAGTTTCTGTCCGGCTCGGGCTGCAAGACCATCTCGGAGATGGTCCAAAGGCTGATGCACGACGCCGAGTTCCTCTCCAGGCTGGTGCAGTACTTCTCGATCTCGGTCACCGAGATGTTTCGCGACCCGTTCGTCTACCGCGCCGTCCGCGAGAAGGTCGTTCCGCTGCTTCGCACCTACCCGTTCTTCAACGTCTGGCACGCCGGCTGCGCCACCGGCGAGGAGGTGTACTCGCTGGCCATCGTGCTCGCGGAGGAGAACCTCCTGAAGCGGGCCACCCTCTACGCCACGGACATCAACGACGAGGCCCTGGACCGGGCCCGTGAAGGCATCTACCCGCTCGACAAGATGCGGGAATCCACGCAGAACTACCACGACGCCAGCGGTCGCGCCCCGTTCTCCGAGTACTACCACGCGCGGTACGACGCGGCGGTGATGGACGGCTCGCTCAAGGAGCGGATCGCCTTCGCCAACCACAATCTGGTCGGTGACGGGGTCTTCGGCGAGATGCAACTGGTCTTCTGCCGGAACGTCCTCATCTACTTCAACAGCGAACTTAAGAACCGCGTCCTCCGCCTGATCACCGACAGTCTGGCCCGCGGCGGGTTCCTCTGTCTCGGAACCAAGGAGGACCTCCAGTTCACCGACGCGGCCGCCTGCTACGAGACCATCGACAGGAACGCGCGGCTGTTCAGGAAGACGGGAGGATCTTGATGCGACCGGCCGTCCGGCGGTTCCCGAATGAGCGCTGGCGGCAGCGGTCGGCATCCGAGCCCACGCCGCGCGTTCCACCAGGCAAGACGGACCCGAGAACCCCGCCGACCCCCTCTCGTGATTCCTGACGGAGGCCAACCCCCATCTCGCCGGACCACTTCGCCGGCCGCCGATTCGGGTGGAGTCGAAGCCCACCCCATGACGATATCTTCTTAAGGCCGGGCGTCTTGGAAGGTGGCCCGGCCTGCGCTGGGGATAGGGGCATGAACCCTCCGGTCATTGAACGTGCAGCACCGTCCCTTCGGCTGGCCGACGCCAGTTCCAGGGCCCGGCGTGCGCCGTATGTTCTGGGCCTGATATTCGCCGTCCTGGCGGCGGGCATCGTCGCCGCCGGCGTCTTCTACCACCGGAACTACGAGCAGCAGTACCGCGCCGAGGTGGAGCGCCAGATTACCGCCATCGCGGAACTGAAAGCGCACGAGTTGGTGGCTTGGCGAAAAGAGCGTTGGGGGGACGGCGCCGTCTTCTTCCGGAACGCCGCCTTTTCCGCCCTGGTGCGGCGGTACTTCGACAACTCGGCGGACGCGGAGGCCCGAGCGCACCTTCAGACGTGGCTGGGCCTCGTCCAGGCGCACTTGCTGTACGATCGGGTCTTCCTGTTGGATACCCAGGGCGTTGAGCGGATATCGGCCCCTGACGCGTCCGAGCCGGCCTGTCCCCACCTGACACAGGATGTTTCCGAAACCCTGCGGCTGGGACAGGTGAGTTTCCTGGACTTCCACCGGCATGCCCCCGATGGGCCGATCTGCCTGACGGTCCTGGTGCCCATCCTCGACGACCGGGACGGCAGCCGGCCTCTGGGCGTTCTCGCCCTGCGGATTGATCCTGAGACCTACCTCTACCCCTACCTCAGCCGCTGGCCCACGCCCAGCCGGACGGCCGAGACCCTGATCGTCCGCAGGGATGGAAACGATGTGCTATTCCTGAACAACCTCAGGTTCCGGAAGAACGCCGCCCTCAACCTGCGTGTTTCGTTGGAGGGGGGAGAAGACCTCCCCGCGGTGCAGGCGGCGATGGGACAGGAAGGGATCGTGGAAGGGGTGGACTACCGCGGCGTGCCGGTGATTGCCGCCGTCCGCGCCGTCCCCGATTCGCCGTGGTTCCTCGTGGCCCGCATGGACGCCTCGGAAGTGTACGCGCCGGCGAGGCAGCATTTGTGGGTGACGGTCGTGCTCGTCGGCGCCCTGCTCCTCGCCGCGGGCGCGGCCATGGGTTTCGTCTGGCGGCAGCAGCGCGTGCATATCTACAGGGAGCGGTCTGAGGTGGCCGAGGCCCTGCGGCAGAGCGAGGCCACATACCGGACGCTCGTGGAGAACATCCCGCAGAAGGTCTTCATGAAGGGCCGGGACTTCCGGTATGTGTCGATGAACGAGAACTTCGCCCGCGACCTCGGCATCCGCCCCGCAGAGGCCGTGGGGAAAGTGGACTACGATTTCTTCCCCAAGGAACTTGCCGACAAATACCGCGCGGACGACCAGGGAATCCTGGACACGGGCCGGGCCGATGACCTGGAAGAGAAATACATCCAGGAAGGCAAAGAGGTCTGGGTTCACACGGTCAAGACGCCGGTTAGAGACCGGACCGGCGAGATCGTCGGCGTTTTCGGCATCTTCTGGGAAGTCACTGATCGCAGGCGCCTGGAGCAGGAGTTGCGGCGCCTGGCGGTGATTGTCGAACAGGCCGCCGAAGGCATCGCCGTGGCGGACCTGGACGGCAACCTCCAGTTCGTCAACCAAGCCTGGGCCAGGATGCACGGGTACGAGTCGGGCGCGGAATTCGCAGGGAAGCACCTGAGCGTCTTCCATACGGACGAGCAGATGAAGACCGAGGTGGCGCCGTTCAACGCAGCGGTCAAGCGGCAAGGTCATCAGTGGGCTGAAGTGGGACACGTGCGAAGGGACGGAACGACATTCCCGACGCAAATGTCGGTCATCGTCCTCAAGGACGAGCGAGGCGAGCCGTACGGCCTGGCGGGTTTTGCGGAAGACATCACCCGCCGCAAGCGCGCCGAGGAGGAGCGGCGCCGCCTGGCGGCCATTCTGGAGGCAACGCCGGACTTTGTCGGTTTCGCCGATCCGAAAGACACGCACATTCTCTACATCAACAAGGCCGGGCGACTGATGACGGGGCTCGCGCCGGATGAGGATGTTACAAAACTGAAGATTTCCGATGTGCATCCGGAATGGACCAACCGGATGTTCGTGGAAACCATTCTTCCGACCGCCGCACGCGACGGCCTATGGATCGGGGAATGCGCCTTTCTGCACCGGGACGGACACGAGATCCCTGTCCTGATGGCGCTGCTCGCCCACAAGACCCCCTCGGGGGAAGTGGAAGTCTTCTCCACCATTTCGCGCGACATCAGCGAACGCAAGCAAGCCGAGGATGCGATCCGCCAGGCGAAAGTCGAAGCCGAGCAGGCCAACGCCGCCAAGAGCCTGTTCCTGGCCAACATGAGCCATGAGATCCGCACGCCCATGACAGCCATCCTGGGGTTCACCGAACTGATCGGCCACTCCATCGAGGGCTGCACCACGTGCCCCGAACACCAGACCTGCCCCACGCGCGGGCAGAACAAAGAGAGCATTCAGATCATCCGGCGCAACGGCGAGCACCTGCTGGACCTCATCAACGACATCCTGGACCTTTCGAAGATTGAGGCCGGCAAGATGCCGGTCGAGCGGATTGCGTGTTCACCCGTACAAGTGGTCGAAGAAGTGGTCTCGTTCATGCGGGTCCACGCGGTTGAAAAGGGCCTGTCCCTGGACGCCCGATACGAGTTCCCGCTGCCGGAGACGATCCTGAGCGACCCGGTGCGGGTCCGCCAGGTACTCATCAACCTTGTGAGCAACGCCGTGAAGTTCTGCTCCCGCGGCGGCGTTGAGATCGTGGTGCGTTTCATCACAGACGTCCAGGCGGGGCGAACGTTGACGGCCTTCGATGTGAAGGACACCGGCATCGGCATGACGCCGGACGAGATCGGCCGGCTCTTCCAGCCGTTCGCCCAGGCGGACTCCTCCACGACGCGCCAACATGGCGGCACCGGCCTGGGCCTGGCCATCAGCAAGAGGCTGGCGGAGGCCCTCGGCGGCGACATCCACGTCGTCAGCCGGCCCGGGGAAGGAAGCACGTTCACCTTCACAGTGGAGGCGGAACTGCCCGGGCCGGTCCGCATGCTGAACGACCTTTCGGAGGCGGCGGCCCCGGCGTCTCATCAGTCGCAACTGCCTCCGCCCGCCGCTGTCAGGCTTTGCGGAAGAGTCCTCCTGGCCGAGGACGGGCCGGACAACCAGAAACTTGTCGCCATGATCCTCCGCCAGGCCGGGGCTGATGTCGATCTGGCCTCCAGCGGGCGCGTGGCGGTGGAACGGGTACGGGAGGCGATGGCGGCGGGGACGCCCTACGACGCGATCCTCATGGACATGCAGATGCCGGAGATGGACGGCTATGAGGCGACCTCGAAACTCCGCGAATCCGGCTATCGCGGTCCGGTTGTCGCGTTGACGGCCCACGCCATGGCCGGCGATCGCCAGAAGTGTATCGATGTCGGGTGCGACGACTACGCGACGAAACCGGTGGACCGCCTGGGCCTGCTCCGCATGCTGGCTCGGCTGATGGGATGCCCGCCATCGGCGCCCGGCGAGCCTGCCTCGGCGACGACCGCCACCGACGAGGCCATTCCCTCGGCCTTCCGCCACGATCCGGACATGGTCGGCGCCATCGCGGAGTTTGTCGGCCACCTGCCGCAGCGACTGGTGGAGATGCGCCAGGCGGCGGGGGCCGGCCTGTGGGACGTCCTGCGCCGGCTGGCCCACCAACTGAAGGGCGCCGGCGGCAGTTACGGCTATGCCTGCCTGACCGATGCGGCTCGCGAACTTGAGTCTCACGCCAACCAGGCAGATGTGGAGGGGGCCGTGCTTGCCCTGAACAATCTGGCGCGACTGTGCGAGAGAATCCAGGCGGGACACCGGCCGGCGCCTGTGTCCAAGGATGCAGCGAAATCATGAAAATACTTGTGATTGACGATAGTCAGGACACGCTGACCGTGGTCAAGGCCCGGCTGGCCCACGAAGGCCACGATGTCCTGTGCGCCGGAGGCGGCCGCGAAGGTCTGCTAACCGCCGGCCGCGAGAACCCGGACCTGGTCCTGCTCGATGTGGACATGCCCGACACGACGGGCTTTGAGGTGTGCCGCCGGCTGAAGGAGGACGCGGCAACGTGCTCGATCCCCGTGATCTTCCTGTCCGGCTCGGGTGGCACCGACGAGAAGGTCAAGGGACTGGACCTGGGCGCGGTTGACTTCGTGACCAAGCCCTTCGACGCGTACGAGTTGCGGGCGCGCGTCCGGGCCGCCTTGCGGACCAAACATCTCCAGGACCTCTTGCGGCAGTACGCCTTGATCGATCCCCTGACGGAACTGCCCAACCGGCGTGCCCTGGACGAGCGCTTACACCAGGAGTGGGCCAGACTCTTGCGGCACGGCGGGCATTTGGCCTTGATCATGGCGGACCTGGACCGCTTCAAGAAAATCAACGACAAGTTCGGGCATCCTGCCGGCGACGAGGCGCTGCGCCAGGTGGCCCACCTGCTGGCCAGGGGTTGCCGCGAGTCCGATATGCCGGTCCGCTACGGCGGCGAGGAGTTCGTTGTTGTGGCGCCGGAAACCACCGCCGATGCCGCCGCAGACTTCGCCGACCGCCTGAGGATAAGCATCTGCTCCCGGCCTCTCCAGGTCCACGGAAAGGCCCTGAGCATCACGGCCAGTTTCGGCGTTGCGGGCAATGAGGGCCTCCAAGGCCCCGAAGAACTGGTCCAGGCGGCCGACGCGGCCCTGTACCGCGCGAAGTCCGCCGGCCGCAACTGCGTCAAGGCCGCGGAGCCTCCAACCGCCGCCGCCCGTTGAGGCCGGCGTGTGGCCCGCCAAGCAGGAGGGCGGGCGATTCACCTCCCGTGCCACCTACAGCGTTTTAAGATTGCGTATTGGCGCGGCGGGTCTCCGTACCCGCCGCGGTACCTATGCGCCCGTCCCTATCGCGGCCCGCCAGGACTAAGGGCGGGCCGCGCAAAGGGGTAATGTATCCACGCGATCCTAAAACGCTCTAGCGGGCGCCGAACTCAATTCCCATGCCCCAGTACAGATTTCCCGTGAACTCCGCGAAAAACGCGAAAAAGCGCAAGTTCTGACTCAAGAAAAAACGCGGAAGGTCCGATAAATGCCTCGAAGTCCCATCCCAGCGCAAGGGCCGCCCCAGATGTTGGGGCGGCCCTGTATTTTCGCCATCGCGGCGGCCCGCTGTTGAACGAAGCCGCCCGCCAGTACGGTGGGCGGGGCGTGCGGGCGCTCCAGCCCGCTTTCGGACGGAGCGCCCGGCAACGCCTTTTCGGCTGCCGCGCGAGGTGGGGGATTCGCGGCGGCGCCAGCAAGAGGACGGGCTTGGGAGCCACGAGAACTCGTGCGACCTATCCCATCCCAGGATAAGGGCCCCAGCCCAGCGCGGCTCCTCGCCCGCCCTCCAT
>CAYGWP010000324.1:0-1646 GCA_964353455.1 uncultured Anaerolineales bacterium
CTTCAAGGTGGAAGTGCGCCCGGACGGGAAGATCAACCTGCCCTTGCTCGGGGAGGTCACCGTAGCCGGCAACACGCCGGCGGAGATTGAAGCGGTCCTGAAGGCCAGGGCCCGCGAGTTCTACGAGGAGGTGGACGCGACGGTTCAGGTGGCGGAGTTCAGGTCCCAGAAGATCTACGTTTTCGGGCAGGTGAGCCGCCCGGGCCCATTGCCCTGGACGGGTACCGATACGGTGCTTGACGTCCTGGCCCAGGTCCAGCCGATGCCGACGGCCTGGCCGGAGCGGATCGTCATAGTTCGCGGGAAGCCGCCGATCCGGGGAGGGTACTTGCCCCCCTCCAGGGAAGATGAAGATGAGGACGAGGAGCGCGATTCTAAGAAGAACGAGCCGGCGCCGCCGACCGAGGTGTTCCCCGTGGCCAAGCCCAAGGAGGGCGAGGATAAGAAGGAGAAGCCCTTGACGGTCGAGGAAGCCACGAAGATGGCGGCAGAGGCCGCCAAGGCAGCCGAGGCCGGCGACGGGTCGGACGCCCACGTGATGAAGGTCAACATGATGCACATGATCGAGAAGGGGGATCTCTCACGGAATGTGCTCCTGAGGGCCGGAGACGTCGTTTATGTCCCGCCGAACCCGCTGGCGGCCTTCGGCCTGGCCATGCAGCAGTTGTTGTTCGGGATTCAGCCGGCGACATCGACGATTCAACTGCCGGCCAGCGCACTATATAGCGTGAAGTCGGTTCAGAACTTTGGCAGTTCGAAGCAGATACCTTAGAACGTGTATGAGAACCGCCTGGGCCATGTGGCACACCCGCCCTCGGGTGTGCAATTCCGGCGGCAAAGCCTGTCGCCGACACGAGGCGCTCAGCCGAGGGCGGCTGAGCCACAGGGTTTTAACACACGCCGAGGGCGGCTGAGCCACAGGGTTTTAATACACGTGATCAGCCGCGAGTGAGAAGAACGATGGCCGAAGAGGCACAGAAAAAGACGCCGCGTGATCTCCTGAGGGCGGTGTTCCGCCACCGCCTGCTCTTTCTGGCAAGTGCGGCGCTGTTTGCGTTTGCCACCCTCGTGGGCGCCTGTTGGTGGCCGCTGAAGTACACGGCCACAGCCAAGTTCGAGCGCCGGTCCGACGCGGCGTCCGAGGACCTCGTCCGCGGCAAGAGCGAATCGTTCGACGCCCTGAAGATGGTCCTTCAGCAGGAACTTGCCGGCACTAATGCCGTCGAGGCCGTTGCGGAGGAACTAGAGAAAAAGGGGCTCCTTCCGGCGCTGCCGCGCGGCCAGGACGGAAAACTGACGGCCGCGGGCAGGATGGTGCGCCAGGAACTCGTCCGCAGCCTAATGGACGACCTGAAGGTCGTATTCGAGGTCCGGTCGCAGGAGGTGGACCTTGTGTCGGTGTCGTTTACCGACGCCAACCCGCGTCTGGCGCAGGAACTGCCGAACACGCTGATCACCAACTACATCAACCGCACCAGCGAGCGGATCATCACCAACTTGACGGCCAGCCGCGACTTCCTCCAGACCAAGGTCGATGAGGCCAACACGCGTTTTACGGAACTCACGCGGAAGCGGATCGACTTCGAGACCAAGTATGCGGGCATGTTGCCGGACAACCCGGGGGCGCTCCAGCAGGAGATCCAGCG
>CAYGWP010000325.1:0-6244 GCA_964353455.1 uncultured Anaerolineales bacterium
CGGCCACGCAGAACAGGTCGCCGCGGCGACCAGGCTGTGGCCGTGCCACCCGGCTACTCTTTGCTTGATGCGATTCAGGTGTTATGGCTGAATTAGAGTATTTCGATATCGGTCGCGCGGCCTACGGGCCGACGGTCCGGCTCCAGCAGCGCCTGGTCGAGGAAGTGAAGTCGGACGGTGAAGAGCGCGCCTGCCTCGTGCTTGTGGAACACGACCCGCCCGTCATCACGCTGGGCCGCGGCGCCCGCCAGGGCGACCACATCGCGGTCTCGCGCGAGCGCCTGGCCCGCGAGTGCATCGAGGTCCACGAATCGAGCCGCGGCGGAGACGTGACATACCACGGGCCCGGACAGATCGTCGGGTACCCGATCCTGCGCCTGGACCTGCACGGCCGCGACATCCACCGGTACCTGCGGGACCTGGAGGAGGTGCTGATCCGGGTCCTCGCGCGGGTCGGCGTCGAGGGGCGGCGGTCGGCGGGGTTGACGGGCGTCTGGGTGGGCGACGAGAAGATCGCCGCCATCGGCGTGGCGGTCACGCGGTGGGTGACGTACCACGGGTTCGCGCTGAACGTTTCGCCGAACCTCGCGCACTTCGGCCTGATCGTGCCGTGCGGAATCCGCGACAAGGGCGTGACGAGCCTGGCGCGCCTCCTGGGGCGGCCGGTGGCCGTTGCGGAGACGAAGCCTCTGCTTGTAGAATGCATAGTCGGAGTTTTCGGGTTTGACGGCGCGCGGGCGGGCGAGGTCGGGCAGACGCTCGGCGGCGGAATGCCGGCGGAGGAAAGATAGGGGCTCATGGGATGTCTGAACTGCTTTACGCGGATATCGGCCGGATGACGTACGAGCAGATCGACGTTATCCAGCGCCGCGTGGTTGAGGAGGTCAAGGCATCCGACGAGGACCGGTCCTACCTCCTGCTGGGCGAGCATGATCCGCCCGCCATCGACATGGGGAAGCACACCCGGCACTGTCACATCACGATGACGGCCGAGCAACTGGCCGCAAAGGGCATCAGGGTCCACGAGTCGAACCGCGGCGGCGACGTGACGTACCACGGACCGGGGGAACTCATCGCCGCCTCGATTCTCCGGCTTGACCTCCACGGCGCCAGCGGGCGCGGCTACATGCGGATGCTCGAGGAGGTCTCCATCCGGGTTGTGGCCCGTTACGGGATCACTGCCGGGCGCAAGGCGGGGTTTCCGGGCGCATGGGTCGGCAACGATAAGATCGCCGCCGTAGGCGTGGCGATCAACGACCGGGTGACGTACTTCGGCTTTGCGATCAACGTTTCGCCGAACCTTGAGCACTTCGGCTACATCGTGCCCTGTGGCCTGCACGACAAGGGCGTGACGAGCATTGAGCGCGAAATCGGCCGGCCGGTCCCGGTTGCGGACGTCAAGCCGATCGTGGTGGAATGCATGGTCGCGGTCTTCGGCTTCGATGGTTCTCGCCAGGTTCAGTTGCGGGCGGGGTCTGGCGCCTTCTCCGGCCGTTCGGAAAGGGGACCTGACCCCTTATCCTCCTCGGGTCAAGCGCGATGACGCACCAGGCGCCAAGAGACGGGAAGGCCGGCCGGTTCCCGCTGTGGCTCCGCAAGCGCATCCCCGCGCGCGGAGAGGCCGCCGAGGTCGGTCGCCTCTTGCGGGAACTGGGCCTGGCGACCGTCTGCTCGGGGGCGCATTGTCCGAACCTGCCGGAGTGCTACGCGCGCGGCACGGCGACGTTCCTCATCCTGGGCGACGTCTGCACGCGGTCGTGCCGGTTCTGCGCGATCCGGAAGGGCGCTGCCGCCCCGCTTCGCGAGGATGAACCGGAGGCGGTGGCCGAGGCGGCCGCGCGCCTTGGCCTCCGTCACGTGGTCATAACGAGCGTGACGAGGGACGACCTGGCGGACGGCGGGGCGGAACACTTTGCCCGCACGATCCGGGCCGTGCGCGGGCGACTGCCGCAGGCCGCCGTCGAGGTCCTCACGCCCGACTTCCAAGGCCGCACCGAGGCGATTGACACAGTGCTGGCCGCACGCCCGGACATCTTCAACCACAACGTCGAGACCGTGCCGCGACTGTATCCGGCGGTGCGGCCCGAGGCCGATTATCGGAGGAGCCTCGACGTGCTGGCCCGTGCAAAACAGGCGAGCGGCGTGCCATCCGGCCGTCTGCGGCTATTTACGAAGAGCGGCCTCATGGTCGGCCTGGGCGAGACGGCCGAGGAAGTCCGCGCTTGTATGCGCGACCTGCGTGCCGCCGGGTGCGACATCCTGACGATCGGTCAGTACCTTGCGCCGTCGGCGTCGCACGCGCCGGTGGTGCGGTTCGTCGAACCGGCCGAGTTCGCCGCATGGGAGGCCGAGGCGCGGGCACTCGGGTTTGCGGCGGTGGCGGCCGGCCCGTTTGTCCGCAGCAGTTATCAGGCCGAGAGGGTTTTCCTGAACCGCAATCCGTGATACACTGTCTCGACACGACAGGGCGACAGGTGAGCAGCGTTATGGCCGAAGTGGAGTTAAGGTTGCCGAACCTGGGCGAGGATGCGGGCGACGAGGCCCGAGTCGCATTCTGGTATGTTGATGTCGCCGAAGAGGTCGAGGAGGGGGACGACCTTGTCCAGATGCTGACCGACAAGGCCACGTTCGACGTCCCCAGCCCCGCTACGGGGAGACTCATCAGCCAGGCGGTCGAGGAAGACCAGATGGTTAAGGTCGGCCAGGTCCTGTGCCGCATCCAGGTCGAGGATTGACGTGCCCCCAACGCATCCGGGCCAATTCATCGTGCTCGACGGGCCGGAAGGCGGCGGCAAGTCCAGCCAGGCCGACCGACTCGTCCACCGACTCCGCGACATGGGACGACAGGCCACCGCCGTTCGAGACCCCGGCTCCACGCCCGTTTCGGAGCGCATCCGCGATGTGCTCCTCGACAAGCGCCTGCCCGACATGGACGTGCGGACCGAAGTCTTCCTCTATATGGCCAGCCGGGCCGAGATGGTGGCCCGCATCATCCGGCCCGCGCTCGAGGTGGGCCTCGTGGTCGTGAGCGACCGCTTCGTCTCCTCCACGGTGGCGTACCAGGGCGCGGCGGGCGGCATCGAGCCGTCGCTCATCTGGGAACTCGGCCGCATCGCCTGCGCCGGCATCGAGCCCGACCTCACCGTGATTCTCGACCTGCCGGTGGACGTCGGCTTCTCGCGGATGAAGCGCGAGCGAGACCGCATCGAGTCGAAGGACCGGACGTATCACGAGAAGGTGCGTCAGGGGTTCCTCGAGATGGCCAAGGTGCAGCCGGACCGCTTCGCGGTGGTGGATGCGTCACGTCCGCCCGACGAGGTGGCCGCCGCGATCGAACAGGCGGTGATGCGTGTCCTTCGATAGCGTCCGATACCAGCCGGCCGCCGTGCGCCTGCTGCGGGCCGCCGTCGCGGGGGACCGCGTGTCGCACGCGTACCTGTTTGTCGGGCCTCGCGGAGTGGGGAAGGGCCTTGCCGCCCGCGAGTTCGTCAAACTCCTTCTCTGCAAGAACCCTCGCGGCGAGGGCCGCGAGATCGATCCGTGCGACGCCTGTGGCCACTGCACCCGCATCGACCGCGATATCCACCCCGATCTCTACTGGTTCCGCAAGGAACCGGACCACAACGATTTCCGCATCAACCAGGTGGTGCGCGGCCGGGGAGAGGACTCCGCGGATGTGGCCGTGACCGTGACGGAATCGGTCGTCCTGCATCCGATGGAGGCCGACCGCACGGTCACCGTGCTGGACGATGCGGAACTCCTGAACCGCACGGCCGCCAACGCGCTCTTGAAGACGCTGGAGGAACCATCGCCGCACGCGGTGCTCATTCTGTTGTGCGCGGACGCATCGCAGTTGCCGGGGACGGTCCTGTCGCGGTGCCAGTGGGTGCGGTTCGGTCCGTTGCCGGAGGAGTTCATCGCCGAGAAGTTGCGGTCGCCGCGGCGACCCGTGAAGGGCAGGGATCCGACTCCGCCGCGGACCGTTTCGGCCGAGGAGACGGACTTCATTTGCCGCTTCGCCGGCGGCAGTATCGAGCAGGCCGCGCGCCTGGCGGGGAGCGGCCTGTGGGACCTCAAGCGCCGGATCATTCCGCTGCTGCCCGAGATGGACGAGGCGGTTGCGCTTGACGTCGCCAAGATGATCGGCGACTGGGGCATGGAAGAGGCCCGCCGGCAGCATGTGCCGAAGAGTTCGCCCGAGGAGAACGCGGTGCGCCGGACCTCGGCGCGGCTGGCGCTGGCGGCGGTGGCGTCGGCCATGAGGGACGCGGCCCTCATGGCGGCGGGGGCGCCGGCGAGCATCCGCCTGATACACGCCGACCAGCGCGAGGCAATCGCCGCGATCGCCTCCTGGCCCGCCGAGCCCCTAGACCGCGCCGTCGCCCTCCTGGCCGATGCCCAGGCCCAGATCAACCGCTACGTCCACATCGACCTGGCGACCGAGAACGCCCTGATTCAAGTCAGCCGCCTGCGGCCTGTTGCCGCACGCCGGGCGTGATAAATACGGCTGAAGACGGGCTGCTGGAACTGACGATGTCTCTGCGGGAGGGGTTTCCGCCAGGTTTTTTTTCTTGACACGCTGCACCGGCAGGACTACCGTCAATATCATTCATGGACCAGGTTGCCGAAACAACGAGGACCGACAAGGTCATTGAGGTTTCCGCGTCGCAGGACTTTGCGGCGTGGCTGATTCAGGCCCACGGCTCGATGGCCATCACCACCTATCAGGCGGGCAAGGTGGTGCTCGTCGGCTGGAACGGACGCCAGGTCTCCGTCCTGCCGCGCCACTTCGTCAAGCCGATGGGCTTGACCGTCAGCGGCAGCCGCATGGCCCTCGCCTGCCGCGAGGAAATCTGGATCCTCGCGAACGCTCCGTTCCTGGCCCCCCATTATCCGGAGGTCGATGCGAACCGGTACGATGCGCTCTATCTGCCGCGGGCCGTCTATACCACGGGCGAACTGAACGTTCACGACCTGGCGTGGGGAACCGAGGGCCTGTGGTTTATCAACACGCGGTACTGCTGTCTGTCGCTACTGAGCGACGAGTTCAGTTTCGTCCCCAAGTGGAAGCCGCCCTTCATCACCCAACTGGCGCCGGAAGACCGGTGCCACCTGAACGGCGTGGCGATGAAGGACGGCAAGCCCAAGTACGTGACGATGCTGGGCGACACCGACACGGCCGGCGGATGGCGCCTCAACAAGGCCACCGGCGGCATGCTGATGGAATTGGACTCCAGCGAGGTCGTCATGCGCGGCCTGTGCATGCCTCACTCGCCGCGCTATCATGATGGGAAGTGGTGGTTGCTGAATTCCGGCGCCGGCGAACTCTGGCAGATTGACCCGGAGCGCGGCGACCACACGGTCGTGTGCGCCTTGCCGGGATACCTGCGCGGGCTGTGCTTCGTCGGCAACACGTACGCCCTGGTTGGCATCTCCTTGATTCGCGAGAAGCACCTGTGGGCGGGGCTGCCGGTGCAGAAGCGGTTTGAGCATCGGCTCCTGTGCGGCGTGGCGGTGGTGGACCTGCGCGACGGGCGCCACGTGGCCACCCTTCAGTTTACGGCGGGCGCCGAGGAACTCTATGACGTTCAGTTCCTGCCCGGGATGCTGCGGCCGTCGATCCTGAACCAGACGACCCGGCCGGCGTACGAAGGGGTTACGGCGCCGGAGTTCGCATACTGGCTGAAACCTGCCCCGGCCGGGCAGGGGGATGGCCAGCCTCAAGGTCAGCAGCCGCCCGCGCCTGGAGGCGCGGGGGAGATTCGGGCACGCGGGGCCTCATGGCCCGGCGGGGTCAAGCCCAAGCCCTAGTTACCGTTTGGGAGGACGAGATTATGTCATCGCGCCATGAAGCCATGCCTCACGTTGAACGGTTGGAGGATCGCCTGCTGCTGGCCGTGAACCCGGTGGGGGCCGAGATGGAGATCACGAACAACAACTATGACCAGTACTCGCCCGCGATCGCCATGGATGCCGACGGTGACTTCGTGGCCGTGTGGGTGGACTACAACTTCTATTCCTCATCCTCCGCCGAAGACATCGTGGCGCAACTCTTCGACGCCGACGGCACGCCCAAAGGCCTGGCGTTTATGGTCAGTTACAACAATTATTATTACGACCAGTATGCGCCGTCGGTGGCGATGGATGATGACGGCGACTTCGTCATCGCATGGCGGACATACATGCCATTATACTCCTACTACGGCAAGTACAATTACGACGCCGTCTCCGTCCAGGCGTTTGA